>CAZKLU010000066.1:0-9814 GCA_964553775.1 uncultured Oscillospiraceae bacterium | reverse complement strand
TCATACCCGCCTTGCAGTATCCGGCGCGTGACATTGTTACCGCCTGACGAGCCGCTTGTATTCCCGTTTCGCTGGGGCTTATCGTTTCGAACATCTCAAGTCCCATTGCGCGTCCGGGTCTGCAGTTGCCGTTCTGCGTCTCGCCGTCATGCTCGGCTGTCGCGCATATCAACAGGCGTGTCGAAATCTGGCGGTCTGTTGTGTAAAGTCCCTCGGTGTTCGCCACAAGTATTCTTCTGTCATTATCGAGAAAATTCCCGTCAACCTGAACAATGCTGTCATCGTAACCCTTCGCCGCTGAAACAGCTTCGCGGAGAATGTCAATTTTCTCCTTGTTGGGTGCCACAGACGGCACGGCTCTGACGGGGTGGACATTAGCGTTCACGCGCTCATGCAGGACAATTTGCAGCATAGGGAAACCCTCGCCAAGAGCTTCGGCGGCGCGTCCCGCGCAGCGCATAAGACCCTCGCGTGTCGTGTCAACTGTAGTTGCCATGACGCACTTTAAGCCCTTAAATACGCGCACTGCCGCACCGTAGGAAAGTACATCGTCTATCCCCCTTACGCTCATCGAGA
Organism: uncultured Oscillospiraceae bacterium; assembly: GCA_964553775.1. Classification (GTDB taxonomy): domain Bacteria; phylum Bacillota; class Clostridia; order Oscillospirales; family Oscillospiraceae; genus RUG626. The sequence continues at coordinate 9,238 of CAZKLU010000066.1, read as the reverse complement.
GCATATTGATATTGTGCTTCTGTTTTTCCTCGACGAATAGCTCCGCGAAATCTGCGCCTGTAGCGGACGCTCTTGATAATACATCGCGGCAAATTTCTATTGAAACCATTTTGTTCCTCCGTTTCTATGTTCAAAGCCGAAAAGTTTCTCAGCTTTGAAAATGTTCCGTAAATTTTGTGTGATACTCTGTACACAAAATTTATGATAGATAAAGATGCTGCTGCGGAAACCAATTCATCGTTTTTGCAGAGCTTGCGTCAAAATTGATTTCCTTGCTGTAATGTAAAGCTAACGCGGCTATTAGAATGTTCTGAATTTGCAAACACTTTTTGTCTCTATGGTTGCCCAAGATTTTCCTGCTCCTTTTTCAGGCAGCCGCTTTGCATAATAAGCAACCGATAGTGATTTTACCACATCTAACTACTCCGCGTCAAGAATTTTTTTCGTGGAGCATATTCAACATAGAAAGAGATTTTCTCGTGGGATATTGCATTGACGAACATACAGTAAAAATTCGCTGCTTTCTTTTCCCAAGCAAGCTGTCAGGTTTTGCGGCGAACTTGCACTTAAAGTCCAAAAGAGGTTCCTGTCCTTGAAACCGCTTGCTGGAATTGCCGCGCACAAGCAGCCGGAACGCAAAATTTTTGAGTATTCTTTTACGGCAATTATGTTTTAATATCAAATTGTTTCTATATAAACTCAGTTTGACTTGCGAACTCCGCAAATATTATCTGCGCGAATATAACTGACTTTGATAATTTTTAATTTATAAATAATATTATAACTCATTGTCTGCTGATGAAAACGAAAAGTGCGGGAATGTCTTGTGTATTTCAGGCTTTTGAGGCGGAATCAGCGGGCAAAAGAATCCGGCATCCATCTGCGTCTGAGTTTTTCAAGGTGACTTTATATAATTTTTTCCGTAAAACAACGCGCCGCAACGTAAAAACGCTCATCACAAAAAATTCACAATCAAAAAGGATAAAGAACTATGCTTTTCTGCCGATAAAACTATCGGGGGAATATCCAAATGAGTGATGCAATACGGAAAAAACGAGAAGCTCTGGAGAGAATTATAGTCAGTGATTTTGGTGTACGCGCCGAGAATTCCAAGGGTCGTCCTGTATTTGAGCCGGAGGACAATGTGCGTACAGTATTTCAGCGCGATGTTGACAGAATAACCCACTCAAAAGCATTCCGTCGGCTAAAGCAGAAGACACAGGTATTTTTGGAACCGGAGGGCGACCACTACCGCACTCGTCTCACGCACACGCTGGAGGTTACGCGCATAGCCAGAACTATATCCCGCGCATTGGGACTTAACGAGGATCTGACAGAAGCCATAGGTCTCGGTCACGACCTTGGGCATACTCCGTTCGGTCACGCCGGTGAACGCGCATTAAATGAGCTGCTGAGTGACAGCGGAGGTTTCCGGCACTATGAACAGAGTCTGAGAGTAGTCGATATAATTGAAAAAGACGGACAGGGGCTTAATCTCACGTTCGAGTCGCGTGACGGCATACTGCGTCACACCTGCAACCCTCTTGCAGCGACACTCGAAGGGCAAGTTGTGCGTATCGCGGATAAAATAGCCTACATAAACAGCGATATAGATGACGCTATACGCTCAGGTACGCTTAAAGAAAGCGATGTTCCCTCATCCGTAACTGACGTTCTTGGGACAAGCTACAGCGGCAGGATAAGTGTTATCACAACCGATGTCATTACGAGGGGGTGCGAGGACGGCATTATCGCGGCGAGCGAGGAGATTGGCAAAGCCGTTGATACGCTTTATGATTTTCTCTACGCTGAAGTCTACAGCAATCCTCAAATAAAGAGCGAAGAACGCAAGGTTAAAGGACTTCTCAGCGGCATTTTTGACTATTATATCAATGCTCCGGAGAAAATGTCGAAGGAATACCGTGATATAGCTCAAAGAGACGGTGTACGCACAGCCGTTGCCGACTACGTTTCAGGAATGACCGATCCTTACGCGATAGAAACCTACAACAATATTTTTGTTCCGATGGCATGGACAATAAAATAACGAGCCGCAAAAACGCAAAACGGTATCGGTTCCGCACACAGCAGCGGTCAGCGTACAGCGTATTCATCGTTACGATAAGTAATGTTTCCTTTGAGTATGTGATAAATAAATTCAAAAACAGGATGTGTGGTATTCATGGCAATACCGAGAGATTTTATTGACGAACTTGTCTCACGAACCGATATAGTTGATGTTGTGTCTGATTATGTAACATTTACTAAGCACAGCGGCAGTAATATGTTTGCCCTATGCCCGTTTCACAGTGAGAAAACACCGTCCTTCTCGGTTTCGCCGTCCCGTCAGACGTACAAATGTTTCGGCTGCGGCAAGGGCGGCGGTGTTATTAACTTTATAATGGACATTGAGGGGGTACAGTATCGCGACGCGATTGAGATTCTGGCAAAACGCGCCGGACTTGAGGTGCCTGATGATGGAGTATCGAGTGAGACTCGCTCAAAGCGGACAAGACTTCTTGAGCTTAACAGAGCCGCCGCGAAATTTTTCTACAGCAATCTGAAAAAGCCGGAGTGTGCCGCCGCCATAGATTACATACGCCGACGAGGTATATCGCCTAAAATGGTGACTCGCTTCGGTCTTGGAGCCGCTCCCAATGAATGGCACGCACTGGCAAACGAGATGAAAAACGAGGGCTATACCGAGATGGAGCTTTTAGACGCGGGTCTTGTGAAACCGGCAAAAAACGGTGGAGTGTACGATACGTTCAGAAACCGGCTCATATTTCCTGTTATCGATGTTCGCGGCAGTGTGTTGGGCTTTTCGGGACGTATTTTGGATGACGGAGAACCGAAATACTTAAATTCGCCGGATACGCCTGTATTCAGCAAAAGCCGGAATCTCTTCGCACTGAATTTAGCTAAAAAAACAAAACGCGATATGCTTATTTTAGTTGAGGGCAACATCGATGTTGTGTCACTGCATCAAGCTGGTATAGACTGCGCTGTTGCTTCTCTCGGCACCGCACTCACAAACGAGCAGGCGAGACTTATTAAGAATACTAAAGATAATGTTGTCATAGCCTACGATTCCGATGCGGCGGGTACGAAAGCTTCCAAACGCGCAATACCAATGCTTGAGCAGACGGGATTGCGAGTTAAGGTTCTGCAAATACCCAACGCAAAAGATCCTGATGAGTTCATCAAATCAAACGGCGCACAGGCATTTGAGAAGCTTCTTGATAAAAGCGAGAACCGTCTCGATTATCAGATAGAAGCAATATGCGCTAAGTATGACCTCACAACAAATGACGGCAGGAACGGCGCGGCGCGTGAGGCGACAGAGTTTTTGTCATCTGTGCCTAACAATATAGAACGCGATATATTTTCAAGAAAGCTGGCTGAGATAATGGGAGTGAGCGAAAAATCCGTCTTAGCCGAGGTGGAGCGCACAATTAACCGCAAAAAAGCCGCTGGAAAGAAAAAACGTGAACGTGAAATTATGAGAGTAGACACGAATCTTCAGCCAAAGTCTCGCGCTGTGCGGTATTCAAATATCAGATCCGCTGAAGCTGAAAAGGGAGTGATTTCGCTTCTGGTAAAGGATCCGGAGCTAATAAATGCCGTAAATATGACAAAAGAGGATTTTTCCTCTGATTTTTTGGGCAATATATTTGAGGAAATAAAATCGCGTTTAGAAAGCGGCGCGGGTTTGTCGGCGCAGCTTCTGACAGCGGGGCTGACATCAGATGAAGCGGAGGAGCTTATTGATATATTAAGCCAGCCCGTATCAGACAAAAACGCGGAGAAAGCACTCGAAAATTACATAAATGTAATAAAGCTTGAAAAACTCAGGTCGAGGGCAGGGAATGATGACGAGGCGAAGCTGGCGTATATGGAACATTTAAAACTTAGAAAGGGAATGGGTGGATAAAAATGTCCGAGAAAAAAATAATTAAACAGGACGTTGAAAATAGAACCGAGGAGCTGACTGACGAGGAACGAAAGCAACAGGCAATGCAGAGGCTTCAGGATTTGTTGAGGGACGGCAAGAAAACAGGTTCTCTGTCAGTAAAGCAGCTTACCTGTCTTGAGGATTTGGCACTCGATCAGGAGCAAATAGACAAGTTTTACGATATGCTTGAAACACTCGGGATTGAGACAACTGATGAGGAGGCACTTGAGGTTATGGACTCCGACATTGCTCCCGGGGTAGAGGAGATAAAGGATATTGAGGAGATTACAAAAGAAGATCTTGAAAGTACCGACGCGCTCGCCGACACTTTCGCGATGGACGATCCTGTGAGAATGTATCTCAAAGAGATAGGCAAAATTCCTCTTCTGACGCAAGAGGAGGAACTGGAGCTTGCTATCCGTATGTCTAACGGCGATCAAGAGGCAAAACAGAAGATGGCGGAATCGAATCTGCGTCTCGTTGTCTCAATCGCGAAACGGTATGTTGGACGCGGTATGCTGTTCCTTGACCTCATTCAGGAGGGCAATCTTGGTCTTATAAAGGCAGTGGACAAATTTAATTATCAGAAGGGGTATAAGTTCTCGACTTACGCAACATGGTGGATACGTCAGGCGATAACACGCGCTATAGCCGATCAGGCGAGAACTATCCGCATACCGGTACACATGGTTGAGACGATAAACAAGGTTATTCGTGTGAGCCGTCAGCTTCTTCAGGAGTTGGGACACGACCCAACGCCGGAGGAAATAGCCGATGAGATGAATATGCCGGTGGACAGAGTTCGTGACATATTGAAAATCGCTCAGGAACCTGTCTCCCTTGAGACACCGATAGGTGAGGAAGAGGACTCGCACCTCGGTGACTTCATACCTGATGAGGACGCTTCGGAACCCGCCGAGGCAGCATCTTTTACGCTTCTGAAAGAGCAGCTCATGGACGTACTTGAGACACTAACGCCGAGGGAAAAGAAGGTTCTGGAACTTCGCTTCGGAATAATTGACGGCAGGAGCCGCACTCTCGAGGAAGTCGGCAAGGAATTTAACGTCACACGCGAGAGAATACGCCAGATTGAGGCTAAAGCTTTGAGAAAACTGCGTCATCCAAGCCGCAGCAAGAAGCTCAAGGACTTTTTGAACTGAGTGACATTTTATCTTCCGATGCGGCATATACTTGCAGCAAAGGAGGAGTGCTTAAATGGCGGTATGCAGAATAGCAGATTTGCGCTGCAAAGAGGTAATAAACGTCTGTACAGGGTTCCGCCTTGGCTATGCCGAGGATATTACGTTCGATATTGCGACAGGTCAGCTTGTAGCAATAGTAGTTCCGGGACCCTGTAAGTTTTTCGGTCTTTTTGGCAGAACCGATGATTACGTTATCCCATGGAATGACATTCGCAGAATAGGCGATGATATAATACTCGTGGAATCGGATGCTGAGGAGAAGCGGGAGAAACGTCAGGTGAGAAAGCACAGGGAAATATAAATCGCGCATGAAAATTTGTAGACACAGCGTTATACTCTAAAACTATGAGATTCTCGCTCTGAAGGCTTTTCGAAAAACCAGCAGTTTTAGGAAAACAGCCAACAAAACAAAATACGCAATCCGTAAAGTTCAAACCTGATCGAATAAAAATTCAGGAATTGTAAAACCCGTAAAACAAATGTCTGAAAGCCGGAAAGAGTTTGTATTTTGAGTTGCTGTAAGTTGTATTTGGAGGTTAATCATATGCAAACCCCCAGTGTGATATGCTTTCAAATACATTTGCTAAAAATTTAAGGACATCCAATCTGACGAAAGCGGGAATATTGTTTCTTTAATTCAGCGCGGTTCGCGGGCTTTGATTATAATTTCGCGAGTTTAACGTGCGCCGACAAATCATTATGCCCGCAAGTATGCCGTAAAACAGGCATCATTCTCTCGTAAGCAAACAAATGAAAGGACAATGCTATGGATTCAAGCGTGTTTGCGTATTGGATAACAGAGCTTTTTTCAAAGGAAGCGGTTCAAACAGCGGCTGTGTACATAACATTCGCTGTAAGGTTTATTCTGCCGCTTCTTGCCGTTCTGATAGTATCCCAGTGCGCCAAGTCGCTGCTTGAGGGACGGAGTGAGCGTGAGGTATGGGGTCATCTCGTACTTCCGAACGGAGCAAAGATTGCTCTTGAACACTGGGAGAATATAATAGGTCGCTCCGCAGCGTCGGATGTCACCTTGGAGTACCCGACGCTTTCACGGACTCACGCCGCTATTACAAGAGATGCCGATGGAAACTGGTCGATTTTCGATATAGGTTCAAAATCAGGTGTCAAGGTGAATGGCAAGAAAATTTCAGGTACTCAGCCTGTCAATACGGGTGACGCGATAGAACTTGGCGGCATTATCATGTATTTTGTCAAGGCATCAGCAAAAGAGGAACGTGAGCAGGCAAAACGCCGTGAGCGTCCAGGAAAAGTTGTAAGCCCGACACTGAATGTTATCATGCTGACGGAGTATATACTGTTTCTTGGAATCGCTGTCTGCGCGGCAGTCGGAGAGAACTTGAACATATATGTACCAATAGCGTTTATCGTGCTTCTTGTTGCTGTGTGGTTCTGTTACATACTGACAAGAGTGTTGAAACGTGTGGGGTTTGAGCTTGAGACATTGGCGTTTCTTGTGACAGCTACGGGATTCGGAATTGTTTCCGGCTCAGATCCTGACGCGCTATTAAAACTGACGCTGTGCCTCGTACTTGCAATCGCTCTGTATTGGCTGCTCGGTTGGTTCATGCGGGATCTCGACAGAACAAGGAATATGAGAATACCAATCGCCGCAGCGGGACTGCTGCTGCTGGCTGTAAACTTAATGACGGCAGAGAGCATATTCGGAGCGAAAAACTGGCTCTCAATCGGCAGCATATCTTTTCAGCCGTCAGAACTTGTAAAAATATGCTTCATCTTTGCCGGAGCCGCGACACTGGACAAGCTCTTCACAAAACGCAACCTCATTCTGTTTGTAGGTTTCGCGGCACTTTGCGTTGGATGCCTTGCTATGATGGGTGATTTCGGAACGGCACTTGTGTTCTTTACCGCATATCTCGTAATAGCGTTTATGCGCTCCGGCAGCTTCGCGACAATACTTCTGTCGGCAGCGGGAGCGGGATTTGCCGCGTTTATAGCGGTGAGCGCAAAACCGTACATCGCTGAGAGGTTCGCGACATGGGGACACGCTTGGGAATATTACAACGAAGGCGGCTACCAGCAGGCAAGAGCTATGGCGGCGGCGGCTTCAGGTGGACTTTTCGGTCTCGGAGTGGGACATGGGTGGTTTCACAGCATTTTTGCCGCCGATACGGACATGGTGTTCTGCCTGACTTGTGAGCAGATGGGGCTTATAGTCGCACTCATGATGGCGATTTCGGTTATCGTGATAGCGTTATTTGCCGTAAAGTCGGCAGCCGGTGCAAGAAGCGCGTTCTATACAATAGCGGCTTGCGGCGCGGCTGTGATTATGCTGACACAGATGGCACTGAACATTTTCGGCGCACTCGATATACTGCCGTTTACCGGTGTGACATTCCCGTTCCTGTCAAAGGGCGGCTCAAGTCTGATAGCGTGCTGGGGACTTCTGGCGTTCGTGAAAGCGTCCGATACGAGGCAGAACGGCAGCTTCGCGGTGAGGCTTCCCAAACGTGGAGGTTCAGCGGGACGAGATTCTGTCTGAAGCTGAAAATATCGGCTTGAGTGTTTGGCACGGTTTAGAAACTTTAAAATAACAATCGGAAAAACAAAATATGTGAGCTTTTGCAAGTGAAAACACTGTGTGCCGATTTCCATAAAACCTTCAAATCAAAAGTATTCCGTCCATGAGTAAGGCGCACGATATAAATAGCAGAAAGGAGATTCACTGTGAATAAGGTCAGAAGACGCGCATACGCCGTTATAGCGGTGGTTGTGCTGATAGCTGCGGGTCTTGTTTTCTATGTTGTTAAATACGCTATGGACGGCGAGAAATGGGCAGGTTCCTCAATAAACGGCAACGCTTTCAGCTCCGGACGCATTAACTGCGGAACAATAACCGACAGAAACGGAATTGTGCTGTCAGAGGTTATTGACGGAACGAGAACATACGCAGAAGACACAGACATACGCAAGTCAACGCTTCACATAATTGGCGACAAGAGCGGGAACATCGGCACAGGCGCATTAAGATGTTACTCATCACAGCTTCTCGGTTACAACCCGATAACGGGAATATATTCGCTTGAGGATGGCGGCGCGGTTCTGGAGCTTTCAATAGACGCGGAGGTCAACAAGACAGCTCTGGCGGCTCTCAACGGCAGAAACGGTGTTGTCGCGGTGATGAATTACAAAACTGGCGAAATTATATGCGAGGTATCGGCACCGACATTTGACCCTGAGAACCCGCCGGAAATAGCGGAGGATGATACATCAGGTGTGTATCTGAATCGGTTCCTGTCATCAACGTACACACCGGGTTCAACATACAAGCTTGTGACACTTGCGGCGGCTATTGAAAATATAAACGATCTATACAGCCGTGAGTTCACTTGCACCGGTTCGCTCAAAGTCGGAAACGACAACATTGTATGCACATCGGCGCACGGTTCAATGTACATTGAGGACGCTTTAGCGGTGTCATGCAACTGTGTGTTCGCGCAGCTTGCCATGGAACTCGGAGCCGATACACTTGAAAGCTACGCAAGCAAGTACGGTCTTACGGAGAACCAGACAGTGGACTCGATAAGCACCGCAGCGGGGCGGTATGATGTTTCAGATAACGATATAAATATAGCGTGGTCGGGAGTCGGACAATACAATGATGCCGTAAACCCTGCTTCTATGTTGAGATTTGTCGCGGCAATCGCGAATAGCGGCAAGGCAGTGAAAATGACTCAGCTCAAATCATCGGTATGGTCCTCATCAGACGGCGAGAGACTTATCACACAGTCCACTGCGACAAAGATTTCATCAATGATGGACTATTGTGTTGCCAAAACTTATGGTGACGATAACTTTCCTGGGCTGAATCTCTGCGCGAAATCCGGCACGGCGGAAGTCGGCGGTGACAAGAAACCAAACGCATGGTTCGTGGGCTTTATCGATGATGACAATATGCCCTATGCGTTTGTTGTTGTGATAGAAGAGGGCGGCTGGGGCAGCACCGCGGCAGGAGAAGTCGCGAACACGGTTTTGCAGGAGGTAGTACGCTGATACGGCAAATCAGAAAAGAGCAATACTCAATAAGCGATTTGTCAAGGGG
>CAZKLU010000065.1:0-9952 GCA_964553775.1 uncultured Oscillospiraceae bacterium | reverse complement strand
TTGTAAATCTCGGAAGCTGGACAATAACAATTCGCATTTTGTTTGTTGCCGGTCTGATCGGGTCTTTCATGTACATCATTTTAATCGGCTGTACAATATCTTTGTTATCAACTCTCACAAGGAAATCTGTAAATGCAATCAAAGTAGTCTTTGGCATATTCTGATAAGATTCCCCTGCCTTCAAGTCCTCGATGAGAATTTTCTCGCCGTAAAACAACTCACGGTCAATGAAAAAATCCTGCTTTGCCAGTTGCACTTCCATGTCTACTTTTTCGCCATCCGCTGTGACTGCCTTAACATCCAGCCTGCCAAGCTTTCCACTCGGAGTGTCTCCCATCTGTTGATACTGGCTTGTGATTTCCGTAATTTCCGCAATGGGTTCCTCCGATATGTTGAGTAAAACAGCGTTAATCAGATTCTTTGCGGCATCGGCACTCTCCATGTTTTGAAATATCCAACTGAATACCAAATCAGAAAGCGGATTCATTCTATATTCCGGATTAGTCGTTCTTGTATTTTCATTTTCTATAACGCACCGCCTCCAATCGTTCAAATTCACAGTATGATATACAAAACCATTATAATCTAATTTTATCACACTCACTCAAAAAGTCAAGAGGTAGAGTGAAGATATTATATAACGGACTCTCTGCGGTGAAAATATCCGCACCGGCAGGAACCATCAATATATTTGGCACACTTGCGGATTTTTTCTTCCATCGCACGGCATTTGACCCGCTTCAAACGCCCTCTCCGGATTTTTCATTTCCTGCCGCCGTTATAGTCTTTACTCCAAAGACAAAATAAATAATGTGACATACCCACACTATAGCAAGAATTACGCAGGGAACATACACAGCTTTTATGTACATCAGCGCGAAACCAATGCTCATCAGAATCGTGACCGGAATTATTATCCCCACCTTTGTCTTGACCGTCATGCCCTTTTTCTGAACATAAGATTCCAGGTGCTTTTTATATAAATTAGTCCCGACAAACCAGTCGTGAAGTTTTTGCGAGCTTTGAGAAAAGCAGAATACTGTCAACAGGAAAAACGGCACAGTGGGCAGTATCGGCAATACAATTCCGATACACCCAAGTCCTAAAGATACACAGCCTAAAATCAAAAATATCAGTCGTTTTACGCTCATGATTTTACCTCTAACTTTCTTTTCTCTTTTTTAGTCTCAATTACATGACGTATAGCCGCTGCGGGATGGTGAAATATCATCCTCGGACCCGAAAAGCGCATTACCTCCCTGATTTTCTCGCGCATTTCGGGCTTGTAACAATGCACCGTGCAGTTTGAGCAAAATGTTTTCGTCTCCATAAACGGGCATTTGTCAGAACGCGCCCTCGCGTATGTATCAAGCTTCTCACAGTCGGGGCATAACCCGTTTTTAGTTCCGTGCCGCTTTTTGCAGTACAAAGCTATCATCTGCGACACCATCTTCTTTTCCCGCGCCCTCTTTGTCTCTACGTCTTTTGGCATTCGTACATCCTCCCATCTTCAACGCGATAGATTCTATCGGCGATTGCCATTGTTGATTCACGGTGCGATACTAAAATTATGCTCTTTTTCCGCTTCTGCTCCCTGAGCGATTTAAGAATAATACCCTCGTTGATACTGTCAACATTGCTTGTCGGCTCGTCAAGAAGTATAAGCTCCGCTCCGGACAGAAACGCCCTCGCAAGTCCGATCCTCTGCTTTTCTCCGGCGGAAAGATTGTCACCCAACGCGCCCGCGGAAGTCTCATAGCCTTGCGGAAGTCCGCTGATAAAATCGTGTACTGATGCCATTTTGCAGGCTGTTTTCAGCTCCTCGTCAGTCGCGTCCGGTTTTGCTATGCGAAGATTCTCGTCTATAGTCTCATCAAAGAGGTATGTCGCCTGACTTACCATAGTAACGTTTGAAAGCAGACTGTCAGAGTCTATATCGTCAATGTCAATTCCGTTATAGCAGATACTCCCGTTATTTTTCTGCCAGAATCGGAGAAGCAGCTTCAGAAGCGTTGATTTTCCGCAGCCGCTCTCGCCCACAATGCCGATTATTTCACCTTTTTCGGCGTGCATACAGATTTCCTTCAGCACCGGCTCCGCGCTGTTATATCCGAATGTCAGGTTGTCAACCTTAAGATTCTCATAATCTATCTCTTTACCATTTCGTACAGGTTCCACCGCCGGTTCCTCCGCAAGCAGGTCAAGAACCCTGTCGCCGCTCGCGAATGTCTGCGTGAGGTTGCCCGGAAGTGCCGACACAGCTATTACGGGTCCGAAGCTGCCAAACACCGCTGTCATGCCGATAACCATTCTGCCTGTTGTCAGACTGCCGTTTCGGACAAGCAGGATTCCCGCCGCAAGTGTAATAAGAATCATAACAGAGACGGTAAGTTCTGTGAACGCCGAAGCCCTTGTGGTGTCGTGCTTCATACGTTTTGTCTCAGCAAGAAGTATGTCAGAGCGGCGGTTGACCTCGTTTTTGCGCTCCTCACCGGCGTTATTGAATACGATGTCCCTGATACCCTTGATACTGTCAAGAAAATATGCGTTAAACGACGCAAACTCTTTACGGTAGCGCACTCCCGATTCTCTCAGCATACCGGACGTAATAAACGGCACCGCTATTCCTATTATAAGGTACCCCGCCAGCGCGATAAGAGCTAAGATCCAGCTTGACGTAAATCCGACAAACAGAATAACCGCAGCGGATACTATAACCGCGATACATATAGGAGAAATTGTGTGCGCGTAAAACACCTCAAGCGTCTCAATATCCGATGTTATCATGGCGATAATGCTGCCTTTTTGCTTGCTCTCAAGCTTTGCGGGACAGAGTGTGCGAAGCGCGCCGAATATTTTGTCTCTCAGAACAGCCAGAAGTCTGAACGCTATATAGTGGTTGGAATACTGCTCCAGATAGCGCAGAAAACCCCTCAGCACTCCGCAGCCGATAGCGAGTGCCATAATCATACCATATGAAAGAGCAATATTCTCGCCAAGCGATTTCGCTATTCCCAGAGAACCGCACAATGTCACGCCCATAGCGCAGACAAATCCGAAACTTCCGTTGATAACGGCAAGAACCATTATGTAAGAGAGACTGCCCAGAAGGACAATGAGACTTGCCATAATTTTAGCCCCGCCGCGCCTTGATTTTGTTTTAGCGTTCATGCTGCTCCTCCGTTCTCAAGTGATTTTTGCGTTGTGTACAGCTTCGCGTATCCTCCGTTTTGTTTCATGAGAGCTTTATGTGTGCCGGATTCCAGAACTCTGCCGCTTTCCATGAAGTATATCATGTCGGCAGGTACTACGTTTTCCAGACGGTGCGAAATAACGATAACCGATTTTTTGCGGCTTAAATTGGTTATGTTTTTCATGATAATAGCTTCGCTCTCCACATCAATGTTGCTTGTCGCCTCGTCAAATACATAAATATCCTTGTCGGCGACAAGTGACACCGCAAGCGCGAGACGCTGTTTCTGACCGCCTGAGATATTTGCGGCATCCTCCGTTATCTCCTTATCCAAGCCGCCGTTTTCACGAATAAACTCCGCAAGATTAACACTTTCAAGCGCGGCGTAAATCTGCTCATCCGAAACATCACGCTTTGCAAGGCGGAAGTTTTCACGGACGGATTGGCTGAAAATATAGGTGTTATAGCTGACTACAGCAAGTCGGCTGTAGTAGCCCTCTCTCGACAGCGTTTCAACGGGCAGTCCGCCAACGGTGACTTCACCTTTCTTGGGTCTATACGCGCCTGAAATGATATTCACAACCGTTGATTTTCCGCAGCCGCTCTCTCCTACAACAGCGGTCATGCCTGTTTTGGGAAATGTCATTGATATATCGTTCAGAACATCTCTCTCGCCATCGTATGAAAACGTGACGTTGTTTATCTCTATTTCATTGGACTGAGGGTTCCTGTCACCCCATACAGGGTCAGACATATTCAGAAGCGACAGTATCTTCTTTCCCGCGCTTGCTCCGTTCATCGCGACATGGAACGCGGAACCGAACGCTCTGAGCGGCAGGAAAAACTCAACCGCGACCAGAATGAGGAACAGTGCTGCAATCGGATCCAGTCCATTGTTCACGACATCCCAAACAGCGACAGCAATTCCAAGTCCCGCGCCGCCATAGGCAACAAGATCCATAATTGTTGTACTCGCGAGCTGCATGACAAGAACCTTCATGGTTATTTTGCGAAACTCCTCCGCGCTCTCGTTCATTTTACCGTGCTGTCGTTCATCAGCGCGAAAGATTTTCAGTTCTGTAAGCCCCTGAACGCTGTCAAGAAACTTATCACCCATCGAGGTATATTTGCCCCAATATTTCGCGAATATTTTTTTAGCGTATTTTGAAACCGCAACGATTGAAACAGGAATCAGCGGCACACAGCATAAAAGCACCAGAGCGACTTTCCAGTCGATCCATACGCAGATGATAAACAGCAGAAACGGAGCAATCATTGAGAAAAAGAACTGAGGAATATATGACGAAAAATAGAGGTCAAGCTGCTCAACACCCTCCATAGAAACCTGCGTCAGTCCCGCCATGCTCATTCCATCGGTTGAGCGGACGCCGAGACGGACGATTTTTTCATACGTTTTCTCGCGGAGGTCTTTTTTCACCTTTCTGCCGAGCAAATCACGAATATCTCCCGTCGCTCTTGAAGCTATGTAGCGCACTATAACGCAGCAAACGGCTAAAAGTGCCGGACATAGATACTGAGCTGCCGCCGCGTCACATGTCAGAAGATAAACCATGAAACAAATACACGCGGTAGTGCCTATATTTGCAAGCGAACCGAGTATTTGAAGCGCGACTGTATAAAAGATGTATTTTTTGTTGTCACCGGACAACTTCATAAGTTCTTTATCTATCATTTTTCTGTTCCGCCTTTTTATTCTTTTCTGAGAACCGTGCCGATCCTCGATTTTTGCTGTTTTCCTGACATGAACGCGAATGTTATACTCAACAGCAAAGAAATTTCACGCTTTGAGGGTTTTCGCGCTCTGAATGAAGCAAACCGGAAACCTGTCTCCGTGCGCTTCAAATCGCGGCTTACGGTTCAGCAGTCTCCGATTTTTGAATACGTCACAGCGAACCCGCAAACTTGAAGGTACAAAGTTATAAATGACTAACTTTTTGCCGAAAAAAACCTGAAAAATCGGCTTTCGATTACCTTGAAAGCCTTTTGGAATAGCCGCTGACCGCTCCCTCTTCGCGGCGCAGCGCGCTTTTCGAGCCGATGTCCGGTTCTGAGTATAACACGAACCGGCACCCGCGTCCGCAACACATATGTTGTAATTATATAACAATTTTTTCTCTGTGTCAAGCATAAATTTACGGCATACTTGAAAATCAATTTTACCGGTTCCCCTCGCCCACCGCGCCGTCATTCCGAGAGAGCGGTCAAAACATATTCGAAACAGAAACGAATTTCGGATCTGGGCATGGCGTATCAGTTCGCGTCCTTCCTCCCTGTGACGGCGTAAATCACCCAGCCTGCGATGTTTACCGCGTGGTCGCCCATGCGTTCAAGATATTTGGCAACCATCAAAAGATCAAGCGCGTATTCTCCATCGGCGTTGCGGTCACGCAGAGCTTCTATCAAAGCGGCTTTCATCCGGTTGAAATGTCCGTCAACAACATCGTCATAAGCGATAACAGCTTTTGCAAGCTCCACATCGTATTTTACAAAGGCATCAATACTGTCCGTTACCATCTTAATCGCGGCAAGTGCCATGTCGCGGATATTCAGCTTATCATGCGCCGCTGTGATGTTCCCCATTGTGACAATTTCAGCTATATCGCCGGAGTTATCTCCGATTCGCTCCATATCAGTTACCATTTTCAGTGCCGAGGAAATAACTCTCAGATCCGTTGCCACCGGCTGCTGCTGAAGCAGCAGACGCATACAAAGTGTCTCAATATCCCGCTCTTTTTGATCAATTTGCGCTGTAAGCTCAAAAACCTCATCGGCTTTTAACAAATCTCCATCGCTCATCGCTTTTGCGGAGAGAGCGATAGCGTTTTCACAGAGCGCACCCATCATAATAAGCTCTTTATGCAAAATCGCAAGCTGTTCATCAAATTTCTGACGCATTATCCAAACCTCCCCGTGATATAGTCCTCTGTCCGCTTGTCATCTGGCATAGAGAATATTTTTTCGGTATTGCCAAACTCTATCATTTCACCCAGCAGAAAGAAAGCCGTATTATCTGAAACGCGAACCGCCTGCTGCATATTGTGGGTGACAATAATTATCGTGTAGTTTTCTTTGAGTGACATCGCAAGCTCCTCAATTTTGGATGTGGATATCGGGTCAAGCGCACTTGTCGGCTCGTCCATCAAAAGCACCTCCGGCTCCACCGCCAATGCCCGTGCGATACATAGCCTCTGCTGCTGACCTCCGGAAAGACCGAGAGCGTTCTTTTTAAGTCTGTCCTTTACCTCATCCCAAATTGCCGCGCTCCTGAGAGAACGCTCTACGATTTCATCTAATTTTGCGCGTTTTCTTATTCCGTGCGTTCTCGGACCATAGGCTATGTTGTCGTAAATACTCATTGGGAACGGATTCGGTTTTTGAAAAACCATGCCGATCCGCTTGCGGAGCATATTCACATCAACTGACGGAGAAAAAATATTCTCACCGCCGAAGCTGACATCTCCTGTTATCTTTACTCCGGGTATGAGATCATTCATGCGGTTCAGAGTTTTCAGGAATGTGGATTTCCCGCAGCCTGACGGTCCTATAAGTGCTGTAATGGCTTTGTCCGGAATGTCCATAGAAATATGGTGCAGTGCCTGAGAGTTTCCGTACCACAGGCACAGGTCATTCACTTTGATCATCGTATCTGTCATTAAATTTACCTCACAAAAAGTTTTATTTTCTCATTGACATACCGCCAATCAACGGTTAAAATTAAGTCATATGTTCCTCTCTTTTGAAAATTACGCCGACAAGCAAGGCAAGCGAATTGATAATCACAGTCAGAACCATCAATATTGCCGCTATCGCAAACGCTGTCTCAAAATCTCCCCGATCCTTAGCGTAAAGATACAACGCAACTGTCAGTGTCGCGCCGGAGCTTTGCAGACCCGCAAAAAAGCCGTTCAGCTCGTGCGCGAAACCTGCCGTGAAAAGCAACGCCGCCGATTCGCCTGTAATTCTTCCCACCGAGAGAATACAGCCGGTGATGATGCCGTCAATACATTCGGGCAGGACAACTGTGCGGATAACGCGCCATTTCCCCGCGCCAAGACCGAACGCGCCCTCGCGGTAACTTTGAGGAACGGTTTTTAAGCTCTCCTGAGTTGTCCTCATAATGTTCGGCAGATTCATAACAACGAGGGTAAGCGCACCGGAGAGCAGCGATTTTCCGAAAATTCTGTTGAAAATCAGCATACCCGCAAGCCCGTAAATGATAGACGGGATTCCCGAAAGTGTTTCCGCCGCAAACTCGATTACAGATACCAATCGTTTGTTTTTAGCGTATTCGTTGAGATACACAGCCGCGCCCGCTCCGATTGGGATTACAAATATAAGTGTTGCGGCAATTATGTATATCGTATTAAGAATATCCGGCAATATTCCCGTAGTGTGCTTCAGATAACTCGGACTTGTGGTGAGAAGCTCCCATGTTATGTCTGGCAGCCCCTTCATAAGTACATACACCGCAACGAACAGCACAAGAGCGCAGGTAAAAGCTGCGGAAATACCCATCAGGATTTTCAAAATGGTGATATTTGCCTTTCGTTTCGTTGAAATACTCTTCTTCTCCACTTTAACCCTCCTTGCTTCGCTTCAAAAAGAAACTTGTCACCGCGTTAATCAGCATGATAAAGAGAAACAGCACCAGCGCGATTGAAAAGAGAGCCTGCCGCTGCAATCCCGAAGAATAGGACATCTCGCTTGCAACAGCGGTTGTGAGAAAACGAACGCTCTCAAAAAGCGACGGCATATTCGCGGCGTTGCCCGATACCATCATGACAGCCATTGCCTCACCGACAGCTCTGCCGGTACCCAAGGTGACAGCGGCTGCGATTCCACTTTTTGCGGCAGGTACCGAAACGCTAAAATATGTCTCTACCGGTGTCGCGCCAAGTGCTAATGAAGCGTCCTCATAATCCTTTGGCACAGCTTCAAGCGCGGTGACAGATACGTTGATAATTGACGGCAGAATCATAACTGACAGCACTATGATCGCCGCAAGCAGACTCGCGCCGTCCGGAACATTGAATAGTGTTCTGATGCCTGGCACAAGAACGAGCATACCCACAAGACCATATACGACTGACGGGATTCCCGCAAGCAGACTCACAGCGTTTGTGACAACAACCCGTATTCCCTTCGGAGCAAGCTTCGCGAGGTATACTGCGGTGAGAAAACCTATGGGAATGCCAATAAGCAAAGCTCCGGCGGTTCCATAAATACTTGTGAGGATAAAGGGCAGTATGCCGTATTCCGGTTCGGCGGCGGTGGATGCCCACCTCGTGCCGAAAAGAAAATCCCATAGACCAATCTTTATTATTGCAGGTATACCAGAAATAATCAAATACACGGTAATCAGCAGGACGCACCCTACTGTAATGAGTCCGAGAATGAGGAACACCCCGTGGACAGCGGTTTCAAATATTTGCTTTCTTCTTTTCATTTATAAAGTTCCTCCCAAAAGGTTCAGAGCCGCAAGTTCCGGCTCCGAATCAAAGCCGGTTCAGTTTGCCGCCACAACACCCGCTTCGGATATAAGCTCCGCAGCGTCTTCGGATGTTGCGAAATCAAAGAACATCTGCGCCGCTTCAGACAGCTCGGTATCCGACTTCGTGACGAGAATAAACGGACGCTGAATCGCGTAGCTGCCGTCTTTGACAGTCTCCTCGCCCGGTACAACGCCGCCAACGGAGAGTGCCTTGACGCTGCTTTTCACAGCCGCAAGAGAAGCGTAACCAATGGCGTTTGAATTGGATGATACGGCGGTAATCACATCGCCCGTTGAGGTGAGTTCCTGACGGTACGCGCAAATATCCTCGGTGCCGGTGATAGATTCAAACCCATCGCGTGTTCCGCTTCCGGCTTCGCGACCAATCAGAACTATTTCAGCGTCGCTGCCGCCAACTTCGCTCCAATTTGTTATCTCTCCGGTGTAAATTGACGCGATTTGTTCAATAGTAAGATCGGTAATGGGGTTGTCGGGGTGAATAATTACAGCTATACCGTCATACGCCAAAACCGTTTCGGTTAAACCGGAGGACTTTTCTTCGTCTTTAAGATTGCGGCTTGAAAGACCGATGTCACATAGTCCTTCCCGCACCGCCGTAATGCCGGAACCGGAGCCTGTGGGATTGTATGTAAATGTAATCCCGCTATATTTCTTTTCAAACGCTTCACCCAATATCCCGATTACTTCCTCCATAGAAGTCGATCCGTCTGTCGAAACCGTACCCGAAACGGAGTCTGCGCTGTCTGCCGATGTCGTTTCCGACTGTGAGACTGTACATCCGGTGAGCATTGATACTGCCAGAATACAGATAAGTACAAGTGCCGATCTTTTTTTCATTTTCAAATTTCTCCTTTATAATTATTTTTGTTTCCTTTCGGTTACGGATATATAATAAATCTGTTAAGTCAAATCTGTTACCATAGTCCTGTAAAATAAACGTAAAGAACGCCCTTAAAACTCATAGCGAACCTGCCGACTGTCAGCCTTGTCCGCAACGCCGCGATATATTCCTGTCTCATCCTGAACGGCGGCGCGGCGTGGTATCTAAATGCTGTCGCCGGATATGAGCCGTTGAACTGTTGGAAGGAGTTTGCGTCTCGGAATATGGCTTATTATCGAGATAAGCTCACACGATTAAAACAAAACAATTCAAATTCAGGAGGTGTTATAAAGTGCCGCAGATGAATAAAGGCGGTAAGTTCATTTTTGGAAAATCCATCATAAGA
>CAZKLU010000064.1:6207-9964 GCA_964553775.1 uncultured Oscillospiraceae bacterium | reverse complement strand
GTGCTTCTTGCGGCGGCGTGTCCGTGGAGCGCGAGGGCGTATGATATGGGCAAAGTCGGCGAATATCAGACTGTAAGTGTGGGTCACAATCACACAGCGGCTATAAAATCAGACGGTACTCTTTGGACTTGGGGATTAAACGACTTAGGTCAGCTTGGCAACGGCACAACAACTAGTTCCAGTGTTCCAATAAAAGTCTTGGGCGATGTTGTCACTGTAAGTGCTGGTTGTCTTTACACAGCGGTGATAAAATCCGATGGTACACTTTGGACTTGGGGAAGTAATAGCTATGGTCGTCTTGGCAATGGCACGGCAACTGGTTCGACTGTTCCTGTGAAAGTTATGAATGATGTTGTAGCTGTAAGTACGGGTATGTTTCACGCAGCAGCTATAAAATCAGACAGTACCCTTTGGACATGGGGAGATAATAACTGTGGTCAGCTTGGCAACGGCACAACAACTAGTTCCAGTGTTCCTGTAAAAGTTCTAGACAATGTTGTAGCTGTAAGTGCGGACGCAGGTTGGAATTACACAGCGGCGATAAAATCCGATGGTACCCTTTGGACATGGGGGAATAACGACTACGGTCAGCTTGGCAGCGGCACAACAGCTAGTTCCAGTGTTCCTATAAAAGTTCTAGACAATGTTGTAGCTGTAAGCGCGGGTGATGGGCATATAGCGGCGATAAAATCCGACGGTACCCTTTGGACGTGGGGAAGGAACATTACCGGTCAGCTCGGCAATGGTACGACAACCGATTCGAGCGTTCCCGTGAAAGTTTTGGACGATGTTGTAGCTGTAAGTGCGGGTGATGGGCACACAGCGGCGATAAAATCCGATGGCACCCTATGGACTTGGGGAAATAACAGCTACGGTGAACTTGGCAACGGTACGAGAAACATTTCAAGTGTTCCTGCGAAAGTTTTGGACGATGTTGTCACTGTAAGTGCCGGCTGCTTTTACACAGCGGCGATAAAATCTGATGGCACCCTATGGACTTGGGGGCGGAACGAATACGGTCAGCTTGGCAACGGTGAATCAGGCGATGACAATTATTCCACTGTCCCCATACAAGTTCTCACCGATGTTAAAATACCCGGCACCGAAACCTACATCTACAACATTACCGATCCCGGTGCGTCTGTAGTTCTTGACACCGATGCACTCAAATCCGTCACTGACACCAACACTGCTGTTGAAGCTGTCGAAGCACTCACCAATTCCATGACCGATGAGCAGAAGCAGTCAGCAACAGGTGTTGACCTCGCTACCCTCTATGCGGAAGAGACGACCTCGAACACTGCAAGCAAATCAGTGACAGGAAACGAGATTTTAATTGACAGGGCTAACATCACAGAACTTGCGGCTATCGCGGCGCAGACAAGTTCGGCAGTCGAAACAGCACTCGTAAATGGCGGTGTTACTACTGCGCGTATTATCTCGAATACCGTGACGCTCACAACCGATGAGACAGGCGAGATCACGATACTCGTTGACCCTGACGTGCTGGAGACAAGTGTTGACAAGGTTCAAGTCAGCACTCCAACTTATATGCTGACGTTCAAGTTCTCCGACCTTGAAGAGGATTTTGAAACAACAGGACGGCTGACGTTTAAGTCTGAAAGTCTTGGAACAGGTATGGCTGTCTATGATTCAATCGACACAGTTGACACTGTAAAAGTTACGACTTCAAGCCCTGTCACAGTTTCGTTACCTGCCGGAGAAGACGACACAACATATAAGACGATTACGAAAGATGATGGCACTGCAATCTCAAGCAAACTTAATCCCGCAAACAATACAATAGGCGGCAAAGTCAAAGAAGACGGTAATTATACAATAAAAAAGAATGAGAAAGATTTTACCGATATATCCAACAAGAGTGCAGAAATGCAAAACGCTATTCGTTACTTAGCGTCAAAGGGTATAATCGAGGGCAGAACAGAAACAACATTCGCGCCCGATGATTCAATTTCAAGAGCTGAAATAGCGACATTGCTCGTCCGTGCGCTTGGCAAGCTTGACAACAGTGCTGTTTGCTCGTTCAGCGATGTTACAACAAACAACTGGTACTATCACGCGGCGGCTTCGAGCGCGAAAGCGGGCTATATAAACGGCTATGCTGAGGACAACACATTCCGTGGGAACACAACGATAAGCAAGGTGCAGATTGTCGCTGTTGCGGCGAGAGTTCTTGAAGAAGAGATGGGTTACAAAACACCGTCAAACACTTCAACGTATCTTGGCAAGTACAGTGACACAGTGAATAACTGGGCGCAGTCCGAGGTTGCTCTCGCTACACGCGAGAATCTTGTGGTGTATCGTACCGACGGAACGTTCTCAGGTTCCAAGGACATGACACGCGGTGACGCGGCGATTATACTCTACAGGCTGTTCCAGAAGATTTGGTGATGAAGAAACGAATTGCACCGCTTATTCTTGCGCTATGTATACTTACCGCATTGGCTGCACAAGCAAGTGCGGAAAACAACGTATATGAAAACAACACAGAGCTTGAAGGACACTGGGTAAACTGGTGTCCCTCAAGCTGGCAAAAAAACGCGGAGATAACGTCTCTCGCTGAAACACTTCTCTCTGAAGCCGGAGGTCTTGAAAACGCTCCGAGAGCGGTACACGACTGGATTTGCGAGAATATCTATTTTGATATAGACGCATTCAATCGAGGTTATTATGATACACTTTCAGCGTCTGAGGTGTTGTCTGAACGGCGCGGTGTTTGCGAGAGTATAGCGAATCTTGTTCAGTCGCTTCTTTTGGAGATGAACATACCGTGTATAAAGGTTCACGGTACAGCGATTACTTCTGACGGCGAGTGGACGGAAGATCAGCTCACAGGGAATCATATAACCCACACATGGAATGAGTTTTACATTAACGGTCGTTTTTTTATGATGGACTGCTCCGCCGATATGGGCGGTATTTATAAAAACGGTGAGTTCATAGACGGCACTTCCGGCAGTGCGTATTTTGCCCCAGCCATCGAGGAATACTCAAAGACGCATAAAATTATTACTCGCGGCACCAATTATCCCGTGAATATACCGTCGGCTTGGGCTATGGACGAGATAAGTAACGCTGTGAACAGCAATTTAGTACCGGTTACACTCCTAAGCCGATACCGCGATACGGTTACGGAAAAAGATCTTTATGACGCTCTCAATCTTGACAGTGCCAACGCCAGCTTAGACAGTGTGACACGCTCATCCGCGGCTTTGAAAATAGCGGAAAATCTTGGATTGACCGATACGGAAGATCATATTCCCTATACAGATATTGCCAATCTCGCAGAGGAGACACAGAACGCTGTTTACGCTCTATGCAATGCCGGAATAATGCGCGGAACAGGTGAGAATACGTTTTCGCCGGACGCGCTTTTGACAAGGCAGGAGCTTATTTGTATATTGAACCGGATAAATGAATATCTTTTGAAACTATAAGGTACAGTAAACGATGATTTCCTTGTCGTTTACTGTCAATTTGATGTGAATTTAGGATTGATCGGAGGCAGAGATAATGTATCAGGATACTATATTAGCCATCATAGCTGCGGTTCTTCTGGTTATAGGAGTCGCGTTGTCGATATTTCTAATATGCTCACGAAAACGCAACCAAACATATAAACGGCTTTTGAACGAGCAGACTGAGCGTGTTGACATTATGACTACGGTTCGCGCAAAAACGGCTCAGACAGACGGCAGCTCGATATCCGGCAGCGTAAGCAATCCGGGGTATTATC
>CAZKLU010000064.1:0-6107 GCA_964553775.1 uncultured Oscillospiraceae bacterium | reverse complement strand
TGCAGGTGCCAATGACGCTGAGGTCGGCAAGGGACTTGATCTCTCCCCTCTTTACGGCAAGTATGAGCTTCTTAAAGAAATTGGCGGCGGAGGTATGAGCCGCGTGTTTTTAGCGAGAAATTTGCGCGTTGGCAACGAATGGATCGTCAAGTTCATTGATGAACGCTATGCGGATCTCGCGAACGAGGCTGAGTTTCTGAAGCGGCTCAACCATACAAGTTTGCCGAAGATTATCGACATATTCAACAATAACGAGGGAACATTCCTTGTAGAAAGCTACATTGAGGGCTGTACACTCGATCAGGTTATAAAGCTCGGTGAAAAGGTCAATGAAAGTCAGATATGCGAGTGGGGTGAACAGCTCGCGCAGACATTGAATTATCTTCACACGCTGCCCACTCCGATAATTCACTGTGACTTGAAGCCTTCGAATATCATGGTGACACACGATAACCGCCTTGTCCTTATTGATTTTGGAATATCAAAGCATCCCGGAACCTCAACCAAACGTGCGGGGGTTACATTTAAGTACGCCGCGCCTGAACAATTTGTCGGCAGCTTAAGACATCACCGGATTTTTGAAGAGCGTTTTGGAAAGCTGCCGTCTAATTCGCTCAGTTGGAAGATAGACGAGCGCACAGACTTATACAGTATGGGTGTTATTCTGCATGTATTGGCGACAGGAAACATACCTTACGCCGGACGCGATATGCTCTCTGGCAGAGTTTCACAGGCACTTGAAAACGTGATACGAAAGTGTGTGGAAATAGATCCCGAAAAACGTTATCAGAATGCTCGTGAGCTTATGGATGAGTTTAACCGTCTTAATAATCGCAAAGCCTTTATAGCAAGAAGTGTAATGCTCCGCAGAATAGCGTCTGTGGCGATGGCGGCGGCGTTCATGGGCTGTATAGCCACATCAGCGTCAGCTGCGGTCATATATCAGACAGAAAACGCGTCTATTGTGTCAATGCAGCCGAACAGAACTATTGTCACGGAGCAGTCGAGTGTAAAGCTTGTTGTGCAGAAGACAAAGCCGAATGGTGATGTAGAGGATATTGATTCCGATAAGATAGAGTGGACATACTCTGAAAACAACATAGCACGAGTTGACGGCAACAGACTTATAGGGCTTAACACAGGTGATGTGACGCTTCGCGGTCATTACCGCAACAAGACAGTTACTCTTGACGTTACAGTTGTTGAACCGGTGGAACATCTTGTGGAGACATCGCTTGTGTACCCGAATGATATAGACGTTAGTGTCTATGCCGGAAACGGCGAGCGCGACTTTGTT
The DNA here is from genome assembly GCA_964553775.1 of uncultured Oscillospiraceae bacterium. GTDB lineage: Bacteria > Bacillota > Clostridia > Oscillospirales > Oscillospiraceae > RUG626. Next base: position 4,810 of record CAZKLU010000064.1, on the reverse strand, counting down.
GACGGCACTCTCAAAGACTCTTCATTTGTGTCACCGGAGAATATAACTGCGGACGGAAAAACTGTAGTTGTCTCTGACAGCGGCGTTATTCGCGTAATTGAGAATGGAAATGTTACGACAACAAATCTGGAACCGGCATATATCACTGCGGATAAAGTGTGCAGCCGCAACGGAGATCTGTATATATTGACCGGAGTATGGCAGAATACCGACGATGAATATTACTACGGTTTCATGCGTGTAACGGACGGTGCCGCTGAGTTCATATACTACACCGAGGCGGCGTGGTCTGATATACGCGATTTCGGTTTCTCGTCAGATGGAACGCTCTACTACATCCAGCAGAATCTCGGCTCGGGTGAAACAACGCTGAATTCACTTGACGCTGACAGCTTAGAGGTAAATTATGTCGCGACTTTGCCGTACAGCGCGTCATCTATGGCTTTCGCTGATGATGGCAGCCTGTACATAGCTGTTGAAGACGATGGTGTCATAATAAAGCTTGATGTCAGCACAGGTGAGTGGATATTCTTCGCCGGAGTTGAGGGAGAACTTAACTTTATAGACGGCAAGACAGCGAATTTCTACCGACCGATTTCACTTGCGACTGATGAGAATTATCTGTATGTGCTTGATTTTGACACAGTTAGAAGAATCACCATTGCGGACGGTACAGCTTCGGACACTGTGACGCTTGCGGGTGAACCTGTAGCGGACACAGAGGCTGAGGTAGTTTTAGGTGATGGCAGTGAGTGCGTGTTCCCGTCAAGCGAGCTTGCGTCTATTGCTGTATCAAGGGGCAAAGTATTAGTGACCGACCCCAAAAACAGCGTAATATATGAAATCACGGTGGATGAATGATATATGACAGACAAATATACGGTTCTTGAACATTATTTTGGACACAAAAATTTTCGGTACGGGCAGGAGGAGCTTATTGACGGTATTTTATCCGGTCGCGATGTGTGCGGAGTAATGCCTACAGGCGGCGGGAAATCGATTTGCTATCAGGTTCCCGCAATGCTTCTTGACGGTGTTACGCTTGTTATTTCACCGCTCATATCACTCATGCAGGATCAGGTAAACGCGCTTACCTCTGCCGGTATAAGTGCCGCATATATTAACAGCACTTTACCCAGTGAGCAATATCGGGATGTTATTACCCGTGCCGGTCAGGGCAGGTACAAAATAATCTACGTCGCGCCGGAAAGACTTACTTCTGAAAGCTTCCTGTCTCTTGTCCGGCGCATACCAATATCGCTTGCGGCGATAGATGAGGCACACTGCGTCTCGCAGTGGGGACAGGATTTCAGACCGAGCTATCTTCGTATTGCCGATTTCCTCTCGACACTTCCAATCAGACCTGTCACTGCCGCTTTTACCGCGACAGCTACAGCGGAGGTGCGGGAGGATATTGTTCGAATGTTGAAGCTAAATGACCCTGTCTGTGTTGTCACGGGATTTGACAGACCGAATCTTTATTTTGATGTGTACACACCTGATAGCAAGCTGCCTGTATTGCTGAATCTTCTGCGTGAGAGAGCTGACAGGAGCGGTATAGTTTACTGCTCTACACGTTCGGCAGTTGAGCAGGTACATAAGGTACTCACTGATAACGGTATTCCGGCAACAAGATACCACGCGGGACTTTCTGAGCAGGAACGCGCTGAGAATCAGAGCGATTTCCAATACGACCGCTGCACAGTTATGGTCGCGACAAACGCTTTCGGTATGGGAATCGACAAGTCAAATGTTGGATATGTGATACACTACAATATGCCAAAAAGTATCGAGGCATATTATCAGGAAGCCGGACGCGCAGGACGTGACGGTGAACCGGCGGATTGTATTTTGCTGTTCTCTCCAGGCGATATTCAGACGGCGAGGTTTCTCATTTCAAATTCCGGAGGTGATGGTCTTACAAGTGAGGAGCTTACTTTGGCGCGTGCGCGTGACATGAAACGGCTTTCAGCTATGGCGGCATATTGCAAAACAACACGTTGCCTTCGCGGTACGATACTTGACTACTTCGGTCAGCCACACTCTCCGACCTGTGGTAACTGCGGGTGCTGTAAGGGAGAATATTTTCAAAAGGATATTACCATATCATCACAGATGGTGCTGTCGTGCATAGTGAGAGCAAAGAAGTTTTTGGGATATTATACGGGCAAAACGATAATAGTCGATATACTGCGCGGAAGTCACAGCAAGCGTGTTCTTGACCTCGGATTACAGAATCTGAAAACTTACGGAATTATGAAAGGTAAACGGGCAAAGGATATTCGCGCCATTATTGACGCGCTGGAGGAGCAGGGATATGTGAGAACCAACACGGAGTTTTCAACTCTGGAGCCTTGTAAATCCGCTTCGGAGGTGCTGTTTGAAAATAAGACGGTCACAATGTCGGTACGAAAAGACGAACAGAATAATGCTGAGGATAAGAAGCAGTCTGTCAGACTATCAAACAATGAATTTAACATCGATAAATCAAATCTGTACTCAGCACTGAGGGCTTTGCGTTCTGAGCTTGCTAAAAATGAAGCTGTACCGGCGTATGTTATTTTCTCAAACGCGACTCTTGCGGATATGACTAAAAAAGTACCGAGAAGTATGTCCGATTTTTTCAACGTCTCAGGTGTCGGAGCATACAAAGCGGACAAATATGGAAAATATTTTCTGAGAGCAATAGAGGACTATATTGACGGGAAAAAATAAACTGCTCGACAAATGCTGATTTGTGTGGTATAATGTGAGCGGAAAACCGCTTCAAACATTACGCTCTCCGGTTTATCTTTTTGCAACTGCCTTATATTCGCGAGTCTCAGCTGACCTGTTCGCAAATGAGGTGTAAAGTACACAGTCAATTACGCTCAACTGTACAACAACAGACTTAGTGCGCGGTAATATCTGACAGTTATATCTGAAAGGAAATGCACATCTATGATTCACGCCTACATCAGCGACACTCTTGATGACAGAGCTCTGCTCTCAATCGTCTATATGCGTCTTTATGGCTCTGTCGCTCCGGAGGTACACATAATGCCATCCGGCAAGCCATATTTTCCCAACGCTCCGGACATATATTTCTCACTCAGCCACACTGCTTCAGCCGTTATGGTCGCTATTGGAGATATGCCGTGCGGGTGCGATATTGAGCGTTCAAGAGCGTACTCTCCTAACGTTCCGGCGAAGGTGTGTGCTGAATCTGAGCTGCTTCTCTTTGATTTTCTCGACTGCTGGGTTCTGAAGGAAAGTTATCTCAAAATATCCGGTGACAGGTCACTCAATTTCAAAACACTTGTGTTCTCACGCTCTCACAACGGCTCCATTATCACGCCATCTCCGGATATAAACGCGACGCTGTACCCGTTTGAGGGACATCACGCGGCTGTGTGCTGCTTCGGAAAGCCACCCGCAAGTGCTGAAATTATTCGTGCATAACATTCTCTCAAAAAGGGAGGCTTTCCAAGTCTCCCTTTCGTCTTTTCTCAGAGCCGGAATTATTCTCAACTTTGAATTTTCTGTAAATTATCATCAGGCAACATCACGCATAAATTTGTAAAATATCTTTTACAAACTCAGCATAGCTTTCAATCTCAGCAAATCTTGCTCTATTGCGCCGAAGTGTCACCCTCTGGATTATCCGCGTTCTCCGCAAAATCATCCGTCTCAAACGGAAAACGCATAGTTTTTTCCCGCTTGTGTTTCAGCTTCTCTCTCGCTTCAACCTGAATATCATCAACTATCGGGTTACGCGGCTCTTCAATTTCCTTTTTCGGCTCAGGGAGTTTTCCATGCTCACAGAGGTAATTAAAATCTTCGCCGGTCATCGACTCATTTTCCAACAGGTACTCAGCCGTTGCTATAAGCTCCTCCTTGTGACTTTTCAGCAGTTCCTCACACCGCACCGTTGCTTCATCGAATATGCGCTTTACTTCTTCATCTATTGTAGCCGCCGTTTCCTCCGAGTAGCTCTTTGTCTGCCCGAAATCACGCCCTATGAAGATACTGTGCTCACTCGAATCGAACGATATGGGACCCAATCTGTCTGACATACCGTAGACTGTTACCATCTTACGCGCAATACTTGTTGCCTGTTGAATATCGCCGGACGCGCCTGTCGATATATCGTGCAGGAACAGCTTTTCCGCGACACGTCCACCGAGTGCCATAACTATTTGCTCTTGCATACGGCTTTTTGACGCGAAAGACTGATCTTCTTCCGGTCTGAAAAGCGTGAAGCCACCGACACCACCGCGTCTTGGAACGATGGTTATGAAATGAACGGGGTCTACATTCTCAAGGTAGCGTCCGGCAATAGCGTGACCCGCCTCGTGGTAGGCTGTGAGCTTGCGCTCCTTATCGCTCACTTTACGGCTCTTTTTTTCGGGACCCATCTCAACCTTCAGTACAGCCTCGTCAATCTCTTCCATCGAGATAAACGGCTTACTGCGTCTCGCGGCAAGAAGAGCGGCTTCGTTCATAAGGTTTTCGAGGTCAGCTCCCGTGAAGCCTGTTGTACTCTTCGCGATACCCTTGAGGTCAACATCATCGCCAAGTCTCTTGCCCCTTGAATGAATTTTCAGAATCTCCTCGCGTCCTCTTATATCCGGCGCACCGACATATATCTGTCTGTCGAAACGTCCCGGACGCAAGAGAGCGTTGTCAAGTATATCAGCGCGGTTTGTTGCCGCCATAACGATAACGCCCTCATTGGTGTTGAAGCCATCCATCTCGACAAGAAGCTGGTTCAATGTCTGCTCACGCTCATCATGTCCGCCGCCAAGACCGGAACCGCGCTGACGACCCA
>CAZKLU010000063.1:0-10355 GCA_964553775.1 uncultured Oscillospiraceae bacterium | reverse complement strand
AAGGAGCGTCTTTCTGTATTTTCTCGAAAATCACATATCCTCAGACCTTGTGCGTGGCGAGATACTCCGCTCAGCGTCTTCCTCCGAAACCTCCGCCGGAGTGTCCGCCGCCGCTTGAATGACCGCCGCCGCTTGAATGACCGCCGCCGCTGAAACCGCCACCGCCGCGACCTCCAAAGCCGCCGCCGGAGTGTCCGCCGCCTGACGGTCTGCTTAAACCGCCGCCGGAATGTCCGCCTCCGCCGAAGCCACCGCCGGGTGGTCTTCCTCCGGGTCCACCGGGTCCTCCGGGTCCGCGTCCACCGGGACCTCTTGGACCTCTCGGTCCTCTGGGCGGCGGAGGAGCGTGTCTGTGCGGACCGCCGAACATGAACCAGAAGTGGTAAGGCGGCATCGGCACTCCAAGACCCATGTAATACGCTCTGTAACGCCGCCTGTCGTTAATCCACGCGAAAAGGAAGATTATAACAAACAGCACAGCAATAATCATGAACAATGATATTACGCCTCCTCTCGAAGACTCATGATAGTAGTAATAACCATCGCCGTAATACGGCTCCTGCGAAAGATCATAATCGCCGCTGTAGCTGTTCGATGATGAGGTATACTCCTCATCGTACCAGTCGGAAAGCTCAGAGACAAGAGTCGTCACCGCCTTGTCGTACTTTCCCGCGTCAAAGCTGTCCCAGAAGTAATCGTTAAGATACTCGTTTTTTGTGTCATCGGGAAACTGACTTTCTATATCATATCCGACTGTTATTCCACCCCTGCCTTCACGCGGTGAGACGACAAGCAGCATACCGTTATTTGATATTTCCCACTCATTAAAAAGCTCCACAGCGTACTCATCGGCGTAGGCATCGCCAAAATAGTTTATAAACACAACATAAATTTCCGCACCATATTTGCTCTGAAGCGTCGTGTTCGTACTTTCAACACTTGATATTGTCTCGCTCGACAGCGAACCTGTCTCATCATAGACAAAAGCCTTCTTATCACTTGAAAGCACATCGGCGAACACTGTAGAGCAGAGGGCAGCGCATAAAACAGTGACCGCTGCGATGAATGACGCAAGCCTTATGTGAAATGATCCTCTTTTCAATTCGCACCTCCAAATGTCTCAGGCAGCCTCACCGAAAAAATTTTCGCGATAGCACCGGCAGGAAATCTGCCAAGTACATCCGTCTCAAACTCCTCAACCGAATCGTTATAGTGCCGCGCTGAGTTTATAAGCGCACCCTCCGCGCCGGAGAAGCTCTCGCTGTATGACAGAAAATTGTCGCAGTCGCTTTCGGATAACTCCATATTCTGCAAAGCATCTGTGAGCGCGTCAACGGCTGAGACGAGACTTTCATTTGTCTCGCTCTGTTCCTCTATTGTTTCAGCGGCAAGAAGCCGCTCACGGGCAACCTTGACGGCGGCTGTCTCGGCTGACACAGCATCGTAGTTGGAACCGACGGTTATCAGACCGAGAGCGTTGTGGCTGATGTCCTCAAAATACGAATTTGCGCCCTGTGTCGTGTAATTCTCATCCTCAAGGTATACGCCGTTGTAAAAGCCGCTTCTGACCTTGTCCGCAGCTCTCTGAAGACTAATCTTCATGCCGAGAGGTGTCGCAATAAGTACCGCCAGCACGAAAACGATTATCGATACTTCACGCTTTTTCAACAGCTTCATTTATATCACCTCTTTGCAGCGTGTTGTTTCTGTCGGATCCCCCGAAGGATCGCGTTTTTGCTCCCTGCGTTTTCAAATATCAAGTCTCTGAACGCGGTAACGAAATATACGATTCCTGACCGCACGGCACATACCGCAAGCCTTAAATCTCCGTCCCGCTCCCGCCATAAAGAGCATTCTCAGGCTCCGAATACATTGAGCGGGATTTAACCTCGCTTAATATATTTTACAGGTTATTATCTGTAATTGCTTATTATTTATTTATTTCAAGCAGCTTTTGCTTCAGCTCGCCCTCTATCTTCACAAGCTCTGTCTCCGCTTCGCGGCGTTTTCTGGATCCTTCCGCCTGTATACTGCGAACCTCTTCGAGAGTTTCAATAAGCGACTGGTTTGTCTGCTTGAGAGTCTCAAGCTCCACTATTCCGCGTTCGGATTCCTTAGCTATATCTATACTGCCCATTTTGAGCATTTCCGAGTTCTTTTTCAGAAGCTCATTTGTCATGTTCGTTACCTCGCGCTGCGCCTCCATAGCCTGCTGCGAGTGGTGCTGACCCAGAGCGAGAACCATCTGACTTTTCCATAGCGGGATAGTGTTCACAAGCGATGTCTGGATTTTCTCGATCATCAGGGTATCGTTATTCTGGATCATGCGTATCTGCGGTGACATCTGTATTGAGATCATCCTTGTAAGCTCCAGATCGTGCAGCTTCTTATCAAAGCGGTTTATCATGTTGGCATAATCGTTCGCCGCCTGAGCGTCCTCCGGAAGTCCTGTGCGCTGCGCTTTCTGCTGGTACTCCTTGAGGGTAGTCTCCTCGCACTCCTTGAGCTTCTTTTTGCCCGCCATGATGTACATGGTAAGCTCCTTATAGTAAGCCTGATTCAGCTCATACATCCTGTCAAGCATCGCGACATCTTTTAACAGTGTCACCTGATGCTGTTCAAGCATATCGCAAATTTTATCAACATTGACCTCCGCCTTATCGTACTGCGCCTTTATCGTGGCTATTCTGTTAGAGCTTTTTTTCTTGAATCCGAAAAAGCCGCGTTTTTCGTCCTCCGGTTCTATGTTTAAGCCTTTAAGCTGAATAACAAGATCCGAGAGCATATTCCCAACCTCACCCATGTCCTTTGTGCGGACGGTATTGAGTGTGCTGCCGGAGAAATCCGCGATATTTTTCTGAGAGGACGCGCCATATTGAAGTACCGCATTAGTATCAGTGATGTCGATTTTCTTTGAAAACTCGTCAACCGCTTTCATCTCTTCCGGTGAAAGCCTTGTCTCCTCCGGTTCGGGAGCCGGCTTCGCGGGTTCGGGTTCCGGCTGCGGCTCCGGTACCGCCGCGGCAGCGGAAGGGGGTGTCGCGTTGAATGTAAGTGTGGGAGTGTAGGTTCCAAATTCGTCCGCCATGTGTGTATCTCTCCTTTTTCATTTTATTTTGTGACGCGAAAAACGTACTCTAAGCCGTGTAATTTTCGTGTTTTAAGGCTTTGGGCAAATAAGCGGAACTGCCTGCGGACAAAAATTTCCGAATTGTATTAAGCGGCGGCAAAACCGCTTAATAAAGGCAAACAGTTTCCGTGGATTTGCCGCGGCTTGCGCTCCGCAAATTTTACCGCGCCGCGCAGTGTATATTTACAAACGCTCAGACGCACGGGTACAGCTATCACAAAAGACCCTCGCGTTTCATAATGGTTTCAAGAACTGTAATATCGGTGTCGATGTCGATCGACTGGTTTGCGAAGAGCGCGTCGAGCTGTTTTTTATACGCGGCGATGATCGTATCAAGTACACTTTCAATGCGCGAGAGTGTGCCTGAGATATTTTTACCTTCAACATTCTGAGACTGCATACTGACGTAGGTTCTGAGCAGCTTGAGCGTTGACTGAACATAGTAGTTGGAGAAACGCCGCACCTGTTTAAGATCTGACGGATCATCGGCGAGGTCATTGTAGATTTTCTCGGTAAGATCAATTATCTCATCGACCTTGCCGCGAATATCCATGCTGCTGATTTTGTCGCGCAGACGGCGCATTTCGGCTGTAACATTCTCGCCCTCACGCAAAAGCGCGTCAATCTCTGGTACGCCTGTCGTGACAGGCTCCTTTACCTCAACAGTCTCGCCTGGGAAGAACTTAGAGAGAACCGCGTATACAACAAGCGCGATACCCGCCGTTATCAGAAGTGATGAGAGCTTATAGACAGGCAGAGCAAAACAGCACAGCACCCACGCGATGGCTGTCCCGTAAAACGGAATGGGGGAACGTTTCCTGATTTTTTTCATAGCTAATCACCAGACTTCTTATAGGACTTTTCGCGGGCTTTACCTTTCGGCGATCCTCAGAGCTTTTAAGTATTTCCTCGCATACATCTTCTTGACAAAATCCGCTGAGTGCCGTGTCAGAAAAATGCGCCTTTGTCCGTATGCTTTTTCTTTCAGTTCTGTACTCAGCAAATTTATCGCGCGCTTAGAGATACCTGAAAGGTTCTTACTATACTATATATTATAATATGTTATTGTCATAAAGTCAAGAAGTTCGGCAAGTTAGTGAGTAAAAATTTACATTTTGAAGCCAACGATCACCCGCCGCGCTGCCGGCTTGAAGTGTCAGCCATTTGCCTGCAGAAAGCAGTTCTTGAATTGCGGAAATATTGCTTTCGCGCAAAAGTCTTTTTCTCCATGCGCGGCGGTAAACAGAATCTTTTGAATCTGGGTGCCGCCACGGAGAATTTGCGGCATCTGCTATTCCATTTTTCCATCATCTCTGTTATAATATACTTGCGTAATATCTGTGCGATTAGAGCCTATATAGCATACGCGGGTATATACTCTGTTCGCGGCAGTAAATTAAGTCGGATCTCTGGGGGAGAATTTTTCCTGCCCTGAGTAAAGATTCAAAGGGGAACGTATTATGTCAAAGGGAAACAATCAGAAGCTGAAGCTTCTTTATCTTGCTAAGATAATGATGGAGGAAACGGATGAGGAACACGGTTTATCCATCGCGGACATCACATCAAAGCATGAGGAATACGGCACCACCGCCGACCGCAAAACGCTCTATTCTGATTTCGAGGAACTGCGGAAATTCAGAATTGACATTATCGGGGAACAGCGGCAACGGGGGCATCGCTTTTCAGCAGACAGACACCCGCAACATATAAACAGTGACGCAAAAATCAGTTTAAGCGTAAGCTCAGACCCGCCCTTGCGGTTTCGTGCCGTCACCTTGCGGGAGTCTGAGCTTTGATTGTCTTAAATTGTTACGCTTTTATAATTTACAGAGTAAACAGGTTACTCGCCCCAGACTTTTGCAGTCCGGAGCAAACAAATATCAGCAAAGAGCTTATTCTTTGCGCCCGATTTATTATGAGTCCGCAATACTCACCAATATAAACCATAAAATTTGGCAATTTTTGCATTGACATAGTGCGTAAAATCTGATATAGTATGCTCAAAGCCGAAAAGATTTTCGGCTTTGAAGCTTTTGAGACACTCACAGCAAAAATAAAGCGGGCGGTGACTATATGACTTCACATGACTATCTCTCCTGTGAGCTTTCAGCAAACGACATTCGAGCCTGCTCATCTCTCGCGCTGGCACACATCGGCGACGCTGTTTATGAGCTTATGGCGAGAACGTATCTCGCTCTTTCGGGCGAGAGCACGAACAGCAGGCTGCACAGCGACACTGTATTGATCGTGTCGGCAAAGGCTCAGTCATCAGCCGCTAAAATCATCCTGCCCATTCTCACCGAGGAGGAAAAGTCCGTTTACACAAGAGGGCGCAACGCCCACGGTCACGCCGCGCCCAAGCATACAGGTACCGGAGAGTACCACGCGGCAACAGGTCTTGAGGCACTTTTCGGTTATCTATATCTCTCAGGGCAGCGTGACAGGTTGAATTTTTTGTTTGATAAGATCGTGGAGGGTAAAAATGGCGTTTGACGGCATATTTTTGAGGGCATTATGCGCGGAGCTTAACAGGAAGCTTCAGGGCGCGAGAATAGAGCGCGTGAACCAGCCGTCACGCGGAACGATCGTATTCACTCTGAAAGCCGAGCAAAGAATGGAGCTTCTCATCGGTGCCGGCGGCGGGATCCCCAGAGCGCACCTCACAACACTGAAGTATGAGAAACCGCAGGAGCCGCCCATGTTCTGTATGCTGCTCAGAAAGCATCTCACAGGCGCGAGAGTCATATCCATAGATCAGCCGGAACTTGAGCGTGTCATCCGGTTCCGCTTCAACGCGCCGGGGACATTCGGAGACTTTGAGGAACGCACCGTTTACGCGGAGCTTTTCGGCAGAACGGCAAATCTCGTTTTGACAGGCTCCGATGGTCACGTTATTGACTGTCTCTATCGTACAGGCACCCTGGACACAGGAAGAGTGCTTGCTCCGGGTATAATCTACGCCCTCCCGCCCTCACAGGGAAAACGGAACATAACCGACTCATCCGCAATATTGACCTGTGACAGCAACGCCCAGCTTGACAGGCTTCTCGTGAAAACGTATACGGGAATTTCACCGCTCATAGCAAGGGAGCTTTGCTTTGACGCTTACGGCGATGTGTCAATACCTCTTTATGAAGCAAAGGCAAGAGACAGCGGAAACAGCATTGTCGCGGGATTGCAGGCTCTGTCAAAGCGTGTTGACAGTCTGGACTTTGCGCCATTCATCGTGACGCAGAAGACGGGTGTGCCGCTGGAATTTTCATATATGCCGATATTGCAGTACGGAAACGGCTATTCGCTTGAAAGGCGCGGCTCATTTTCTGAGCTTCTTGACACATACTGCGGGGAGCGCGACGAGCAGGAAAGAAAGCGTCAGCGCACAAGGGAAATCACCAGGCGTGTCAGGACAGTGCGTGACAGAACCGCGAAGCGTCTCGCGAACCAGATGGAGGAACTTAAAGAGACTGAGAATCTTGACCGTCTCAGGGAGTGCGGCGATATAATAACCTCAAATATGCACCTTATGAAAAAGGGTGACACTTTTTTACGCGCCGAGGACTATTATAACGGCGGTATGTGCGAGATCGAGCTTGATCCGCTGAAAACGCCGCAGCAGAACGCCGCGAAGTATTATAAGGAGTACAGCCGCCGTAAAAGCGCGAAGCTGCACCTCAGTGAACTTGTTAAATCAGGCGCGGAGGAGCTTGACTATCTCGACAGCGTGTTGGAAGAGCTTGACAGAGTGGAGAGTGCGAGAGACATAAGCGAGATACAATCCGAGCTTCTTGAAACCGGAATAATCGCGAACCGTTCCGACAGTAAAAGCGTCCGCCGGAAAACGCAGGCTTCCGGTCCGCTGCGTTTTAAGTCCACAGGCGGGTATGAGATACGTGTCGGGCGCAACAACACCCAGAACGACCGGCTCACTTTGAAAAGCTCCTCCAAGACAGATCTTTGGCTTCACGCTCAGAAGATACATGGCAGTCATGTGATAATATCATGCGCCGGCTCCGAGCCTGACGAGAACACGATACGCGAGGCGGCATCGCTTGCGGCGTATTACTCTAAGGGACGCGGGGCGGGGCGGGTTCCGGTAGATATAACGAGGGTGAAGTATGTGAAAAAGCCCAGCGGTGCAAAACCGGGCATGGTTATCTACACCGACTATAAAACGATAGCCGCCTCACCGGATAAGGATCTGGCGGAGAAACTGAAAATATAGGGAACCGCGGCTATATTCAAAACTATAAAGCTTTCGGCTTTGAGTATATAAAGGAGATGACAGTGTGGAAAACGAAAATATACGCACCGGAACCAAAAAGCAGCCGCTCGTGTCGAGAGGAATTTACAGATTTCTCCGCACAGTAATACCTCCGTTTCTGCCGAAATACAGGCTGGAGGGTACAGAGAAGCTGCCCGATGGAAGCGTAATATTTGTCGGCAACCACGCTCAGATGAACGGTCCGATTTTTTGGGAACTTTTCTCCCCGAAAAAAAGTCTTATATGGTGTACCTCCCAGATGATGGTGCTTAGGGAAGTTCCCGACTACGCTTTTGAGGACTTCTGGAGCGGCAAGCCGGAAAGGATCCGGTGGTTTTATAAACTCGCGTCTTATGTGATAGCTCCGCTCTCTGTCTGCGTATTCAATAACGCTCACACATTACCCGTATATCACGACAGACGGATAATTGATACAATGAAGCTCACAGCAGCCGCCCTTGCCGATGGCTGGAGTATCGCCATCTTCCCCGAATGGAAAAACAAGCGCAACGCAATAATAAACGAATTTCAAACAGGCTTTGTCAACGCGGCGCGGTTATACTATAAGAATACAGGCAAATCAGTTGACTTCGTGCCGTTCTATCTCGCGCCCGCGCTGAAAACCGCCTATTTTGGAAACCCGATTCGGTTTGATCCCTCCGCGCCCATACACCGTGAGCGTGAACGTATAAGCGAGTATCTTATGGACGAGGTGACGCGCCTTGCGGTAACAGCACCGCCGCACATTGTAGTTCCGTATGACAATATACCAAAAAACGAGTACCCTGTGAATACCGATCGTGAGGAGAGAGACAAAAACAATGAAAGCCCCTGTAGTTGACTACAGAAAACTGCGTCTTAATAACATAACCTCGCCGGAGTACAGACACCTTCTGCTGCTTTCAGGGTGGTTAGTTTACTTCGCGTTCTACTTTATCACAGAAAATCTTATATCGCCCGAAAGGTGCCGTGTTGTACACTGCGCTCTTGACGATAAGATCCCATTCTGCGAGTGGTTCATCATTTTCTATGTTGGATGGTACTTCCTGATAGTGGGATCTCTGCTGTGGTTCGCGCTATACGATATAGAGGGATTCACGAGCTTGCAGACGTACATAATAATCGTACAGAGTATCGCGACAGTCGCGTATATTATCTTTCCCAGTCGTCAGGAGCTGCGTCCGGAGACATTTCCCCGTGAAAATATAGCGTCCGCTCTTGTGGGACTTATATACAAGGCGGACACTCCTACCGGTATATGCCCGTCACTTCACGCCGCTGTCTCGTTTGGAATAACGTCCGCATGGCTCAAGGAAAAGGATGCGTCAAAAGTTACAAAGACACTTATTACAGTTTTTGCTGTCTTAATATGTTTATCAATACTTTTCGTAAAGCAGCACTCAGCGGTTGATATTATAGCCGCGCTGCCAATGTGCCTGTTTGCCGAGCTTATATCATTCAAAAGGTACTATAAAGGAAAAATACAGGCACGCAAACGATCTCACGGCGTTTCGCCTTGAGTAAAACCAGCCAGCTTATTTTTTCAGCGGCGTAAACAGTGTGAAAAATTCAGCTTTAATAAAGGTACCTTAAAACCGTTAAAATCAACGCTACGGTCAGTCACCGACCGGAATATATCAAAGGAAAGAGGAACATTCCATGCCAAGAAAATTAGGAGATCGCAAGGACGCGGTAAAGCTCAGAAATCTTGATTCTATGCACTACATTATGCCGCTCATGTACCCAAACAGGTGCGACAACGAGGCGTTTTTGAGTCTGTGCGTTGATCTCACAAAAGCGGAGAAGTTTTTAGAGGAAAAAAACGCCGCTGAACCGGAATATAAGTACAATTTGTTTCAGCTTGTAGTTACCGCAATGCTGAAAACCGTAACGCTGCGTCCTAAGCTCAACTGGTTCATCGCTAACAAAACAATGTACGAGCGGCGAGAGCTTACCGCCGCGTTCACAGTGAAAAAGATAATGTCCGATTCCGGCGGTGAGGCTCTCGCGAGGGTAAAAGCATCCGCCAATGATACGCTTGATTCAATTCGCGATATAATCTACCAGCAAATTACATCCTGCCGCAGTGACGTAAAGGATGCCTCCACCGCGAGTATGGACATCATACAGAAGATACCCGGACGGCTCTTTATAGGTGCTGCCGCGAGATTCCTTGACAGGCACGGGTGGATGCCGTCCGGTATTATTGCGACAGACCCGTACTATTGCTCGATCGTGCTGACAAACCTCGGAAGTCTGAAGCTCGACGCGGGATACCACCATCTTACAAACTGGGGTACGAACTCTTTATTCTGCGCCATAGGTCTGAAACAGAAGCGTCCGTTCTACAACGATGATGGTACATTTGAAATGCGTCCAAGTGTAGAATTGGGCATTACGATAGACGAGAGACTTGCCGACGGGTATTATTATTCAAGAAGTCTCCGGCTTCTCAAGAAGCTGCTTGAAAATCCTGAACTTCTTGAGCTGCCGCTCAGCCAGTCTGTGGATTATTGAGATAAAAAGCGAAGCCCTTGTCGGCGCGTTCAGCACGGGCAGCGGCGGCACGGGGCTGGAGTTCAGTGACGGCGCGGATCAGCATTGACCGCGCCGCCGTGGAAAAAGAAGCTGCCGGAAATTATGTATAATCAGTCAGAGTTTGACTATCCTTCTATAATGGCTCGCCGGCGTATGCCGGCTTCGCGCTGAACGTCAGGCTCAAAGCCGCATTCAGCTTGCTGTCAGACTGTACTGATGACTACAATGCACACGGAACCATCGCCTTTTATCAAAGCTGCGGATTTATAAAAAATGCAAAGATCAATTAAACAGAATTTGAGGAGAACAGCGATATGAAAAAATTTGCGGTTTTATTATATCCGGACTTCTCTTTGCAGGAGATAACCTGTCTGACATCGGCACTGTCAGTCTGGTTTAATGAGGAGATTGATTACATTGCGTGTG
>CAZKLU010000062.1:0-10973 GCA_964553775.1 uncultured Oscillospiraceae bacterium | reverse complement strand
AAGCGTTGTGTTTACGTTCGTAGCTGACGTGAGCGCGACTGTGTCGTTCGTGTTTAGCGCGGATTGGGAAGGTACTTACTTTGATGATTATTTCGCCGCTGAAGACGGATATGTTTATGTGAACGGTGAAATGATTGAAAACGGTCAACCGATCGCATTCAATACGGCACAAGACTTTACATTTACTGTTATGGTAGATTATGTCTATGCTGCATGGAGTATAAGGTTTACTCTGAAAAGTATAAAAGCGGAAAGTTCCAATAAAGTTCTCACTATATATGAATATACCTCGGGTGGCAAAGGTGATATCTATGTAAGTATGACTTGCACAATACCTGCCGATACTTTTGAAAATGGGGAAACTGTAGTAGTTAATATTTCGGAAAGCTTTGCAGACACTGGTACCACTGATTTTATAGGCATAGAACAGCTCCCGTCCTACACAGGATAAATTCAAGACGAAGTAACTATGGAAAGGAGAAACAATTTTGGCTAATATTAACAGTTTAACAAGCTCGTCAAGCTCGTCAAGCAGCATTTACGGAACACGGAACGTCCTTTCCGGTCTTGCTTCCGGTCTTGACACCGAAACGCTTATCGAAAACAGCATATCAGGTTATCAGACGAAAATCCAGACGCTTCTGCAAAAGCAGCAGCAGCTTGTCTGGAAACAGACAGCGTACAGGAGCATAACCGACAAGCTGATTGACATCTCACAGAAATACACCTCGTATACCTCAACCACGAACCTCGGAAGTCTCAGCTTCTTTAACAACGCTACGATAACCTCCGCAAACGGCGATTACGCTAATAAGGTAGCCGCGACAGGAAAAACAACGAGCGATTTGAGGATAAATTCGATTGAGCAGCTTGCGACAAAGGCGCGTTATTCGGTCGATGCCTCTACACTTAACAGCAACACTCTCGAGGGAACGGGCATAGACTGGTCTGAATCCGTTAATGTCGGCGATATATCCGGCACTATGACGTTCACCTATGGCACGAAAACGATAAGTATCAGCTTTGACGAGAGTGACTGCTGCAAAAGCGCGGATGAACTGGCAAGCCTTATAACAAAAAAGCTCGGCGAACAGACAATGACGACCTCCGATGGCTCCACAGTAAAGGCAAGTACAAGAATAGGTGTTAGTGTCTCGAATGGCACAATCTCATTCAATGACCTTCAGAATGCGGGAAACTCCGTGTACATAAGCGGCGTGACGGGTGATATAAAGAGTACCCTCGGCGTTTCGGCGGGTACACTCAGTGATGGAAACGGCAGGAGTATCAGTGTCGGCAGTACGTCTATGTATCACACCGAGGATATGGCGACATACCTTTCCGACAGAACGATAAGCGTTACGCTTGACGGCACGACCAAAGAAATAAGCATGGGTACTCTCACTGGGAGCAACAATGAGGAATTGACAGCAAGCCTTGTCTCAAACCTTTCAAAAAACCTCAAGACGGCGTTTGGCAGCAAGGTTACGGTTGAAGCAAATGAGAACGGCGGCATTACGTTCAATGAGAACGCGGGCGGTTCGTCTCTTCTTATAACGTCCGATTATAACACGAACCTCGGATTGGGCAAAACCGGTCTTTCCAACTATTTCAATACAAGCACATCGCTTGGCGAGATTCTCGGAGATAAGCTGACATCGGACATGGCTCTTGACGCTGTGGGCAATGTCACATACAGTAATGGCGTTTATTCGGATTCCGAGGGCAACACTGTCAAGTACGTTGACGGGGAATACAAGCGCGTTGACAACGACGGGAATCTTCTTTACGGAATAACGATCAACGGCAAGACTGTCGGAGCGTTCACGGCTGACACCGCGTTTGAAACTGTTATGAATAAGATTAACAGCAGTACCGATGTTGATATAAGCTATTCACAGCTTACGAATAAATTCACGTTCACAAGTGATGAAACCGGCGCGGACGCGAGGATCGACTTTGGCGACGGTCTTGCGACGGCGTTGTTTGGCGAGATTGAAGCAAATACCGACAGCGGTGGTTATCTTGTAAATAATGACGGTGAGAGGGTCGTGTTTACAGATGAAAATGGCGAGAATTATTGTATCAAGCAAATGGGAGAAAATTTTTTCAAATTTGGTGAAAACGGTTCAATTCTTAGTTACATATCTCTCGGCACCTTTGACGATCTTTCCGATGAGATAGTACAGCAGGTACGCAAGGGCTATACGAAAGGCACAGATGCCATAGTGAACATCACGGTAAACGGCGACAACATCACTCTTCAGCGTTCGAGCAACGTAATAAGCATGGATGGTCTGAGTGTGACGCTCTCCAACACGTTCAACGAGGGTCTTGTGCAATATAGCGGCGGCAGTGTGGACGAGACAGCTACAAAGAACGCCGCAAAAGCTCTTGACGCGAACGAATACATCACGTTCACAACGAAATCCGATGCTGACAAGATAGTGACGGCGATACAGAGCTTTGTTGACGAGATTAACACGGTGATGGCGGAGACGCACGAAGCGTATTCGACCCAGCCGCTTACTGATTCGTCGAACAACCGTTATATGCCGCTTACAGACGATGATAAAGCGGACTTGACCGACAGCGAGATAGAAGCGTATGAGGAGAAGGCGAAAACTGGCTTGCTCTTCGGTGACAGTGATTTAAGCCAGCTCTATAGCCGCCTGAGAACAATAATCAGTTCAAGCGGCAACGAGAGAAAAGCACTTGAAGCGATAGGGCTTACCACAACTTACTCGGATGGTGTGACATCGTGGGTTCTTGACGAGACAAAGCTGCGTGAAGCGTTGGAGACGAACCCAGACAGCGTGAGAGACGCATTCGTCACAACAGACGATGAGGGGAACGTAACGGGTCTTATAGCAACACTCAGCAAGACGCTGACATCGTACTCATCCACCAGCTCCGCGGGTTATGGCATTCTCGTCCGCAAGGCAGGAACAACAAAGAGTTCACTTAGTTTGTCCGACAACTCGCTTCAGGATCAGATAGATAATCTTGATGATCAGATAGAAAAGTGGCGGGATAAGATGAGCGACAAGATAGACTATTATACGACGCAGTTCACAAATCTTGAGGTGCTGATTCAGGAGCTGAACAGCCAGAGTTCAACACTCAGCAGTCTCATGGGATATTAACGTAATGACGAATATGCGGCACGCCGGTGAAACTCCGGCGTGTTTCTGTGTGTAAATCGTCACAAAATAATGAACAGATACGAGAAAATTTTATATTGTCGTAACAAAAACGGAAAAAGAAACCGGAAATTTTAATTTTTCTCTTGACAACAGCCAAAAAATGTGGTATTCTATGAAAGCGTGACGGGCAATGCTCGTCCGTGTGCGGTGAACCGGGAGATTGCTCAAATTATGAGGTAACTTTCGGGGAGTATGTCCGGTATCTTCTTATGTTAAGAGGGTACATAATCGGGCGGCTGGAAATTAACTCTTCTATCCGTATATCGCCGGATTTACACAACCGGAGACGTATCAGGAATTTCCTGTATGCTGTCCGGTTTGTATTCTGAGCCGGAGTGATACGCACGGGGCTGTGTATTAAAAATTTCCGCCGGACGCACTCAAAGCCGATGCTGATAAACGCACGGTAAAATTTTGTGGACGCTGAAAGTGAGCTGTGGAATATCATAGCTGGTTTCAGTGAGAAAAAAATGTTTGGAGGAAAGACATGGCAACGAAGAAAATGATCCGTATACGCTTAAAGGCGTATGACCATCAGCTTATCGACCAGACGGCAGAGCGGATAGTCGAGACAGTAAAGAGAACCGACGCGAAAGTATCAGGTCCGATACCGCTTCCAACGAAGAAAGAGGTTGTAACGATCCTGAGAGCTGTCCATAAGTACAAGGACAGCCGTGAGCAGTTCGAGAGAAGAACCCATAAGAGGCTTATCGATATCATATCCCCAAGCCAGAAAACAGTTGAGGCTCTTATGAACCTTGAACTTCCGGCGGGTGTCGAGATCGAGATCAAGCTGTAAGATAGTATATCGGCAAGCATATTGATTTGCTGACGCGCACTATGTCTGTGTAAATAAAAATAGAGCGGCGTCAATATAATCAAAATTTTTGGCGGCTGTACCGTTAAAAAACCTGTTTCAAATTCATATGTGAGCCGCCGTTAATTAGCGTAAAAACTACAAGACCGGAAATAGTTTCGGTTTTGAGTATAAAGCCCATAGCCAACGATTAAGTTGGCGGGGTCAAGTCGGACATAACTGTTCGACCAATAACCTGACAGGAGGAAAATACAAAAGATGGAGATGCAGAGGGTACTCATCGGAAGAAAAGTCGGTATGACGCAAATTTTCGATGATGCCGGCAAAGTAGTTCCGGTGACTGTTATCGAGGCGGGTCCCTGTGTGGTGACACAGGTCAAGACTGCAGAGCATGACGGCTATAACGCGATACAGCTTGGTTTCGGCGATGTTCCGGAGCGCAAGCTCACAAAGCCTGAAGCCGGACACCTCAAAAAAGCCGGTACGGAAATGAAAAGACACCTCAAGGAGTTCAGACTTGCTGACTGCTCCAACTTCGAGGTGGGAGATGAAATTAAAGCGGATATGTTCAAGAAGGGCGACCAGCTTGACATAACCGGTATCAGCAAGGGCAAGGGCTATCAGGGTGCTATTAAGCGTCATAACGCCCAGCGCACACCAACGAGTCATGGCGGCGGTCCGGTTCATCGTCACGCCGGTTCAATGGGATCCACGTCAACACCATCTCGCATTTATAAAGGCAAGATCGGTGCGGGACATATGGGAAATGAGCAAGTCACTGTTCAGAATTTGGATATAGTCGATATCGATCCGGATCTCAATATGATAGCAGTTCGCGGTGCTGTTCCGGGACCTAAGGGCGGTATCGTGTATATGAAGAATACAGTAATTAACCGCAGCAAGATCAAGGGTCCGGCTCAGACCGTCAGCGCGAACCCGCAGAAGAGATCCGCGAGAGGTTAAGGAGAGGAGAGAAGAGATATGCCTAACGCAAAAGTCTATAATATGTCTGGAGAGGTAGTAGGCGAAGTCGAACTCTCCGAAGAGGTTTTCGGGATAGAACCGAATGAACATGTGCTGCATTTTCTCGTAAGAAATCACCTTGCGAATAAACGTCAGGGTACGCAGAGCGCACTCACCAAAGCTGAGGTTTCCGGCGGCGGCGCGAAGCCCTATCGTCAGAAGGGTACCGGCAGAGCGCGTCAGGGCAGCACACGAAATCCTCACTACACCCACGGCGGCGTCGCGTTTGCGCCGAAGCCGAGAGACTATAGCTTCTCGGTCAATAAAAAAGTGAGAAGACTGGCGATCCGTTCCGCTCTTTCACAGAAGGCTCTTGAGAATAATGTTCTTGTTGTTGAAAACCTTGACCAGTCAGAGATAAAGACAAAGACATTCAAGCAGTTCCTTGATAAGATAGGAGCCGATAGAAAACCGATGATCGTTACTCCGGAGGTGCGCGAAAACGTCGTTCTCTCCGCAAGAAATATTCAGGGAACTGTTACAACAACGGCAAGCATACTGAATGCCTACGATATACTGAATGCCGGTAAGCTCGTAGTTGATAAGGCGGCACTCGAGAAAATAACGGAGGTGTACGCGAAATGAGAACCTCTTACGATATTATAATTCGTCCCATCGTCACTGAGCAGTCTATGGAACAGGGCGATATAAAGAAGTATGTGTTCGAGGTACTCCCCGATGCCAATAAAGCCGAAATTAAGTCGGCTGTCGAGGAAGTGTTCGGCGTGAAAGTCATGAAGGTCACGACGCTCACAATGAAGGGCAAAGAGAAGCGTGTTGGTCGCTACCCGTCGGGCTATACGAAGAAGTGGAAGAAAGCGGTAGTGCGTCTTACGGAAAGCTCCAAGCCGATCGAGTTCTTCGAGGGAATGGTATAAGGGAGGAAAAAAGATGCCAATAAAATTTTATAAGCCTACAACACCGTCGAGAAGACATATGTCTGTGTCCGGATTTGACGGAGTGGATAAGAAAGCGCGTCCGGAGCGTTCGCTCACAGAGCCTTTGAAAAAGCATTCCGGACGTAACAGCTATGGTCATATCACCGTCCGTCACAGAGGCGGCGGCAACAGAAGAAAATACCGCGTTATAGACTTTAAGAGAAATAAGCCTGATATGAACGCAACAGTTCTGAGACTTGAGTACGATCCAAACCGTTCATCTTATATTGCTCTTGTCGAGTATGAGGACGGGGAACGCAGATATATTATCGCACCTGTCGGATTGAAAGTCGGTGACGTTGTTGAGTCGGGCGCAAACGCTGATATAAAGCCGGGAAACGCACTTCCGATAACAAATATCCCTGTAGGTACTATGATCCACAATATAGAGCTTTATCCGGGCAAGGGCGGTCAGCTTGTGAGATCCGCAGGCGCGGTCGCGCAGCTTATGGCGAAAGAGAATGGCATGGCGCAAATTCGCCTTCCATCCGGCGAGTACCGCTATGTGCGTCTCAACTGTATGGCTACTATAGGTCAGGTTGGAAATGTTGATCACGCAAACGTCTCACTCGGTAAGGCTGGACGTACACGTCATATGGGCATTAGACCGACCGTTCGCGGCTCCGTAATGAACCCGAACGACCACCCGCATGGCGGCGGCGAGGGTAAATCTCCTGTCGGACGTCCGGGTCCTGTCACCCCGTGGGGTAAACCGGCTCTCGGTTATAAGACGCGCAAGACAAAGAACCGCACTGATAAGTTTATTGTTAAGCGTCGCAACGCGAAGTAAGGAGGGATAAGTAAATGAGCAGAAGTATCAAGAAAGGTCCGTTTGCCGCGCCTGAGCTTTTGAAGCGCGTCAACGAGATGAATAAAACAGGCGAAAAGAAGGTACTCAAGACGTGGAGCAGAGCGTCTACTATTTATCCATCCTTTGTCGGTCATACAATAGCTGTTCACGACGGACGCCGCCATGTACCCGTGTATATTACTGAGGATATGGTTGGTCATAAGCTGGGCGAGTTCGCGCCTACGCGCACCTTCCGCGGTCACGCCGGCAGCAAGACTGGTAAATAAGGGAGGAACGGAGTACAATGGAAGCAAGAGCACAGATAAAGTACGCACGAGTGTCACCGCGTAAAGCGGGACTTGTTTGCGACCTTGTTCGTGGTAAGGACATCGATACGGCACTCGCGATATTGAAACATACGCCAAATAAATCAGCGGAGATCATGCTGAAACTTCTCAAAAGTGCTATAGCGAACGCGGAGAATAACTTTGATATGGATACGTCAAGTCTCTATGTGTCCGAGGTTTACGCAAACCCGGGTCCGATTCTCAAACGTATGCAGCCCGTGAGCAAAGGCAGAGGCTACAGAATAAACAAGAGAACGAGTCACATCATGATGGTAGTAGCGGAAAGAGAGGAGGCGTAATCATGGGACAGAAGGTTAATCCGCACGGATTGCGTGTCGGCGTTATTAAAGACTGGGATTCCCGCTGGTACGCCAGAGATGATAAAGTCGGGGATCTCATTGTAGAGGACTACAATATCCGCAAATATCTTAAAGAACGTCTTAACGCGGCAGGCGTACCCAAAATCGAGATTGAGAGAGATAACGCAAGAGTTAAAATATTCATCCACTGCTCAAAGCCGGGTCTTGTAATCGGCAAGGGCGGTGCGGACATCGAGAAGCTCAGAGCAGATATGGAAAAGCGTCTTGGAAAGCCTGTGAGCATCTCCATTATCGAAGTCAAGACACCCGATACTGACGCTCAGCTCGTTGCGGAAAGAATAGCACAGCAGCTTGAAGATCGTATAAGCTATAGACGCGCAATGAAGAACGCTATGTCAAGAGCTATGCGTCTCGGAGTTCGCGGCATTAAGATTAAACTCTCCGGTCGTATCGGCGGCGCGGAAATCGCAAGAAACGAGTCGTATCATGAGGGTACAATTCCACTTCAGACATTGAGAGCCGATATTGAATACGGTTTTGCCGAGGCAGCCACAACATACGGCCGCATCGGTGTCAAAGTATGGATTTATAAGGGAGAAATTCTCTCACAGACACTTAGAACTACTCCGAGAACGATGGATACCTCTAAACCGCCAAGACAACCGCGTGAACGCAGAGATGACAGAAGAGGCGGCGACAGAAGAGGCGGTTCGCGTACAGGCGACAACAGGTTCGGAGGCAGCCGTCCGCAGACCGGCTCCGCCGGAACCGGAAATAACCGTCAGGGGCAGAACCGTCCCCGCACTCCGAGGGAAGGAGGAGCGAAATAATGCTTTTACCAAAGAGAGTCAAGTACCGTAAGCAGCAGCGCGGCAGAATGAAAGGCGTTGCCACACGCGGAAATACAGTAACATACGGCGAATATGGTCTTGTGGCAACTGAGCCGGCGTGGATAACTTCTAACCAGATAGAGGCAGCTCGTGTCGCCATTACCCGCTACACGAAGCGCGGCGGAAAAGTATGGATAAAGATATTCCCTGACAAGCCCGTTACACAGAAGCCCGCTGAAACACGTATGGGTTCCGGTAAGGGTTCCCCTGAGTACTGGGTGGCAGTTGTTAAGCCCGGCAGAGTTATGTTTGAGATTGCCGGTGTTACACCCGAGGAGGCAACGGAAGCGTTGCGCCTTGGCGGACACAAACTGCCGTGCAAGACAAAGATTATAGCCCGCGAAACCGAGACAGGTGGTGATTAAGATGAAGGCGAGCGAGGTAAGAAAAATGAGCGGCTCCGAGCTGGAAACAAAGCTGAAGGATCTTAAAAAGGATCTATTTACGCTTCGTATGCAGCACGCGACAAATCAGCTCGATAACCCTGTTAAAATATCCCTTGTCAGAAAGGATATTGCCCGAGTCCAGACTATCATGCGCGAGAAGCAGCGGGACGGGCAGTGAGGAGGAAGCGTAAATGAGTGAGACAAGAACTTCAACGCGGAAAACGAGAGTTGGCAAGGTAGTGTCCGACAAGATGGATAAGACCATCGTTGTAGCTATAGCCGACCGCGTGAGACATCCGCTTTATAAAAAAATAGTCAAAAGAACGTATAAGCTGAAAGCTCATGACGAGGGAAACGAAGCCGGTATCGGTGATACGGTCAGAGTGATGGAGACAAGACCGCTTTCAAAGGATAAGAGATGGCGGCTTGTTGAAATCGTAGAGAGAGCGAAATAAGGAGGTGCCGGAGAATGATACAGCAGGAAACCTTTCTTAAAGTAGCCGATAACACCGGGGCTAAAGAGATAAAGTGCATAAGAGTCCTCGGCGGCTCCAAAAGGAAATACGGTAATATCGGCGACGTAGTCGTTGCGTCAGTCCGTAAGGCGGCTCCCGGCGGGCAGGTCAAGAAGGGTGATGTAGTAAAGGCGGTTATTGTGCGCTCCGCAAAAGGTGTACGCCGTGCAGACGGTACCTATGTCAGATTCGACGAGAACGCCGCCGTGCTTATAAGAGACGATAAAAACCCTGTGGGAACACGTATCTTCGGGCCTGTGGCGAGAGAGCTTAGAGATAAGGATTATATGAAGATCCTGTCGCTTGCTCCCGAAGTAATATGAGGAGGACAGGAATGAATATCATAACAAATGATACTGTGGTCGTCCTTAGCGGCAAGGATAAGGGCAAAAAAGGCAAAGTTTTGTCAGCTGACCCTAAGGGCATGAAAGTAATCGTTGAGGGTGTGAACGTTGCTAAACGCCATCAGAAAGCCCGTAAGCAGGGCGAAGAGAGCGGTATTATCAAGAAAGAGACACCTATATACGTCTCGAAGGTACAGCTGATTTGCCCGAAGTGCGGCAAAGCGACAAGAGTCGCGCATAAGATAACAGACGGCAAGAAGTCACGCGCCTGCAAAAAGTGCGGCGCGGCGATATAATGTGCGGGAGGTAGAATATGCCGAGACTTAAAAAGAAGTATGACGAGGAAATAGCTCCCGCGCTTATGAAGAAGTTCAAGTACAGCAGCGTCATGGAGATACCCCGCCTTGATAAAATAGTCGTTAACGTCGGCTGCGGCGATGCCAAAGACAATCAGAAAGTTCTTGACAGCGTTGTTCGCGAAATCGGTCAGATTACAGGTCAGAAACCGGTTATCACAAAGGCTAAAAAGTCTGTCGCGAATTTTAAGCTAAGAGAGGGAATGAATATCGGTGTCAAAGTAACGCTCAGACGTGACAAGATGTGGGAGTTTCTTGATAGATTATTCAATGTCGCTCTTCCGCGTGTGCGCGACTTCCATGGTATAAATCCGAACTCCTTCGATGGGCGCGGAAATTATGCCCTCGGAGTAAAGGAGCAGCTCATATTCCCTGAGATTGATTACGATAAAATCGACAAGATCCGCGGTATGGATATAGCAATCTGCACTACGGCAAAAACCGATGAGGAAGCCCGCGAGCTTCTGACTCTTCTCGGTGCGCCGTTCTATCAGAATTAGGAGGATGTAAAGAAATGGCAAAGACATCCATGAAAATCAAGCAGCAGCGCGGAAGTAAGTTTTCAACCCGCCGCTATAATCGCTGCAAAATTTGCGGTCGCCCTCATGCGTATCTGCGTAATTACGGCATCTGCCGTATCTGCTTCAGAGAGCTTGCATACAAGGGACAGATTCCGGGCGTAAGGAAAGCGTCCTGGTAAAAGTGTTTGCCCCGCTTTTGAAGGGGTGACAACCTGGATCCGTAAAGTTTGGCAATAATATAAAACAGATGTTCGCATTCTTGCAGATGTCTTTTAAGCGTTCGCACTGGTAGTCATAAATTTTACTGTGCGTTTCAAAGACGTTTCGGTTGTTTTGCGGATTCAGGTGATAGTATAAAGGAACGGAACAGGTCAGGGCTTTTGATTCCTGATACCAGCCGTTTTGAACCGGAAAATCGGTAACTCTTATAAAGGAGGAAGAAAATGCAGATAACAGATCCGATTGCGGATATGTTGACAAGGATTCGCAACGCGAACTCCGCGAAGCACCCAACGGTAGA
>CAZKLU010000061.1:8992-11534 GCA_964553775.1 uncultured Oscillospiraceae bacterium | reverse complement strand
GACCCCAATATGCCGCGCCGAGCCAGTAGCCGATCTCCGGTTCGCCTTTTATACGTTCCTCGTCAGACGCGCCAACATCGCAGCAGCCTATAACCTTGCCGCCGAGTGCTTTCAGCGTGACAGCGAATGTTACGGGTTTCCTGAGAATCGTCCGTATTACGTCACGAGCGGTTTCAATGTTGTCGAAGGGCTTCCATCCGCATCCGTTACCAATGCGCGGGTCGCTTGCGTATTCCGCAAGGATCTCCGCGTCTGAGTCACGCCATTCCCTCAATATTAGCCGCTTTGTCTCAAGCTCCCTCATCGTACACATATCCTCTTACCAGACCCCACAGCTCAGGTTTTATAACCACATTCGTTTCAATGCAGTCACCCTTATACTCAAGGCTCTGTACAAGAGCTTCTCTGTGGAGAGTGTCGCATAATCCCGCCTTGTCGTATGGAATATGGAGAGTCACGCGCTTTTTACCACGATCGAGAACCGCCGAAATCCTGTCAAGCAGTTTATCAAGTCCCGCGCCTGTTTTCGCGGAAATTGCTATTATATCCTCTCCACGCGGAATGTCATAGGGGTTATCAATTTTGTCAGACTTGTTGTACACATCTATGCACGGCGTACTCTCCGCGCCAAGCTCGACTATCAGCCGCCGGACAACATCGATCTGTTCCTCTCGTTCGGAGCTTGCGGCGTCTATAACGTGTACTATGACATCGGCAAACGACAATTCCTCAAGCGTAGCCTTGAACGCCTCAACAAGGTGGTGCGGCAGCTTGCGTATGAACCCTACCGTGTCGGAAATCAGCGCGTCACCACCCGTAGGCAGCGTCAGCTTCCGCGTTGTTGTGTCAAGTGTGTCGAATAATCTGTCATTCGCGGGAATGTCGGAACCTGTAAGCTTATTGAGAAGTGTCGATTTACCGGCGTTAGTGTAGCCAACGAGGGCTATGACAGGTATACCGTTTTTCTCGCGTTTGCGTCTCTGCGTACTTCTGACGCGGCGAACATCCTCAAGTTCCGTCTCTAACTTCTGAATCTTGCGCCGTATGTGCCGCCTGTCGGTTTCAAGCTGCGTCTCGCCGGGTCCGCGAGTACCGATAGGACTTTTGCCGCCGGACGCGGTCTGACGTACAAGGTGCGTCCACATTCCCGTAAGTCTTGGCAGCAGATACTTATACTGAGCAAGCTCCACCTGCAAACGCCCCTCGCTTGTACTCGCCCTTGACGCGAATATGTCAAGTATTAGCTGAGAGCGGTCTATTACTCTCACGCCCAAATCGCTCTCCAAAGCTCTCGCCTGTGACGGAGACAACTCGTTATCGAATACGGCAAGTGTACACTCCTCAGATTCTATGAGCGTTTTCATCTCCTGAACCTTGCCTTCACCAATGAAGCTGCGCGGGTCGGGAGTACGTTTGTTTTGCAGCACAATGCCCTTTGATACGCCGCCCGCAGTCTCAAGCAGAGCTTCAAGCTCCGCGAGACTTTCATCTGTGGCGCGTTCTCTCTCGTCCATGCAGTCAGCGCAAAGCCCCGCAAGGACTGCTCTCTCACGTTCGTTATCTATTTTGCAAGCACCTCCGTTACCTCGCCGACAAACACTTTATGAAAGTCCTTTGTCGGGTACCATTTATCAATATTTGTAGTGTCAATGAAATTATCGGGCTTCAGCCAGTCGGTGTACAGCTTGCGGACAACAAGAACAAGCGATGCCTCCTCAAAGTACGGCGCGTTAGTTTCGGTAAACGCGGGTGTAAAGCCCGTCTCTTTAACCTTATCAATATCGCGACCGCTCTTAGTGCCGCATATCTGAAGCTGCTTTCTGTATTCTTCACCGTAGAAGCTGAGTGTATACACCGGAGCTTTGTCGATAAATCCGAATGTATATCTCTGTGGGCGAACGAAGCACGTTGCGACAGGCTTTCCCCAGAGTACGCCCATCATGCCCCAGCTCGCTGTCATTGTGTTGAAGCTCTCCGGAGTACCGGCTGTAATGAGCATCCACTTATCGCCAATAAGGTCAAATACGTTTCCTGTTATTTCGGTTGGTTTGAGTGTTTTGAAGCTGTTCATCTTATAAAATACCTCCATGTGCTATACTGAATGTCAAATAATTTCGCGATTTATAACAACGTGCTTTACGGTTCTCAAGCGAACCGCAACACAGCCTTGCTGTGTTCAGAGCCGACACTTGTCTCGGTTAGAGTGTTCGGTAAATAATTCACACGCGGTTCTCTTGAAAAGGTTTTTGCTTCTGTATATTCCGCAATACCTGCGGACTTTGAAAGTTCCACGCCTGCCAGTTACAGCGATATTTCTGTATTGTATAATGTGAGTGCTTTCAGGGCGTTCTGTCTTTTATGAGCGCACCGAAGAAGCAGCCAACTATGCTGAGTATGTATATGAAGAAACCAATATTTAAGTAGCCCATTCCACTTCCGGAATACTTGGCTAAAAACAGGATTAAATACAGTACCATACAGCCCGCTCCGATTGTCGAAAAAATGCGGTAGCGTATGAGGTGACAGGCTACGATAGATATAA
>CAZKLU010000061.1:0-8892 GCA_964553775.1 uncultured Oscillospiraceae bacterium | reverse complement strand
TTTGCGTTTTCCGCAGGCATGATTGGTGAACCGCAGTTTGGACACAGCCGTGAACCGTCCGCGATTGTCGCGCCGCATTTAATACAGAACATAGATCATTCCTCCTGAATATAGTGATTTTTACAGTAAACGCAACGGAGATTGCCTTGCGGCATTTGCCGTCTTTCGCGAATCTTACCGCGTGAACATGACGTGCGTTGACAAATGCTTATGTGCGAATATAGTAAACGGCAATTATCGCCGTTCACTGTAAACGCGGCCTTGCACCCCGCCGTATGTATGGAACCGCATACCGCGAACATATTAAGCGTTATTTATAGCTTCACCTAATATAAAAGGTAAATACGGTTATAGCAGGCAACGATCTCTTTTGCGGTTTACTATGCCGCCTTTCGTGGGGAGAACATCCGCGTCCCGCCTCAAAAATCCCCCTCGGCGAATATCCAATGATATTATATCATGGAATCTCAGGTTTTTCAATAGGTTTTTGAAGAAAGTTGCGGAAATCAGTTTTCCCGTGACCTCAACCGGACTTCTGCAGGTTCAAGCCGGCAGCCGCGAAGTAATATCCGTTTTCTGACACCGCTATGTCTGACAAGAGCTTATATTAGCGCAGTGCTGCGGTTACGAAAGGCAGCAAGTGCGTCAGTGAAACACTGATATGATTTTGCTCAAGCCCCGAACGAACTCCGGCTCACGAGTATAATCGGGAGCTTATTGCCGAGAAAGAGGGGAGGGGAGGGGGGAGGAAGAAAGGAGGAACAAAAAATCTTTAATTGTTGACGAAAAAACTGTTGCAATTTACAATGGTTTATGTTATTATGATAGTGGCAAAAGACCACGGGATCTGCGCGGGTGCGTCCATGCGGACGCTTTTTTTGTTTCTGCCAATCGAGACAGAAGCCTGCGGGCGTGATGATTTGCCAATGCGTATTTTAGCAATTCGGCAAACCAGAAATAATCGGTCTTACATCAAAGACTGACTGCCTTAATGTCGGCTGTTGATTTTGGTGTGCATTGTAAAATACGCTTTACGGGTCGCCCAACGCGCCGCAACGCTATGGGCATGGAGCCGGCACTTTACGGTTCAGACCTTGCGGCATAAACTAAAAAAACAATTCATAAGGAGGACAGCTATGTTACTTGTAGGAAACGGACGGCTCATTACACGCTTTGAGGACGCGCCCTACTTTCCGGATGGCGCGGTTGCTCTGGACGGCGATACGGTGAAAGAAGTCGGAACGCTTTCAGATTTGAGAGAGAAGTACCCTGACGCGGAATTTGTGGACGCTAAAGGCGGAGTTATTATGCCCGGACTTATCAACGTCCACACACACATTTATAGCGGTCTTGCAAGAGGACTTTCTATTGACGGTTTCAACCCAACGAATTTCTTTGAGGTACTTGATGGTCAGTGGTGGTACATTGACAGGAACCTCAGCCTTGATGGTACACGCGCTTCAGCGTGGGCTACTGTTCTCGATTGTATTCGTAACGGCGTTACAACAATATTTGACCACCACGCCTCATTCGGAGAGATACGCGGCTCGCTTTTCGCGATAAAGGACGTATGCAAGAAAGCCGGTATACGCGCTAATCTCTGCTATGAAGTCTCAGAACGCGACGGCGAGGAGAAGTGCGCTGAATCAATCGAAGAGAATGCCGATTTTGCCAAATGGTGTGCTGAAGAAAACGATGACATGATTAAAGCAATGTTCGGCGGACACGCGCTCTTTACAATTTCGGACAAGACGTTTGAAAAGATGGTAAAGGCAAACAACGGTCTTACAGGCTTCCATATTCACGTCGCTGAGGGTATGAACGATGTGTATGATTCGCTGAGAAACTATGGCTGCCGACCGGTGAACAGACTTCTGTACAACGGCATACTCGGTGAAAAGACAATGCTCGGTCACTGTATACACGTTTCGCCCGCTGAAATGGACATCATCAAAGAGACAAATACAATGGTGGTCAACAACCCGCAGTCGAATATGGGCAACGCTGTCGGCTGCTCACCAGTCTTACAGATGTACGGTAAGGGCATACTTATAGGCTTGGGAACCGACGCTTATACTCATGATATGCTCGAAAGTCTCAAGACGCTTCTGCCAATGCAGAGACACAACGCCGCGCTGCCAAACGTCGGCTGGTGCGAGGCAACAGGAATGCTCTTCAAAAACAACCCCGCAATATGCTCACGTTACTTTACTAAACCCCTTGGCGTACTCAAACCCGGTGCGGCGGCGGATGTTATAGTCATGGACTACAAGCCGTTCACACCGTTCTCTGACGCGAATATCGACGGTCATATGCTGTTCGGCATGGAAGGGAAGAGCTGCCGCACAACTATTATAAACGGTAAAGTTGTGTATAGGGACAGACAATTCACGGAGCTTGACGAGGACGGCATAAACGCATGGGTTATGGAGCAGTCCAAAAAACTCTGGGGAACACTCAACCACCGCGAATACTAAAATATTTCGGTGCCGCACAGTTAATTTTGTGCAAGCGGCAATATTATAAACGGAAGTCAGTATAAGCGCATGGAGTATAAATTCGGCTTTTACGGCTTTCAAATCAAACAGCCTGAACACACCATAGATTTCATATATCCTATAGATACAGGATCCGTGGCGTATTCAGAGTGTGAACAGCGATTTTGCAAGTACCGGATTTACGACTATTACATTATCATAGAGGAGGGCAAAACTAATGAGCGATAAAATGAGAGCGATACCGTTTAGCAAACTTATGAACTGGGTACTTACCGAATACAAAAACGATGGAAGCGTATTCGGCGTATCTAAAATGCCGCGTCACACAGATGGCAAGGCGATGCCGATATTTAACCGGGAGAAAATCGAATCGCCTATAGGTCCGGCGGCGGGTCCGAATACGCAGCTTGCTCAGAACATCATAGCGTCATACGTTGCCGGAAGCCGATTCTTTGAGCTGAAAACTGTTCAGGTTATCGATGGCGAGGATTTGAGTAAGAACGTCAACAAGCCGTGCATAGCGGCAGCGGATGAATGTTACAACTGCGAGTGGTCAACAGAACTTACTGTTCCGGCGGCGTTCGATGAATACGTCAGGGGCTGGTTCGCGTGTAAACTGCTTGCCAAAGAGCTGGATCTCGGCGACCCCGAAGCGTTCGTATTCAATATGAGCGTTGGGTATGATCTCAACGGCATAAAGAGCGAGAAAGTCAATAAATTCATCGATGATATGCAGGACGCTTCAAAAACGGAGGTCTGGAGCGAATGTATGGAGTGGACGCTCGGCAATCTTGATAAGTTCAAGAATGTTGACGAAGCTTATGTAAAGAGTATTTCGCCTGTTATTTCAAAGTCGGTCACTGAATCGACACTTCACGGCTGTCCGCCGGACGAGATTGAGAAAATAGCGGCGTATCTTCTCGGCGAAAAAGGACTTCATACATATATAAAATGCAACCCGACACTCTTAGGTTACGATTTTGCGCGTAAGACACTTAATGATCTCGGTTACAGCTATATCGTGTTCGATGATCGCCACTTCAAGGGCGATTTGCAGAAAGAGGACGCTATCCCAATGTTCCGCAGACTCCAAAAATTGGCAGACGGAAAGGGACTGGAATTTGGCGTTAAGCTGACTAACACATTCCCTGTCGATGTCGCGGCGGGTGAACTGCCGTCCGAGGAGATGTATATGTCCGGCAAGTCACTCTTCCCGCTGTCGATCTCACTCGCGGAGCAGCTTTCCAAGGAATTTGACGGCAAGCTGCGTATATCGTATGCCGGAGGCGCGGATATATTCTCAGTAAAGCCGCTCTATGATGCCGGTATATGGCCAATTACAATGGCGACAACTGTCCTGAAACCGGGCGGGTACCAGAGATTTAACCAGATGGGGCTTGCGCTCATTGACTGCGAGGGCGAGTGGAAAGGCGTAGATGTTGCCGCTGTCTCAAAGCTTGCTGAAGAAGCGCGTACAGGGAATCACTACCGCAAGCCGATAAAACCGCTGCCGACAAAGAAGCTGAACGACACTGTTCCGCTCATTGACTGCTTCACGGCTCCATGCAAGGGCGGATGTCCTATAAATCAGGACGTTCCGGCGTACCTGATGGCGATGGGAGGCGGCGACCCCGAAAGAGCGTTGGAGATTATCACAGAGCGCAACCCGCTGCCGTTTACAACCGGCACGATCTGCGGACACAGGTGCATGGACAAGTGTATGCGCGGTAATGTTGATGAATCGGTTCGCATACGCGATATAAAGCTCAAGGCTGCCAGAGGAGGATTTGATAAGCTGCTGCCGAAGCTGAAACCGAGAGCGGCTGAGGTTACAAATAAGAAAGTCGCTGTTATCGGTGCGGGACCCGCGGGTCTTGCCGCGGCGTTCTTCCTTGGCAGAGCGGGAGTTAAGACAACAGTATTTGAACGCAGAGACAACCTCGGCGGCGTTCTCCGCTATCAGATACCGGAGTTCCGTATAGATACTGACGCTATAGATAAAGACATCGCTATTGTAAAGTCAATGGGCGCGGAGTTCGTGACAGGGAAAGAGGTCAGGAACGCGAAGTCACTTCTTGACGAGGGCTACACCGATGTTATATTCGCGGTCGGAGCGGAAAAGCACGGCAGCGCGGGACTTAAATACGGTGAAACGCTGAATGCCTCAGAGTTTCTTGAAAAGGCAAAATCCAATCCCGATTCGCTGAACCTCGGCAAGCACGTTATAGTAATCGGCGGTGGAAACAGCGCGATGGACGCGGCGAGAGCGGCAAAGCGCATATCCGGCGTTGAGGATGTCAAGGTTGTATACAGACGCACTAAGAGATATATGCCCGCACTCGAAGAGGAGCTGGAGCTTGCGGAGAGCGAGGGTGTTGAGTTCATGGAGCTTTTGGCACCGATAGGAGTGGAAAACGGCAAGCTTGAATGTTCAGTCATGGAACTTGGCGCACCGGACGCTTCAGGACGCAGAAGTCCTGTTGATACCGGAAAGACAGCTTCTGTTGACGCAACGGCTGTTATCGCGGCTATTGGAGAGAGAGTTGACTCATCAATATATGAGAGCAATGGTATGAGCCTTGACAATCGCGGCAAGGCTGTGGTTGACCCAAAGACGCTGGAAAGCACTGTAAAGCACATATACGTCATAGGTGACGGACACACGGGACCCGCTACGGTTGTTGAAGCGATTGCCGATGCGATGAAAGCGTCCAACGCCATCTCCGGCGCAGACTGCGACAAATTCGTCGAATACAACAGGAAACAGGCAAATTACGGTCCCGCACTCTCAAAGCGCGGAGATATTTGCACAGACTGCGATAACGCGCCGGACAGCCGCTGCCTTGGCTGCGCGACAGTCTGTGAGACATGTACAAGCGTATGCCCGAACAGGGCAAATGTAGCGGTGAGGGTACCGGGGCGTGATATGAGACAGATAATCCATGTTGACGGTATGTGCAACGAATGTGGCAACTGCGCTGTGTTCTGCCCGTATAGCTCCAGACCCTACAAGGACAAAATTACACTCTTCTGGTCGGTTGAGGACTTCAACGACAGTGACAACACAGGTTTTGTGAAGCTCGAAAACGGCAAGACCCGCGTAAGACTTTTCGGCTCCGTTGCTGACTACGATGTGAGCGATCCGAAGTGCGGGCTTTTTGACGCAATGCGCGACACGATACTCGCTGTGTATAAGGATTACAGCTATCTTTTGTGATACGGCGCGGTTATAACAGTTAAAGAGGTTTCTCCGCCTGAAAACGATACGGGAATAATCTATGCCCGACAGCAAAACACAATGAAAGTCTCAAAGGCGGGGTGAGTACATTGTGTGAGCGCGGAGCGGGCGGGGAAACCTGAAAATAAATAAGCGAGGCGATAAAATTGAGTACAGCAACCAAAACAGCAAACAAGGATATTATCTATGAGACAGAGGGAATACCACCGATAGGGCAGACTGTTCCACTGGGGCTTCAGCACGTTGTGGCGGCGGTAGTCGGAACTATAACACCGGCACTTTTGGTTTCAAGCACCTGCGGGATGGACTCGGCGGATCAGACGCTTTTAATTCAGGTGTCGCTTATTATGACGGCAATCGCGACACTGCTGCAGCTATATACCATAGGTCACAGAGTCGGGTCGGGTCTTCCGGTAATCGTTGGAATCAGCTTCGCGTATGTACCGACACTTCAGGCTATAGGCGCGGAATTTGATTTTCCGACAATCATGGGCGCGGTGATAGTCGGAGGAGTAATCGCGATCGTATTCGGAATGTTTGTCAAACAAATTCGCGTATTGTTCCCGCCGCTTGTAACAGGAACGGTTATATTTACAATAGGATTATCGCTCTACCCAACAGCGGTGAACTATATGGCGGGCGGCACAGCGAGCGCAACATACGGCTCCTTACAGAACTGGGCGGTCGCGCTTATAACATTCGCGGTTGTCATTGGACTTCAGAACTTCGCGAAGGGAATACTCAAAACCGGCGCGATACTTTGGGGCATGATAGTTGGCTATATCGTCGCTTTCTTTATGGGAATGGTTGATTTCAGCTCCGTTGCGGACGCGGGCTGGTTCCAGATAGCGACACCGCTGCATTTCGGAATAAAGTTTGAACCGGCGGCGTGTATATCGCTGGGTGTTGTGTATCTTGTGAACGCGGTTCAGACGATGGGGGATTTAAGCTCCACGACAATGGGTGGAATGAACAGGATGCCGACGGACAGGGAACTTTCCGGCGGTATAATCGGTCAGGGTGTCACCAGTATTGTCGGAGCGTTCTTTGGAGGACTTCCGGCGGCTACATACAGCCAGAACGTCGGTATTGTTACTGTAAATAAAGTTATCAACAAGTTTGTGTTCGCGTTCGCGGCACTTGTGCTTCTTGTCGCGGGACTTGTGCCGAAGCTCTCGGCAATTCTGACAACAATTCCGCAGGCTGTAGTCGGTGGAGCTACAATGTCTGTTTTTGCGGCTATAGCTATGACAGGTGTCCGCATGATTACACAGGACGGCTTCTCAATGCGTTCAAGCACCGTTGCGGGTATTTCGGTCGCGCTTGGCATAGGCATCTCGCAGAGCTGCAAATATGTAGCGAGCATATCCGAAAGCGGAGCGGCTGTCGCGACAAAGATCGGTGCGCTTGCGGGTGAGGGGTTCCCGTCATGGGTCAACACTGTGTTTGGTTCGTCCCCTGTAGTCGTTGCGGCGATACTTGCGATTATACTTAACCTTATTTTACCAAAAGACAAGGCTGAAGCTGATGCCGGAGAAGCAAAGAAAAAGAAGAAAAAGAAGTAATGTGACTTTCACCGGTACCGTGTTGAGCGGTGCCGGTGAAATTGTGTTAAACCGCGCCGATATATACAAAGAAGGCAGCCGATCATAGCTGCCTTCTAAGGCTGATTGTGTTTTACATTAACCCGACATAGACAAAATACTGATATTTCTTTTCAAACGCCTTTATTGCGGTTATGTTGTAGTAATAATTGCCGTTCACATAAAGAATTGCAGGAATATACGTTCCGTCTATTGCCGCCGTATACACACATACATTCGTATACCACCGAGCCGCGCAGCACTCAGCACTGGTATATTTCATCTGAGCAAGATGTCCGGACAAGTTAAGCCAAGTATTAACTATACTTCTTGTCGTAGAAGTACCGTTCATTTTTGATATCTACACTAAATTTTCAGAAATTTCCGGATCACTTTCTGAGTGCGGGTAGTTGAGGCTTTTTGCTCCAAAGTTGTGGTTGCTGTACCGTTCACAATTCCGTTAGTTACAGCCCGAACAAAAGCGTTTTTATAATCAGATGAAGTGAAATTGTTTTTAGCGATAACTCAGTTTTAACAGCAAATTTTTATATTTCATGGCGAATAAATTCCACGTTGCCTTTGTGCAGCGACTTTAACTATATTATACATGAAAGCTAAAAAATGTAAAGAGCGGGATTATGTACTCTTTGTAGTGAGAATAATACGAAAGTTTAGACAGAATAATGGCGGGAACCGAGTTCAAATCAGCTCAGTTCCCGCCGTTTTATAAAAAAGGAGAGAGATATTTGTGAAACTTTCATAATATAAATTGGTGCCGGCTCATGTCCGCAAAGCAACCTCCGCAATATGTTCCGCAGACAGTCCAAACTCTTTCAGCAAAGCACCCGCCGGCCCTGAGTGACCAAACTCGTCGTTTATTCCAACGGTTTTTACCTTGCACGGTATACCGGAACGCGCCACCACTCCGCACACAGCCTCGCCTAACCCGCCAATAATGTTGTGTTCTTCAGCGGTGACGATGCTGCCGCACTCGCGGGCGGCTTTAAGTACAAGTTCCTCGTCCAGCGGCTTGATAGTCGCCATGTCAATTACTCTGGCGGAGATGCCTTGCTCGTTCAAAATCTCGGCGGCTCCAAGTGCCTCAGCTACCAACAAGCCGTTGGCTATGACAGCAACATCGGTGCCGTCACAGAGTACATTTCCCTTGCCAATCTCAAAGTGGAAGCTGTCCGCGTTATTTATTATCGGTGCGCCGTATCGGCTGAACCTCATATATACAGGACCTTTGTATTCGTAAGCCGCTTTAACCATGGCGCGGGTTTCAACATCGTCAGCGGGACACATTACAACCATGCCTGGTATGGAGCGCATAAGCGCGAAGTCCTCGCAGCACTGATGGCTGGCTCCGTCCTCTCCCACCGAAATACCGCCGTGTGTGGCTCCAATTTTTACGTTCAGATGGGGATAACCTATAGAGTTACGCACCTGCTCAAAAGCCCTGCCTGCGGCAAACATGGCGAAGCTGGAAACAAAGGGTACCAATCCGGTAATTGACAATCCCGCCGCAACACACATCATGTTAGCTTCGGCAATACCGCAGTCAATGTGCCGT
>CAZKLU010000060.1:0-11666 GCA_964553775.1 uncultured Oscillospiraceae bacterium | reverse complement strand
AATCTCACGCTTTGCGCGGCTTATGAAGCCGCGCAATTATTTTTTCTTTTTGTCGGTTCCGAAATTCGGCACACCATACACAATCGCGAGGAAGACGCAGTTGAGCAAAAGCTCTAATATTGCCGTCAGCCATATCGGCGTAACGCCCGCCGCCGCCATGATTATTAGAACCATATTTATTACAGAAAACAGCAGCCACAGACGGTTAAACTCCTCATACACCTGTTTTGCTATGTCTATAGCCTCCGATACCTTGGCGGGTTCAAATCCGTTTATGAGCAAATCAACCTTCTTCTCCGTCAGCGTGGCGGCACCGTCTGAGCTGTCCATAAGAATGCCGACATCAGCGGCACTTAGAAGCTGCTCATCCTCAAGGCTGTTTGTCACAAACGCGAGGCGATCGTTCTTCATTCGGGTTTTCAGTATGTACTTCAGGCGTGACACCTTATCCTCAGCCGAACAGTCGGCATAGATTTCCGCCACGCCTATTTCCTTGCCAATGCGCGATGCGGAAATTGAGTTATCACCGGTCATAAGCGCAACGTTCTCAACGCCAAGTGTACGCAGCTCACGCACAGCGTCCCGCACCTTCGGGCGCATACTATCCTTGAGCGTTATGGAGCCTACATATGTCCTGCCAACTGACACAAACACCGTTGTCATATCGATCGCACCTGAATCAACCTTTACGCCAAGCTTTTCCATGAGGTCAATGCTGCCCGCCGCGATAACCTGACCGCTCATCTCAACGGCGTTGCCTATATGTCGATTCTCGGAATGTCTTGTTATACGCTCACGCTTTATCTTTATATTTGCGCGCTGTTTAATTGCCATCGCGACCGGATGATCTGAATATGTCTCAGCATACGCCGCAAGATACAGCAGCTCATCCTCGCTTATACGCACAGGCTTTATACTTGTTACCACATATTTCCCGTCTGTAATTACTCCGGTCTTTGTGAACACAACAGACGTAATACGCGAAAGTTTATTTACCGCTGATGCCGATTTCGGGTACATCTTTTTGCCCACAAAATCCAAAAGCGAACGTTTTTCAAGATACGCAAGTATATCCACAATGTAACCGCACGTCACCGCGACAGCGACAGCCGCACCCTGCGTTGCCCAGCCGGATGTATCAGCATCTCCCGCGATTGCCGGAACGATCGCTATCAGCAAAGCCGCGATGATAACCGCCGCCGCAAAATACCTCTCTGTCATCTTGAACCCCGCAAGGTGTTTGGAATTGCGGTTTATTGATTTTGAAAGGCGCATCTCATAGTGGATAAGCTCAAGTCTCCTGTCATCCGGGATCCTCATAAATCTCTTGTCGAGCTGTTCCATCGCGGACGCGCTCCAATAATCTATAAGCTCCGTACCGATCTCCAGAATAAGTATTGACGCTATAGCCGCTTTCGTATCACCAAAAACAGCCGCGCACCCTGTCACAATAAGAATAAATATACTTCTCTGCGGCAGCGTCTTTTTCATCAGTCCCGTCACTATGCCGATTATTATACCGAGAGCGCACACAAAGAATGCCACAATCTGCAAAATATGCTCAGTTGAGACACGCACGGTTCTGTCCGCGCCGATAAGAATCAGCACGACCGCGATGGCGACACGCGCCAGCAGAAACGCCGCAAACTTAACATTGTCATTTTTCAGCGGTGTCTGACGCGAGGGCTTTCTTGCGCGTTTTTGCTCATTGTCAATGTATTCGCCGAAATCAGTTTCTCCGGACATATCAGTCTCATCACCTAAACGTGTCCTCAGATTTGCGCCGATCTCGTCAGCAATTTTTTTATCGTTATCCTCTTCATCATCCGGTGCCGCACCGAAATTAAGCATTTCCGGCACAATTATCGGACTATCTATAACAACGCTCGGCTCCGGCTTCTCCTGTGCGGTACTTCGCGTACTTCCAAGCGTCTGCTGCGGAACTGTTCCGCTCTTTTCCCCCGATTCACTTTTCAATTCTTTTTCGCGCTTTTTATTGCCGCCGTCCATGCTATTCACCGCCTTTTGCAAAAAGGACGATTAAAACCAACTTGACTGTCAGCCTCAACCGTCCTTATTTTATACCTTTTTATCTGCGCTGTCAAGAACATAATTACGCCCTGTTCCGACATTTTCACCGTGTACCGAAAAAATGACCTCACAGAGTACGGGAATTACGATTTCCTGTAAGCTCAGGCTTTTCCGGCACAGCCGAGAACGTCAACGAGCTTATGGGTTACTATAGCCTTGATGTTTTCGCGAGCGGGCTTCAGGTACTGGCGCGGGTCAAAGTGGTCGGGGTGTTCCGCAAAATACTTTCTAATCGTTCCGGTCATAGCAAGACGCAGATCAGAGTCGATGTTTATCTTGCACACCGCAAGCTCAGCCGCGTGGCGAAGCTGCTCCTCAGGAATACCAACGGCATCCGGCATCTTTCCGCCATTCTCATTCACCATCTTTACATACTCCTGCGGTACGCTTGAGGAACCGTGAAGCACGATCGGGAACCCTGGAAGACGCTTGGAGACCTCCTCAAGAACATCGAAACGCAGCGGCGGCGGTACGAGTATGCCCTTCTCGTTGCGGGTGCACTGCTCCGCCGTGAATTTGTACGCGCCGTGAGAAGTGCCGATAGCGATAGCGAGAGAGTCGCAGCCGGTTCTGCCGACAAATTCCTCAACCTCTTCGGGGCGAGTGTATGACGAATCCTCCGCTTTTACCTTAACATCGTCCTCAACTCCGGCAAGTGTTCCAAGCTCCGCCTCAACGACAACGCCGTGGTCATGGGCGTACTCGACAACCTTCTTTGTTATCTCGACATTCTCATCGAACGGCTTTGAGGAAGCGTCTATCATAACCGAGGTAAAGCCGCCGTCAATGCAAGATTTGCACGTCTCAAAATCGGGACCGTGGTCGAGGTGCAGTACGATAGGAATTTCCGGACACTCGATAACAGCCGCCTCCACGAGCTTTACGAGATATGTGTGGTTGGCGTATGCACGCGCACCCTTTGAAACCTGAAGAATAACAGGCGCGTGCTGCTCCTTACACGCCTCCGTTATTCCCTGCACAATCTCCATATTGTTGACGTTGAACGCGCCTACAGCGTAACCGCCGTTATACGCTTTCTTAAACATCTCTGTTGAAGTTACTAATGGCATTGAGATACCCCTTTCCCTTTTATTCGCATAAATTTGCCGCTCCGCTCAATTCGCTTGGCGGTATTTAATCTATTATAACATACTTTCAGAAAATTTAAGTATTATTCATAAATTCTTATTACTTTTTTGATTTGCCGTTGGTCACTCTAAACAGAAGGCTTTCAATGCAGAACCCCTTGTGTAAAGGGAGCCGGTCAAAGGATCATTTCACCGCTTACAGAACCCGCTCTTCACCAGACTCAATGCTGAAAATCGTTACGGTTTCAAATACACCGCCATCACAACACCTGCGCGTTCTTTTTCGCAAGCTCTATTATAGCCTCACGTTTCTCCTTCAGCTTCTCCGCAACATCATCCCTGTTATCCATTATCCCTGATGTTATTTCAACGGCTCTGTCAACATCCACGTTGTCAATCTCACCGGCAAGGGGCTGGTCGAGCATACGAAGATACGATTCCACCTTCGGATCGTAGCTGAAGCCTACAGCGGGGGTCGCCGTACACGCCGCGAATATCAGCGAGTGCAAACGTATCGACAGCACAAGCTCGCTTCTCCCGATAATTCCCATAAGCTCCCGTGCAGTGTATTTCCCGTGCAGCACTATCGCGCCGCCTTTCATCAGCTTCGCAATCTCACGCGACACGCTCTCGTCTCTTTCCGGCTGAAGCGACAAAAACACCGCCATCACGCCGTACTTTTCGCAGAGCGCGTCGGCTATCTGCGACAGCGAACTGTAAAACCACGTCGATTTTACCGGTCTTACAGAAATTGTTATAAACTTGCCGCGAACGCCTATGGCTTTCAGTATCTCATCCGTCCTCGTATCGTCCGGCGGCGGCAGCAGAAACACGGGATCCGCCGTCACCGCAATATCATCGCGTCTCACGCCCATCTCCCTCAGAGCCTTCAGAGAATCCTCGTCCCTCAGCGTCACAACGTCAGCAAGCTCCACCGCCTTTTTCACGCGCCTGCGGTTCCCCTTTTTTAAGACAGGTCCGATACCGTTCGCAAGCATGACAGTCCTCTTCTTTTTGCGCTCCGCGTACCTCAGAATCGTAATATAGTATATGAGCGACCGCGTGGATGTAGCGTCCTGCAGGAGACTCCCGCCGCCAAATATAAGCATATCACAGTGCCTTATCGCCGACGCGACCTTCAGCGGGTTGAAACGCGACACAGAAGCGCACTTATACGTTTTCTGCGTAGCTGCCGGGTCACGCGACAACGCCACAGGCTCCGCGTCCGGTCTTACGGAGCGTATAATCTGCAAAACCGAT
Organism: uncultured Oscillospiraceae bacterium; assembly: GCA_964553775.1. Taxonomy (GTDB): domain Bacteria; phylum Bacillota; class Clostridia; order Oscillospirales; family Oscillospiraceae; genus RUG626. The sequence goes on along the minus strand of CAZKLU010000060.1, from coordinate 7,227 downwards.
TCCAATATAGCCTCGTCACCGGCGTTATCAAACCCGTAATAGCCGCTCATCACAATAGTCTTCTTCGGCATCGCGGACTTGTATGCCCTCAGTGTATCCCGCGTCATGCGCGAAACAGAGTAGCTTCTCATCACAAGCTCACGACCAAAAGTTCCAAAACGCTCTTTCTCATCCTCCGAAAGAGCGAGGCAGGAAAGCGTATCGTCCGCTAGCTTCTCCGTTGTCACGCTCTCCGCGCCGCGGCAGCAGAAGTTGCTCTCCATAGCCGTTTGCAGCTTCTCCTCCGTGAACAGCCCCAGATAGCCCTCGTTTCCCGACAGAATAACAGGCTTTCCGCCGCTCATCGCCTCAAGTGCCGCTCTCGATACGCCGACGAATACGTCTCCCGCCGCAATTATCTCGTTTATATCCGTTCTCGCTCCCGCCATAATGACACACCTGCGACCGAGTTTAACATTTGCCCTCTCCGCCGCTGCCGCAACCTCATTATAAGCGTCTCCATCACCCGCGATAAGTATCACAATATCCGGCACTCTCTCCGCCATCTCAACCGCGCCCTCAGCGAGACATTTCGCGGTCAACGCCCTGTCCTCGTCAAGGCGGCTGACATGTGCTATAACAGGGGCGTTCTCCGGTATTCCAAACTCGCTCCGAATATTGTCACCCGTCTGTTCCGGTGAGAATTTGTCCGTATCTATTCCGTTTATAGTTACAAATATGTTCTTTTCGGGAACACCGTAGTTATCCTGAAGGTACCGGCTTATATCCTCGGAGACAGCTATGGTTCTGTCACCCCAGTTGGTCAGAAGTCTCACCGCGCCCTCGGTACTGAAAACCCAGTGTGCTGTTGTAACGAACGGAAAACGCATAAATTTCTGCAATATCCCACACAAAAAGCCCGGTATTCTCGCGTGAGCGTGTACAATATCGGGTTTCTCTCGTTTTATGATTTTATATAGGATACATAGTGATTCGAACATTGTCGGGAAGCTTCTTCGATTGAGCGGCGCGTTTTCGTGGCGAACGCCCGCCCGCTCAAGCTCCGCGACATATACCCCGCCGTTCGACACGACGCAAACGTCATGTCCAAGACGGCGGAGAGCGACAGCAAGCTCCGCTATATGCGTCTCCGCGCCGCCTATATCCATTCCCATTGTCGCCATCAGTATCTTCATCGGCTCACCGCCTCAATATACGTTTGTCACCGTGCCGCTCGACACTACATAAAGCGAATGGAAGTACACAACCATATTCGCACCGATCTCGTAGGCACCCGAAGCATAGTAGTGACCGTTGTTGATCTTTCCCGATGCCTCAACAGTGAGACTTATATCGTAACGCCCCTCCATTACGCCTTTCTCAAACTTCCCATCGTAGGTTGAGTTATATGTCTCTGACGGTACGGAATCTATAGCTGTTATTTTGCCGATATACACATCGTTATCGTCATACAGCTCATCACCGATCTGCATAGCGTTCAATGTATAATCGCGGACGCTGAAAACAGTCATTTCATATGTGAATGTATCGCTGCCGGACGTTTTCACATTCACTTTCCCGTCAGAAAAGACGCGAATATATATGGCGGCTGCAAGAACTATGATAACAATGATAAACAAAAGGTCAATGAGACTTATCTTCCCGAAAAGTCTGCCGTTTTTGTCCACTATCCGTGATTTTTCGCCGGAGCGCGAATCATTCCTCATTGCCGTCCTCCTCCGGAATCCTGTCCATCTCAATAACATTCCCATACGCTCTGTAGCCGGGTCCTGTCAGGCTGACACTTGTGCCGACTTTTACAATGTAGCCGCTCGTTGTCGTTATATCGGCACCGTCCAGCGTTGCCTGCGCCTTCACTGTTACCACCGCTGTCTGACGGTCAGGGTTCTCAACCAGCACATACGCCCCGCCTGTCATATCGCGTATAAGAGCGTCTGACTGCTTCACCTCAACCGATTCGACCGTACCCATATCGAGTTTCTTGATCTGATCAACCAGCAAGTCGCCTTCTTTTATAAGGCTTGCCGTTTCTCCCACCATATCGGAAAGCTCTATCGTGTAGCGCACCTCGAACGTGTCCGCGCCGACAAACCCCAGCGCGGCTAAAATAATGACCATTACAACCGCTATAAGTATTATCACAATGTCAAAGAGGTTGATGAACCTCATTATTCCGCGTTTATTGTTATCTTTTTCCTTTGCCATGCTTTTTAGTCTCCTCGAATACTCTCATGTAGGTCTTCTCAACATTTGCCGCAAACACCTTGCCTGTAAACCTGCGTTCATACGCTATAATCGACTTCATAGCCATCTTCTCTCTCAGCGCGGGATCGTTCATAAGCTGCTCAAGTCTTTCTGCTAGCCTCCCGCTGTCCTTTGGCTCAAACAGGAAACCGTTCTCCCCATCCTCTACAAGGCAGGGGTTCCCGCCGAGGTTAGTAACTATTGCCGGTACTCCAATGCTGAACCCCTCCAGTATCGACAAGCTTGATGTTTCCGAGACGTATGACGCATTTATCTGCACGTCCATAATACTGAGTACCGGAGCGACATCGTCCAAAAATCCCGTAAAGACGACCGCATCCTCAAGTTCAAGCTGCTTTGTCCTTTTCTTTACCTCGTCCTCAAACGAACCGGTGCCTGCGATTATGAGCTTAATATTTCTGCCATTGTCACGGAGCTTTTTTACGGCATCAAGAATATAAATGTGACCCTTGTAGTCCTCAATACGCGCCACAATACCCGCAACAAAGTCACCCGGCGTGATACCAAGCCTTCTTCGCAGCGTGGCACACGTTTCAAGGCTGGCTCTGTTCATAGGCTCCACACCGTTCATAAGCACATCAAGCTTGTCACGCGGCACACCTATCTCCGTCAGAATGTCCGCGCCCGCCGGTGAAATAACAATTATTCTGTCAGCAAACCTGTCGTATAGCATTCGGTATATGAGCTTCAGCGGCGTTTTTCGCACATAATCGGGAAACGGGAACGCGCTGTGCCGCGTAACCACCACCGGAACACCGCGTCTTTTTGCCGCTATGCGCCCCGAAAGTGCCCCGTGCGTGTGAACGATCTTCGGTTTAACCTTGTCAATTACTTCCTCAATGAGCTTGACAGCCCGCCCATCGAACGACTCGTCCTTCATTGCGTCAATCTCAATCGTGTCAACTCCAAGTGCCTCAACCGGCTCCTTCAGCTTACTGCCGGACGGCAATACAACTATCGACTCGAATGTATCCGTTTCCATATATTTGAGGTAATTGAGAAGCGCACGTCCCGCGCCGCCGATATTTGTGTCGCTTATAATCTGCAATATTCGTATCATTCGCTGACCTTCTCTCTATTTTGTCCGGCAAGCAACGCGCCGACTGCCAGCACAGCCCAGAATATAAGCACAACGCGGTAATTATAAAACGAGTAATCGGTCGCGCTCTGAACGAGAAACCCCGCAACCGCCGATATAACAGCGATGAGCTTTATTCTCAGGCACTTATCATCCGTTCTTGCGAGAGCCGACGCGGTTGTGCGTATAAATGACATAACCGCACCCAGAAGCGCGAAAAGCCCCACTGCCCCGCACTCACATAGAATTTGCAGATACAGACTGTGCGCGTGTTTCGCACTTGCCGTATTATACCCGTAGAGCGGATAGACAGCGTTAAACGCCGTAGTTCCGGTGCCGATTCCGCAGAACCAGTAATCCTTCAGCATATCTATACTCGCGAGCCAAATCGACACCCTGTACGAGGTGGAGCTGTCGGTCATATCGCCTATGCTGAGGAGCCTGTCCATTATAGTTGACGGCATAACAGCCAGCAGCACCGCTAACGCGGCAATACCCAGAATAACAAACCGTCTGTCGATTAAAACGAGAAACACAGCCGCCGCGAATATAAGCCCCAGCCAGCCGCCGCGTGAATACGTCAGTATCATACAGACCGCCATTGCTCCGACTGACAGCAAAGCGAACATACGCGCTTTATTCGATTTTGCCGTAAACACGCACGATACTCCGAGCGGTATAATAAGCAGCAGGTACTCCGCCAGAACATTCGGGTTGTCGAGCGTAGAGTATACACGCAGACTTATATCCGAGAACGAATCGGAATCGACCCACGACTCCGTACTCACCGCGCCAAAAAGCATCTGCGCGATACCGTATACCGATACAAGAAGCCCCGCCGCCGTCATTATCCATATTATACCGTCAGCCTCGCGTTCTGTCTTTACCGCGCCCTGAAGGACAATGGCGAATAACGCGAAAAATGTTATGAGCAGTCCCCCGTTCAGACTTGCGGCGGGTGTCACCGACATCAGCGTTGATGTCATGTAGACTATCGCAAATAGACAAATCCACTTGTTTACAGGCGAATATTGCAGTTTAATCGAATCATCCACACTGTACCGTATAACAACCGAGACAAGACCCATCGCGGCGAGCGCGAAAACGACCATCGTCGGCAGTATAGGAGCGGCGAAAACGGCGAGAGCGCACCAGAAATACATTCTGCTGAATAATGAGCCGTCAAGCAGTTTGTCGAGATGCAGCAGTCTGAATATTTTCACAAGCAGCCATCTCACGGCGGCTGCGAGCTTTCCGACAATACTTTCCGGCGCGGACGCTCTCTCCGGCGCACCGGCTATAAGCTTTGACAGTACGCTCCTGTCCCACTGCCTGTCTATCCACTCCGCGGCAACCGTCACGGCGCGATAGAGAACACTGCCCTCAAGTATTCCGGCGGTTCCGTGCGTGGTGTTCCCGTCATTCATTGCCGCTGTCACCCCTTTTTAATATCGATTTAACGCCGTTTATTACCATCTGTGTCTCCGGTACCCTGAGAATAGCAACCGCCGCGGCGTACACAAGCACTCCCGCGCCGATCGGGAGTACAAGCACAATGAGCTTGCCCGCTCTCCCGTCAAGAAACCCTGAAAGTCCGAACACCGCAAATCCCATGACCGCTGCCGATAACGCGATCTTCAGCATATCAATCAAAAATGTTCTGTCAAGAAATTGAAGTCCCCGTTTTTTCAGCGGAACATAGAGAAGTATACCGTTCACAGTAAACGATACCGCCGACGCGATAGCGATCCCCGCAACATCGAGAGGCTCCGCGAGGAATTGGCACAGCAGAATATTTATCGCGATTGATACAGCACCAGCTATGAGCGGCGGTTTGCCGTTCTGCTCCGCGAAATAGACTCTTGAAAGAACCGACTGTACAGCGTAACCGATCATGCCGAACGACATGAAGAGAAGTGCGCGTGATGTTATGTTGACCGAGAAAGCATCAAATTCGCCGCCGCCGTATATAAAGTTGATAAGCGGCTTAGCCATCACAGCAAGCCCCACAGTCATAGGCGCGACAATAAAGAGTGTCGTGTGCATAGTACCGCCGATAGTTTTTTTAAGTGTGCCGCTGTCCCCGCCGGCGTTCTCGCGTGACAGTCTCGGAAAGATATAGTTTGTAACAGAGAGGACGAACACCCCCGCGATAACCGTGTAGAGGTTATACGCAAGCTCTATAGCCGTAACGCCCGCGCCCTCAAAAAGGCGGGATGCGTATTTAGAGTTAATCGTCTGATTTATGGGCAGGATCCAAGTGCTGACCATAACAGGGAACATCAAGGTGAGTACCTTTCTCATTCCCTCGGATTTGAGTGAAAACGAGGGGTAAAGGCGAAATTCTCGTTTAACAAGTGAAGGAATCTGAACGAGAGCCTGAACAAGCCACGCGATCAGGAAAGCGACCGCAAGACCTTTAATTCCGAATCTGTCGTTCAGCGTAAAGTAATAGACTATAATAATGCAGTTTGAGATAAGACTTATCGCGGCGGGGATGTTGAACTCATCGAGCGACTGCAAAATTCCAACGAACGTAAAAGCGATACCTGTAAATAGAACAGTTGGCATCATGATACGGGTAAGCTCCACGCAGAGCGCGGCGGTTTCGCTGTCGTACCCGTCAGCAAAAAACATCGTGAGCTGGTCGGCGAACACGATACCGAGTGCGGTGAGAAGAGCGCAAAGAGCCGACATCACTGTAATGAAGTTTCCGGCAAAATGATACGCCTCGTCACGGCCTTTTTTAGTCAGTGTCTCGCTGAAAACGGGAATAAGGCAGGCTGAAATAGCGGACGCGAATATAGTATCGAAGAACACACGCGGGATACGGCTGGCTGTTAAAAAAGCGTTTGCCTCCATGCCGCTGCCGTAATTGACGGTAAGGAACCTGTCTCGCAGAAGTCCAAGAACCTTTCCCGCGAGTGTAATAATCATCATTAAACTAACAGTTTTTACAGGACTTTTTTCCTTATGCACAGTCAACCCTCTATCCATCAGCTTAAAAATCAAGAAAACATCCGCAAGGCAAAATATTGGCATTTAAGACATATCTAAAAAAATAAAACTATTGGAGCATACAGCCTACGGTGAAATATCATAAATAAAAGAAACCTGTATTCAGGCAAATACCGTCTCAGAAAGTGTCACAAAGTTGGAACCGAGTGAGTCCGTAACGCCACCACATAGCGGTGAAAATTAAAAAGCAATTTTGCAGAGCAAAAAGAGGAACTTACTGTTTTTGTAAATCACTATCATTTCGCGAAAAATTGAAAGCAAAAAGAAAAGCACCTCCGGCATAGCGTTCACCGCCGGTGCGAGGGTATACGATCCGCTCGCGTCTGCAACAGGCAAATTCACGCGCACTATTGAATATTTTACATCACCTCACGGTAAAATTCAACCGTTATGGCAAAGATTTTCAAAAAATTTTGAGTTTGTACACTTTATATGCTTATGCTTTTTAACAATAACAGAGCATACTATTATAAGAGAAATAAAAACATAAGCAGGAAAATCAAATAAAATATATCCATTGAGCATGAAGGAGGAGAATATGCAGACTGAAAGTGAGCTTCTGATACTGTCAGCGGCACGATTGTATTCGATAGGGCTTGACCTTGACGGAGCGCGTGAGGCTTTGAGAAGCTGCGTTAATAACGGAGTTCGGTTTGACTCCCCATTGATGATAAAGGCATACGAAAACTTCCGGCTTTTGAAAGAGCAGTTTGATGCTCTGGAGCGCGAACACATCATACTATTGAGTGAAAAAAATTAAACACAAGGTAATTAAACCTTGTGTTTTTTATGTTGGCATTTTCCTATTTTCCCGGATCGTCACCAATCAAGTATTTTCGGCGCAAGTGAGCTTAACTTCTGTGTTC
>CAZKLU010000059.1:0-11754 GCA_964553775.1 uncultured Oscillospiraceae bacterium | reverse complement strand
TTTGAGAGACGGAAAAAGTACGCCTCCTCCTCCGCGTCCTGAACTTCGCCGCCGCAGTCGGGACATTTGCCGTCAACAAGCTGGTTTTCCGTCCAAAACGATTCGCAGGGCTTGCAGTATTTGCCTACATATTTTCCCTTGTATATATCGCCCTTGTCGTACATCGCTTTGAAGATCTTCTGTATAGCTTCAACGTGGTAATCGTCTGTCGTGCGTATGAAACGGTCGTATGATATGTTCATCAGCTTCCAGAGATCCTTAACGCCTCTCGGTCCCTCAACTATGTTGTCAACGAACTCCTTCGGCGTGATTCCCGCCGCTTTCGCCTTGTCCTCTATCTTCTGTCCATGCTCGTCCGTCCCTGTCAAAAACAGCACATCGTACCCGCGCAGACGCATATATCTCGCCATCGCGTCCGCACACACGGTGCAGTAGGCGTGACCGATATGCAGCTTATCCGACGGGTAATATATTGGAGTAGTTATATAAAACTTCTTTCTGCTCATTTCGTTATCATTCCTCCGATGTTGCTTTGAGTTTTCTTTATCGCGCAAAAATCCGGCACCGTATTCAGTATGGCACGGCGCGGCTTTGGCGGATATAAAAGCTGAATATTCTTCCGGCTTTGAGCGTGAGCCGCTTCATGGCTGAAGCCCGTTTCAATTTTGAGTACAGCCGCGTTACTTCGCGTACTCCACAGCCTTTGTCTCGCGGAACACGTTGACTTTTATCTGACCCGGGTACTCAAGCTCCGCCTCAATTTTTCTCGCTATATCGCGGGCTAAAAGAACCATATCGTCCTCTGATATATCCTCCGGCTTCACCATAATACGAATTTCTCTGCCGGCTTGGATCGCGTAGCAGGTCTCAACGCCCTTGAAGGATTTCGGAAGCTCCTCAAGCTTTTCAAGGCGTTTGATATAGTTCTCGATATTTTCACGTCTTGCTCCGGGTCGTGCGGCTGAAATTGTATCGGCAGCCTGAACGAGACAAGCTATGAGTGTATGCGGTTCCACATCTCCGTGGTGAGCCTCGATAGCGTGGATGACCGCGTCGCTCTCCTTATAGCGTCTTGCAAGCTCCACGCCCAGCTGCACATGGGAGCCTTCCATCTCATGGTCAACCGCTTTGCCGATGTCGTGCAGCAGTCCGGCGCGTTTTGCCGTATTCACGTCGGCACCAAGCTCCGAAGCCAGAAGACCGGCTATATGTGCTACCTCCTTCGAGTGGTTGAGTACATTCTGACCGTAGCTTGTGCGGTACTTCATGCGCCCCAGCAGCTTTATTATCTCCGGATGCAATCCTCTCACACCTGTCTCAAAGGCGGCGCGTTCACCCTCGGCTTTTATTGTTGCGTCAACCTCTTTGCGGGCTTTTTCAACCATTTCCTCGATACGAGCGGGATGTATGCGCCCGTCAAGTATCAGTTTCTCCAAAGCTATACGGGCAATCTCGCGCCGCACAGGGTCGAAGCTGGATATTGTTATAGCCTCCGGCGTATCATCGATTATCAGATCTACACCGGTAAGCGTTTCGATACTGCGTATATTGCGTCCCTCTCTGCCGATTATGCGGCCTTTCATCTCGTCACTGGGAAGGGGTATCACAGAGACGGTTGTTTCGGCAACATGGTCGGCGGCGCACCGCTGAATAGCGAGTGTAATGATCTCCTTGGCTTTCTCCTCGCACTCATCACGGCAGCGCATTTCGGATTCCTTGATCTTTACAGCCGCTTCATGACGGCATTCAGCCTCAATGCTCTTTATGAGGTAATTCTTCGCTTCCTCAACAGTGTAATTGGATATTTTTTCAAGCATATCCAGTTCACTGCGTTTGAGCTTCTTGATTTCCTCCTGAGAAGCCTCAAGGTCGGCAAGCTTTTTTGTTACCTGATCGTTTTTCTTCTCGACAGTCTCAATTTTCTTGTCGAGTGCCTCCTCGCGCTGCTGAACGCGGCGTTCCTGTTTAGTAACCTCCGCACGGCGTTCCTTGACCTCGCGTTCGTATTCGGAGCGTTCCTTGTGGATCTGCTCACGCGCTTCCACAACGGATTCGCGTTTCTTGCGTTCCGCGTCCTTCTTAGCGTCATCAACTATGCGTTTTGCTTCATCCTCCGCGCTCATTATTTGTCTTTCCGCTATTTTTTTACGGTAGAGTATGCCGCCGATAAAGCTGGCGACAAGACCGATAACAACACAAATTGCGGCAATAATGTATTTCAGCATCCGAATTTACACACCTCCAATTCATAAATTTTTATATTTTGCAATCGGTAAATAGATATTATTTCGAAATACCCCATTATTTCAAAAATACTATTCTTATTATTTTAACGCGAGAAAGCCTGTCTGTCAAGTGGTTTTAAAAAAACTCGTTGTTTTTATTGCTGCTGACAGCGGGTTTACCGGTTGCCGACTGGGTACCATTCCGTACCGGATCATCGTTGCAGTCATGGCATTTCCCGCGTTTTTCCTCTTTTCATATCGCCGCACAGCTCATTGAGATGCCGCGGCAGCGGCTGTCAGGGCGGCTTTTTCGCTGTTTGCCGTCTTATGATCGTTTCACGCTATCCGCCGCTCCTTAGACCGGGTGCTTGCTCAGTGTTTTTAACACCTTTACAAAGTATTCCGGCAGCTCCGATACTACTTCAATGGTTTCGCCTGTGTTTGGGTGGACAAACCTCAGCTTAGAAGCGTGAAGGCACTGCCCGTCAAGTCCAAATTCAGATTTACGCGAACCGTACACCGTATCGCCTATTATCGGGTGTCCGATATACGCCATGTGAACTCTTATCTGGTGTGTCCTGCCCGTTTCAAGCTCGCAGCGTATATGCGTATAGCCGTCAAAACGCTCCGCGACAGTCCAATGCGTCACCGCCTCGCGTGAGTTTCTTTCCGTAACGCACTGCTTTTTTCTATCTGACGGTGATCTGCCTATAGGGGCATTCACCACGCCGCAGTCATCCCTCATACCTCCGCGCACTACGGCATCGTATGTACGCGACAGAGTGTGATCCTTCAGCTGGGACGAGAGGCACCTGTGGGCATCATCGTTTTTCGCGATTATTATAAGTCCGGATGTGTCCTTGTCAATGCGGTGTACTATTCCGGGTCTTTCAACGCCGCCGATTCCCGAAAGCGTGTCTCCGCACCTATACAAAAGAGCGTTCACAAGTGTGCCGTTTGAATGTCCGGGCGCGGGGTGAACCACCATCCCCTTGGGCTTGTTTACAACAATTACCCATTCGTCCTCAAACCGGACATCAAGAGGGATATTCTCAGGTTCCGCGTTGAGCGGTTCAGGTTCAGGTACCTCTACCTCTATTTGCTCACCCTCGCACGGCTTCGCGTTCTTCTTAACAACAGTGCCTGACAGTCTGACTTTGCCGTTTTCCAGTAGCTTCTGCACCGCGTTCCGGCTAAACTCCGGCATAAGCTCCGCAAGTACAACATCTATCCGCTTTCCATCGGCAGGAGAATTAAGTCTGACTGTCATCGTGTTCCTCCGCGTCCGGTGATTGCTCCTGATTGCTTTTGTCCGTCATACTCTTATTTATTTTATCCTCACGCGCACCGCGCACAAGATAGAATACGCAGAAGAGTACCGCGCCCGTGTCTATAAAGATGTCAGCAACATTGAATATAGCGAAATTAAAAAGCTGTATCTCGAACATATCCACAACATAACCCAAAAAAATGCGGTCAACCGCGTTTCCCGCAGCTCCGCCCGCTATAAGCGACAGTGACAGCTTCTCGGCGCGTGAAATTTTTCCCTTGAATATGAACACCGCAAGCGCGATTACGGCGAGAACCGACAATACGGCGAGAAAAGCCGTCTTATCTGACAGTATGGAAAATGCCATGCCTGTATTTCTGACGTATCTCAGACCTATTACGCCGGATATAAGCTCGGCGGTGCCGCCGAGGGGAATATTTGCTTTTACCCACAGCTTAGTAAGCTGATCGAGGGCAAAAACAGCAATCGCGGAGAGAATGTATATCATGTTGATCTCCTTAAACTCAAAAATGAAAATCCTTTGCCGCTTAATATTATACCTGTGCAAGCGATATTCGCGGGGTTTGCCGGATTTGCCGGAAAATCTGACATTTACGGCGGCTTTACTGTTGAGACAGCGCACTCGCAGATTCACACGCCGACACTCCGTCCGTTTCGTGGCGGAGCTTCATCCCGCGGCACGGTGAATTATGTCTCTCGCTATCGCTGTGTAAAACATTCTCCTCACGCGCTTGCAGTCGCGAGTCTCGCCGAGAATCCACATTATTTTCGCAAGCGCGGCTTCGGTAGTCATGTCGTATGCCTCAAGTATGCCGTCTATGTTTTTTAGCGTATTGCCCGTTTTATATACAGCAAGATCGCTGCCCTCCTGCTGAACCTGCGTTGTCATTACTATGAATTTCCCATCCCTTGCCGCGTTCTCCACCATGCCGTGGATCCCGTGGTTCTGCGGAAGCCCTCCGACACCGAAGCTCTCAATTATCAAAGCATCGTAACGCGACAGCATAAATTCCAGAAGCCCGCTGTCAATACCAGGTACCAGCTTCAATAGTCCCACCTTTGAATCGAGTCTGCCGTAGAACACAGGGTTCGCGTAATGCTCCGGAACTATATACTGTATTATCTCCCCATCGCGCACATCGGCTATATTCGGGTAGTTTATGCTTGAAAAAGCGTCGAAGCTCTTTGACCTTGTTTTGCTTGCGCGTGTGCCGAGTATAACGCGGTTATTGAACACTATGTTTACACCGTGTATCGTGTCGGACGCGGCACAGATGAAGCTGTCAAGCAGATTCACCTTTGAATCGGTCGTGTCGAAATCTATAGGCTTCTGCGCGCCGGTCATAATAATCGGCTTGGGACTGCCCTGTATAAGGTACGACAGAGCCGCCGCCGTGTACGCCATGGTGTCGGTGCCATGCGTTATCACAAAGCCATCGTAATTGTCATAATTTGCCTCAATCGTCTGAGCTATCATCAGCCAATGCTCCGGCTCCATGTTTGTGCTGTCAAGGTCAAAAAGTCTCACGCAGCCTGTCTCGCACAAGCTGTCAAGCTCCGGCACAAACCTCAGCAGCTCCTTCGGCGATAGTCCCGGTACAAGCCCGCTCTCGGTTATTTCCGACGCTATGGTGCCGCCTGTAGCGATAAAAAGTATTCTCTTCATATCTCACCCCATGCGTTTTTTCGCCAATCGCGCTGCGGCAAAAACGCGGCTATTATCTTTTTTCAGTTCTCCCTGCTTTTCGCCGTGTGCAGTACAACAGTCCGGTACACGCCACCGGAATATCGCGCTAACGCGATATTGCAAGCTGAGCTGCCCGTCTTAAACGCTCCCACGCGGCACATATTCACAGTGTACCCCTCGTTTTCTTGAACTCCGCAGCGGATTTGAGCTGTTCCTCCGCCGCCATGAGCGTTGCGTCCTGTATATTGTCGCCGCCTATCATTCGCGCTAGCTCCTCTCTTCTGCCGTCAGTGTCAAGCTCTGTCACCTCGGTAAACGTCCTGCCATCGCAAAGTCTTTTTGATATTCTGAAATGTGTATCAGCCATCGCTGTTATCTGCGGCAGATGCGTTACGCATATAACCTGCTTATTCCCGGCGATACATGACATCTTCTCGGCAACTCTCTGCGCCGCTATACCCGATATTCCCGCGTCTATCTCATCGAACACCATCGACTGCACGCGGTCATGACCCGCCAGAACAGATTTCACCGCGAGCATTATCCTCGACAATTCGCCGCCAGACGCTATCTTGCTCATTCTGCCCAGCTTCTCTCCGGCGTTCGCTGACATCAGAAACCTCACATTATCCGCTCCGCTTGCCGAAAGCTCCGCCGGCGTAATCTCAACCGCGAACCTCGCGCCCTTCATTGAGAGATCATTAAGCTCCGACTCTATTCTCTTTGAAAGCTCCCGTCCCGCGTCTGTTCTCGATTCCGTGAGCCGCTCCGCAAGCTCCACAGCCTTTTCACGCGCCGACCTGACCTCAGTTTCGAGCTTCTTTACACGTTCCTCCGAATACTCTATCGCGTCGCGCTCCGTTTTGGCGCGTTCCAGAAATTCTATAGCGTCCTTTTCGGAGCCGCCGTACTTTCTCTGTATGCGCTTCAATGTGCTGAGTCTCTCGTCAAGCTCATCAAGCTCTGACGGTGAAAAGTCAAGACGCTCCTTCATGTCGCGAAGCTCCTCCGCCGCGTCCTCGGCGGCGAATTTGAGATTTATCAGCTTCTCTGACAGTGCCGAAAAGTCCTCGGAATATCTGAGAGCGTAACCTATCGAATCAGCCGCGACCGATATAAGCGCGACCGCGCCGTCCTCATTGTCGCCGCCGGAAAGAGCGTTGTCCGCGTCCATCACCGATTCCGAGAGCTTTCCGACGTTTTTGAGGAATGTCCTCCTTGTCAGCTTCTCATCGTATTCGCCCTCCATGAGATTCGCGTTTTCCAGCTCCTCTATCTGAAAGGACAAGGTATCGAGACGGCGTTCCTTCTCGCTCTCGTCCATTACAAGCTTTTCCATCTCGCGTGATAGTTTTCTGTACTCATCGAACGCGGCGCGGTACTCACGCAAAAGCAGCTCAAGGCAGCCGAATGCGTCAAGATACGTTCCGTGACAGCGTTCGTCCATAAGTCTCTGCCCGTCAGACTGAGCGTGTATATCCATAAGTCTTGAACCGAGGTCGCGAAGCTGCGCCGCCGATACGGGAACGCCGTTCACCCTGCACGCGCTTTTACCATCGGCTGTTATGCGGCGCGTCAGAACTATCTCCTCCTCCGGTTCTATGCCGCTGCTTTCAAGATAGTCTCCCAAATCGGTGTCCGAGAATACAGCCGTCACTACAGCCTTATCCGCGCCGCTTCTCACAAGCTCCTTCGATGTTCTGTAACCGAGAGCGGCTTCGAGAGAATCTATCACTATCGACTTTCCCGCGCCCGTCTCGCCCGTCATCACGTTGAACCCGCTGCCAAATTCAATATCCGCTTTTTCAACTACAGCCACATTCTCTATATGAAGCAATGACAGCATTTCTCCAACCTCCGAAAAATTTCCGCCGTATCGCGGGTATACTCAATTTGCAAAGGCGTGCGGGTCTGAATTTCCCCGCGCCTTTACATACAGCGGGTCGGAAACACGGAATTTCACAAGCCCCCGGACATTACATTTTCAGGGTATTTCCCGCCGTTTCTCAGCTCAGCTTTCCGCTCACATTCTCATAGAAGCTCCTGTCTGTTATCCTCGCGAGCAGCACCGCAAGCCGCGACTTACGAATCTCAGCAACATCGCCGTCGAGCAGTCTCAGCTCCTCGCCGCCGTCACATGACAGGAACGCTTTTTTCCCGTCAAGTCCGCTTATTCTGACCGTGACAAGTCTGTTTGGGGCAAGAACATAAGATCTCGCGTGAAGAAGGTGCGGGCATATCGGCGTAACTATGATATTCTCCGCGTCCGGCTCCACTATCGGTCCGCCTGCCGCCATTGAGTAGGCGGTGGAACCTGTCGGCGCGGCTACTATAATACCATCGCCTGAGAAACGCATTATGGGCTTTCCATCGCCCGACACCTCGATTCCGATAACACGCGCCATTCCGTTTATCACAACGTCATTGAGAGCAAAGTCGGAGTGTGTCTCCTCTCCGCGCCGTACTGTTACGTCAAGTGTCATTCTGCGCTCGATTCTGTATTCGCCGTCAAAAGCGCGGGAAAGCAGCCCGACCTCCGACGCTTCAAGCTCCGCCATGAACCCCTTGCTGCCGAGATTTACACCGAGTATCGGTATATTGTACCTCGCTATCGCCCTCGCGCAGTGAAGTATTGTGCCGTCTCCGCCGAATGTTATCACAAGCTCCGCGCCGTTTATCTCTCCGGAGAGCGCGTCTAAATTATCGCATATCGCGTACTGAAGCCCTCGCTTCTCAAGCATATCGGCGACCTTTTTTGTTATTCTCAATCCCGCGTCGCGTTTGGGATTTACATAGAGTATAGTTTTGCTCACAATATTCTCCAATACTATAAATCCGTGTGTGACTGTTCAACTATACCGCGTATATCCGGCGTGAAGTCTCCGCTTTTTCTCTTCAAATAGCCAAGATACTCGATATTGCCCTCCGGACCGCGCACAGGCGACCATGTAAGCCCCGACACAAAAAAACCGCTTCTTTCAGCGTTAAGCAGAAAGTTCTCAAGCACCTCAATATGCGTATCCTTATCACGCACAACGCCGTGTTTGCCCACTTTTTCACGCCCCGCCTCAAACTGCGGCTTTATAAGGCAAACTGTCTCTCCATTTTCGCCGAGTACATTCTTAATTGCCGGAAGTATAAGAGCAAGCGAGATAAATGACACATCCGCAGTGGCAAACTCTATCGGTTCATCAAACATATCTCCGGTCATGTACCTCGCGTTCGTCCGCTCCATTGTCACAACTCTCGCGTCGTTTCTGAGACTCCACGCAAGCTGCCCATAGCCCACATCGACAGCATATACCTTCACGGCTCCGTTCTGAAGCATACAGTCAGTGAATCCGCCCGTTGACGCGCCGCAGTCAAGGCAGACCTTCCCCCTCGGTGTCACGTTAAAGCTCTCAAGAGCTTTCTCAAGCTTCAGTCCGCCCCTGCTCACATACTTCTGACCGCCGCGAACCTCGATCTGAACATCACCGGCAACCTGCGTCCCCGGTTTGTCTGAGCGAACGCCGTTCACGAACACATTTCCGCTCATGATTTCGGCTTTCGCTCTCTCGCGGCTTGTAAAATATCCCCGCTCAACTAAGAGAGCGTCAAGTCTTGTCTTTGCCATCACTGTCTCCTTCGCGGAATTTATACCTTCGGCAAACGGCACTCATAACCGCCGTTTACCGCAAAGTCTCAAATCGCCGTTTTGTCTCCATCTTTGGCGTGAAAGCCAATACCGGAAACCGCGTCCAAAATGCCGGATGCTACGCTTTCAGCGTCAATGCCGCGAAGTCTGCGAAGCTCGTCCACTGTCCCCTGCGGCACAAATTCATCGCCGAGATTTTTCAGTATAAACGTCTTCGGCGCAAAACCAAGCTCTTTAAGGCGCGGCAGCAGCTTTTCTCCGATACATCCGGAATTGCAAACCTCTTCCAGCACAAGAACGCGACCGGTCTTTTTGACAGACTTCTCAAGCTTCTCAACCGGAACGGGATATACCCTCCCAAGCTTCACAATTTCAACGGACACTCCGCTCTTTTCGCATAGGGCTGCCGCATCAATCGCGGTATTCACCGATATTCCATAGGTGACAAGAGTAAAGTCCGCACCCTCGCGGACTATCTTCACATCGTCCGAGCCGCCATCTCTGTATTTGCCCTCGCCTCCGCGCGGGTACCTGACAGCTACAGGTGTCGTCATATTATTCACGGCAAAGCTTATCATATCGCAAAGCTCCGCGAAGCTCGACGGCGAATAGATCGTCATATTCGGTACCGTTGAAAGATATGATATATCGAAAATTCCCTGATGTGTCTCCCCGTCTCCGCCAACAAGCCCCGCCCTGTCAACGGCAAACACAACGTGTTCGCGCAGTATAGCCGTATCCTGAATGATCATATCAAAGGCACGCTGCAAAAATGTGGAGTACACCGCGAAAACAGGTATCATTCCGCTCTCCGCAAGTCCTCCCGCCATTGAAACGGCGTGTCCTTCCGCTATTCCGACATCGAAAAATCTGTTCGGGTACTGCCGTGCAAACCTCTCAAGTCCGGTACTTGACCTCATGGCGGCTGTAATCGCGACTATTCTGTCGTTTTCTTTCGCAAGCTCCGAAAGTCTCTCTCCAAACACGGATGAAAAATCCTTTTCGGATGCCTTGACCTCGCCGGTTTCGGGATTGAAGCCGGAAACTCCGTGAAAATCATCGGGGTTCATCTCAGCGGGGGCATAGCCCTTGCCCTTGGTCGTTATGACGTGTACAAGAACGGGACCGCCGTCCTCCTTGGCGATATTAAACGCGGCGGTGAGCTGTTTTATATTGTGTCCGTCAACAGGACCGATATAATAAAAGCCCATGTCCTCAAACATACTGCAATGGAATATCGCGTGCTTCAGAGCTTTCTTTATTTCATGCGTAACGCGGTAAACAAAACGCCCCAAAGCGGTCTTCTTTGAAAATGAACGGTACAGGTTTTTGAATGTCACATAGCTTTTCTTTATGCGCTCTCTCGCGAGGTACTTCGCAAGTCCGCCAACGCTTTTCGTGATTGACATCGCGTTGTCGTTGAGTATGACAATAAGCGGCTCCCCGCTGCCGCCCGCGTCGCTCATTCCCTCATAGGCAAGTCCGCCTGTCAGCGCGCCGTCACCCAGAAGAGCGATAACCGAATAGTCCTCGCCCTTGAGCGTTCTCGCCCTTGCCATACCGAGAGCTGTTGAAATAGCGGACGAGGCGTGTCCGGCTATAAAAGCGTCATGCACACTTTCCGATGGCTTCGGAAATCCCGATAAGCCTCCGAAGCTGCGGAGCGTGTCGAAGCTGTCTTTCCTTCCGGTAAGCAGCTTATGGACGTAGCTCTGGTGACCCACGTCAAAGACGAGCCTGTCCCTGGATGTATCGAATACCCTGTGCAGTGCCACAGTCAGCTCCACAACTCCGAGGTTTGACGATACATGACCTCCGGTTTTTGAGGTAGTCGCGATTATTATTTCACGCAGCTCCCCGCAAAGCTCCGCAAGCTCGTTATCTTTAAGCGACGCTATATCACGGGGAGATTGTAATTTATCAATTATTCCCACTTTTAATAAATCTCCCGCAGCTCATTTTTTTCTCTTTTTCTCTCTTGAAAAAACAGCGAGCACTTTGCCCGCAATAAGAACGATCTCTGTATCGTTGTTTATGGCGAGGCTCTTTCCGACCGCCTTGCCGCCTATGGTAAGACCCGCGACCGCACCCGTGACAAGAAGCTGCGTGAATACAGAATTAAAAGAGAAGTCACGCACTAAATTCGCGGAGATAGTCGCGGCTGTAGCACCGCTTATGATACCGGAGATGTCTCCTACAACATCGTTGCAGATACTCGCGACACGCTCCGCCTTACGCAGGAGCTTCAGTGCTTCTTTCGCGCCCTTCTCCCTGTGCGATGCCATAGAGTGAAACGGCACCTGACTTGCGGATGTTACCGCGACACCTACAACATCAAATAATATACCGAGAGCTATAAATACTATAAGCAGCAAAAAGGCTATGATATAACCCGCCCCGTCAAGTATTTCCGACGATATAAGCGAGAATATCATTGACATGGAAACGCTTGTAAGGATAATTTTTACAAGCCACTTGTAATCTGTTTTTTTCTTCATAGAGCTGTTGCTTTCTATGGCATTCGCCATCAATTTGTACTCAGAGCCGAAAGACCTTTCGGCAGCTAAAAATTTTGTGCGCGGCAGACCGCGTACAGAATTTCATTATCGCGTTTTTTTGACTGTATCCGCCGTGGGAGGCAAGCTATAAATCGGAAAATCATTTGAAAATCGATTTTCGTGACCTGAGACAGCTTTTTGTCCGCTCTATAGATATACACGGCGCGGTCTGTAGTCATATTCAAATTTCCTTAACCGGCAGCGCAGCCGCGCAAAATGCTAAAATCAGGGGGCAGCGGACAGGGTAAATCTTACGGCTTAGGTACGGGCTGGATTTCCCCCGACACTGCCTTCCGTTGCCGTGAAGGCGGTTTCCCATTAAAGCATCGCTCGGAGCGTCGCCGTCTCCGCTGCCC
>CAZKLU010000058.1:0-12004 GCA_964553775.1 uncultured Oscillospiraceae bacterium | reverse complement strand
TATGGAATACGTCAGGGATGATGGGTAAAGTTCAAGCCGCCCGCGAATAACGCATTGTGGGCGGCTTGTGCTGTTGGGTGATATTGTATGCGGCGGAGACATTGAGGGATAGGATCCCGATATACGCGCCGCGTTTTTTATTGCTTTGTGAATATGAACTGATCCGAGTTCTTAAAATATCCCCATGTTGTGTCGGTAATGGTGAAAATCGCCTGTTTATCTTTGAATGTGATTTCACCCGTGATGGGGTTCCCGCTCGCGTCAGTTCCTGTTACCGTCAGCTTTCCGTTTTTATAATATCCCGATAAATCGTCTATACATGTCAATCGATAGATAAATAGTACCACGCTATAGGAGCTGTCCGCGTTTTTGGTGATTACCAGTTCGCTTCCGTCATATGAACGTTTGTATTCTCCGGCGATGTCTTTTCCATCACCCTCATCGCTTGTCAGAACCACGGTCTTTGTGTCAGGATCCCAGTCAACGTCAAGATCCAGAGCGTTTGATATGGCGCGGACAGGAAGATATGTTGTCCCGTCAATTATGAACGGCTCAACCTCCTTGCCGTTTGCGTCAACGCAATCTACCTCTTTGCCGTCAAGCGTGACATTGATGTTGTTATACTGCAGCTCCGCCGTTTTCGAGCCTTTTGCCGCGAACGCGGTGCTGAACGCTCCGAGGATGAGAACCATGACGAGCGCTATTGTTATGAAGCTCTTTTTGAAGTTTTTCATCTGAGTTTCCCTCCGTTGTTTCCGAATTATACATTGCCGCTGACATAACCCGATAAGTACGTCACATAATCCGCCGCAAAAACGTGAGCTGTGCGAATCGCGCTTGCGCCGGGTGAGTGTCTGCATCCCGCTCACCGCACTCCGGCGGCTCTTGGGGGCGTATGATCCCGCCCCTATAACAGCCATGCCCACATCGCGGATAAGAAGCCTTAGTTTAGAAGCAGCCGCCGCTATTTTTGCTGAGATGAACCGTTGTACCCGCTCTGCTGCTGAGGATAATTGTTCTGTTGTGACGGATAATTGCCCTGCTGCGACGGATAGCCGCCCTGCTGCGGATAATTGCCACCCTGTCTCGGATAGCCGCTCTGCTGCGGATAATTGCCACCCTGTCTCGGATAGCCGCTCTGCTGCGGATAATTGCCGCCCTGTCTCGGGTAGCCTCCCTGTTGCGGATAGCCTCCCTGCTGAGGTGGATAACCGCCCTGTTGAGGGGGAGTGTACGCGCCGGGGCGCGGGGGCTGGTTTGGAGGAGGGTACATACCGCCCTGATTTGGCGGAGGGTACGCTCCTGCCGGTACGGGGGCGTTTTTCGGGCGCATTCCAATTATACCGGGGTGCTTTCTGTCGAACATGAACTGGAACCATATTCCCACACCGGCGAACGCGAGCGCGAAGAGAGTCACGAGAACGCCGTTCATGGTTACGCCGAAGAGGAGGAAGATGAGCATAATAGCGCTCGACATTGTGGAGCCGCCGCTCAGTGACGACGTCACTATAATGACCGGCTTTGTGAATATGCACGCGAGAACGCCCACGATTATACCGAGAATGAACGAGATAATAATCGCGCTCTCATCCATATCGAAATACGCTAAGAAAATTATAAGACCTACTGTCCACACGAGGGAAAATGTTATGATAAATACGCCGACCTTATACAGGAAGAACGCCAGCGCGCCTATGCCAAGTCCGCATATTACCGCGACCAGAATTTTCACCGCGTCTTTGACATTATCCCCGCACATCGCGTACCCTATGATGCACCCTATGGCAAAGCCCGTTATCGCGCATATGATTCTGAATATTTTGTAGCCGAAGAAGCACTGTGAAGCCCCGTAGAGCAATACGAGTACACAGGCGAAAAAGAGCAAGACGAACGCGCTGCGGAACACCTCGGACGTTCTGATTTCATCCATGAGAAGCTCCATAATTTCGGAGAAGTCAAAATCTCCGTATCCGAAGTCCGGTCTTCCGGAACCGACATCGTAAGTTAATGGCAGCAAGGTAAGTACCCCCTTTTTTATTTGGATTTCGCAGTCAATGACCGTGCGCCGGAAAATCGCCTGCGCAGGTCAACTGACTATATTTTTTTACTGTAATATGTGTCCTCCATCGGCAGTCGTGTCCTGAGCTTGTGATCTCTGGCGTAGTACGCGCCCTGAACGGCGGGAGCGGTCGGTATTGTGGCGATTTCACCGATTCCCTTAGCCCCGTATGCGAACGGCAGCAGCTTGTCCTTCTCGACGTAGATGGCGTGTATATCCGGTATGCTGTCGGAGCGCAACAGACCCAGTGTTCCATATTTGACCTGAGGCACACAGTCCTTGAGCGGGAAGTTCTCTGTCAGCGCGTAACCGAGACCCATTAAAACGCCGCCCTCAATCTGACCCTGAATAGATATGGGGTTCACGACCTTTCCCGAATCGTGAGCCGCGTAGACCTCAGTGACCCTTCCCTCATCGTTGAGAATAACGACGTGAGTCGCGAAGCCGTAGGCAACGTGGCTTTTGGGGTTCGGCTTGTCAGCACCCAATTTGTCCGTGGGGTCGAAAAACTCCTCGAAAAATTCTCTGCCCTCAAGAGCGTCAAGATCTCCGTCAACCTCATCCATCGCCTTTTTGAGATCCGCCGATACCATCCTCACAGCTTCGCCCGTTATGAGCGTCTGACGGGAGCCGGAAGTAGTGCCTGAATCGGGCGCGAACTCGGAGTTGGAGCCTTTGTTTATGAGCTTAGACAGCGGAAGCCCCGTTGTCTCGGATATAATCTGCAAAAATACTGTCGCGCAGCCCTGACCTATATCCGAAGCCGCCGTGTAAAGCTCCACAATACCGCCATGCACCTCAAGTCTGGCACGTCCCTTATCCGGAAGCCCAACGCCTACACCGGCGTTTTTCATCGCGCAGGCGATTCCGGCGTGACCGGCGTTCTTCTCATAAGCGTCCTTCACGGCTAAGAGTGTCTCCTTGAGAGCCGTTGACTGGTCGGCTATCTGACCATTTGGCAGAACCTTGCCGGGTTCTATAGCGTTGCGGTAGCGTATCTCCCACGGCGATATGCCGACCTTCTCGGCTAAAAGGTTGATATTCGATTCGAGCGCGAACTCGCTCTGGCATACGCCGAAGCCCCTGAACGCTCCGGCGGGTACATTGTTCGTGTAGTACCCGTAGCCGCGTATGTCGGTGTTCTGGTAGCAGTAGGGACCGACGGCGTGTGTGCAGGCTCTCTCAAGAACCGGTCCGCATAGAGAGGCATACGCGCCGGTGTCGAAGTATATCTCGCAGTCAAGTCCGGTGAATATGCCGTTCTCGTCACAGCCGAGCGTGAACGTCCCCTCCATGTAGTGGCGTTTCGGGTGGAAACATAGCGATTCCTGACGGCTGAATTTGGCTTTTACCGGTCGGTTCACCTTCAGTGCTGCGAGCGCGGCGATGTGCTGCGTCGATACGTCCTCTTTGCCGCCGAAGCCGCCGCCGACATATTTGTTCTCAACGACTATTCTGTCCTGATCCCAGCCGAGCATGATGGAGATCTCGTGTCTCGTGTCGTATACGCCCTGATCGGTTGACAGAACCTTTACGCCGTTTTTATACGGGAACGCGACGGCGCACTCCGGCTCTAAAAAGGCGTGTTCCGTGAACGGCGTTACATACGATTGAGTGACCGTGTATTTTGAGTTCGCGAGTGCTGTCTTAGCGTCGCCGCGTGTTACATGGCGGGACTGGCAGAGGTTGCCGTTCTCGTGGATTTTGGGCGCGTCGGGAGCCATAGCCTCGTGTACGTTGCGGACAGGTTCGAGAGGTTCGTATTTGACCTTGACGAGTTTTTTCGCCTTTTCGAGTATACTCTCTGTTTCGGCTACAACAAGGCAGAGAGCGTCACCGACAAAGCGGGTTATGCCGCCGACGGCTATCATAACGTCCCAATCCTGCTGGAGATGCCCGACCTTGATATTCGGCACATCCTTGGCGGTCAGCACGGCGAGAACGCCGGGCAGATTTTCGGCGGCTGTCGTGTCGATGTCGAGTATACGGGCGCGGGGATATTTTGACCTGACCGCGCTTGTGAAGACCATGCCCTCCATTTCAACGTCGTCGGGGTACTCGCCGTAGCCTAAAACCTTTGGCCGAACATCGGTTCTGAACGCCCTCGTGCCGACACCGAAGCTGTCACCCTTTTCAAGCTCCGTGTCGATATTGACCTCGCCGCGCAGGATTTTTCCGACGAGCGAGATGCCCTCGATGATCTTCTTGTAGCCTGTACAGCGGCAGATATTGCCCCTGAGTGCCTTGCGAATATCGCTTTCAGAGGGGTTCGGGTTTTTGTCAAGAAGTGCCTTGCCGGACATGACCATACCGGGTATGCAGAAACCGCACTGTACCGCGCCAACGGAGCCGAAGGCGTAGACGAAAGCCTCCTTTTCAAAGTCAGAAAGCCCCTCGACTGTGAGAATATCGCGACCGTCAGCGAGTCTGGTAGTCAGTACGCAGGCTCTGACCGCTCTGCCGTCAACAACGATCGTACAGGTACCGCAGGCACCCTCGCTGCACCCGTCCTTGACGGAGTGAAGGTGCAAATCATCTCTGAGGTAGCGCAGAAGCGTCTTGTCCTCGCTCGTTTTGCGGAGTGTGCCATTTACTTTGAATGAATACTCTCCCATGTTGTTTTCACCTCCCTGAAAATAGTTTAATGGGCGAAAAGACCGCCGAAGTCGGTTATAACGGAACGCGGACATTTGACCGCGCACATTCCGCAGCCGACGCACTTTTCAATGTTGATTACAGCGTGGTTGCCGGTTACGCTCATCGCGCCGACAGGACATACGTTTTCGCATATACGGCAGGCAACGCAGCTTGACGGGCAGATCTGTCTTGCGGATTTTCCGGCGAGAGAATTTTGACAGAGCGGGAAGATCATTGTATCCGCCGGAACGAGAGTTATAACGCCGCGTGGGCAGGCTTTGACGCACATTCCGCAGCCAACGCATTTTGAATCGTCAACTACAGCCGCGCCGTTGGAACCGATTGCTATAGCGTGAAATCGGCAGGCTTTGACGCAGCTGCCGAGACCTATACAGCCCTCCGCACAGCCTGCCGCTGTCTCAGCCGCGCTCCGGCAGTCGATGACGCTCTCCGCGCCGCCGGATGGCGCGATGTCCGGAAGTGTTACTCCGCCGCCTCTGCATCTGACAGCGGCTTTTCGTTTTGGCTTAGGCATTATGTTGCTCCTTTCTTTTTCGCCATGGAAATCAGTTGAAAATTGATTTGCATTGATTGTCAATGAGCTTTTCTAATGAGCGTAACGCTTCCACGGTGTCGGCGTCAAGCAGTTCCGCTTCATTTTCCGCGTCAACAAGCAGCACAGTCTCACTCTCTCCGACTGCTGACATTCCGCCACGCTCGCCCTTCAGTGCCATAAGATCCGGGTAGAGCCGCCGCGGGAAAAGAACGGGACTTCCCGCGATGCCGCCGAACGACAGTCTCACTATGCTGCCGGGATTTTTCAAAAATTCGGTGATTATCTTGATATAGCTGTTTCTGCCGCAAAGAGGCTGGTCGCCGGAGACAAACATACAGCCGTCAGTTTCAAGTAAAGCTGAAAGCCCTATATGTATAGTCTCGCTAACAGGTCCGCCGCTGTATCGCAGCGTTTTTATACCGCAGCTTTCGCAGAGACACTCGGTTTCGCCGGAGCTTACAACGGCGCGTATCTTAACGGAGACTGTTCCGCCGAGGTACTCGATTTCTTTTGGCAGGGCATCAAGCACATATTTGAGAAGCGGCTTTCCGTGGAGCGTTGACAGAAGCTTATCCGAGGTTCCGAACCGCTGGGACTTCCCCGCCGCTTTTACTATACATCCTATTTCCAAGCTCCGCCTGACTTTCCGCATACAAGCTCTAAGACACTCCCCGCAATGCAGCGCGCCTTGTCGGATATTGTGTAACAATTATCCCTCTCGCTCTCACGCGGGTCTATGTCGGCTATCTTGAATCCCTTATTTACGGTGAAGCCATCGTGTATCATTCCGCGCAATATTCCCGTGAGTGCAGCGTATACCTCCGCTGTCCCGTTTGTGTCGGTCATGTCAATATACGCGATAGTATCACCCTCTTCAACGTGGTCGCCAATATTTTTTATCGGGTGAATTACGCCGTATTCAGGAGCGCGTACAACGCGCTTAACACTCTGACCCGCTATAAGACCGGGTATTCCCGTGTTTGGCGCGGCAGTGCCGTTATCAATTATGCGTCCAAGATTGTGACCGCGCATTGTCTCAATAACGTAATTGACATCTTTGCCGGCGCAGAATCCCGGTCCCAGCGCGATAGTGAGCGGAGCCATAGCCATATTTGTTCCAAGGTTCCGCTTTGCCATGATAGCGTCTACCACAACGTCCGGCTTCAGCTTCGCAATAGTCTCACCATCGGGGTCAATTACAAGCGGGAATGTGTTTTCGGAGTACCGCACGTTGTCCGTGGAGACGGAGTTTGTAAGCACAGCGGTCAGACCCTCAACAGTCGCGTAATTTTCGTATACCGCCTCGCAGTATGACACTGTTCTGCGGACACATGATGGATTTTTTGTCTCAAGCGCGATAACGGGGAATCCCGCGCGAATAAGCCTGTGTATCACGCCGCTTGCCAGATCTCCCGCACCGCGCACAATAACCGATTTCACAGCTATCTCTCCTTTCGTTACGCTCAAGGGCGAATATGATTCAGCTTTGTGTTTTTCAGAGATTAGCGGAAACACCGGGATCGTTTCCGCGAATCCTGCTATCATAGGTTCCTTAAATTTGCAGACACAGTAGTATTATTTTCCCGATAAGCGGTGAATCAGGCTTTCTCAGCTCTTCTGAAACTGAAGCTCTCTGCTCCGCGCTGTCACACTGGTTCAGCACCGCGTAAAACGCGCGATCCCCAACGCCCTTTCTGCCGCCGCGTTCCGAAGTGAGAAGAATCGCGAGATCCTGAGATGTCAGGGCGTGTTCTTTTTCGGTTCCCAGAATATCCGCCGCAATATCGGGGCGGTGACACGCTGACGCTAAGGGCTTGCCGATGGCGGAGAGACCCTGAACGGCTATCACAATATCAGCGTTTGAGGGGATCTGAGGCTCGTGCGCGGCGGGTGCTTTAGCGGGAAGTCTCCGGGAACCGTCGGCTTCGACGAGAACAGCGTCGGAAATATCGCAAAGAGCCGAGTACTCATCAGTCGGCAGGGCTTCGAGCTTTCCGTCGCCGGTGCCGCGTCCAAGAACGGCGTATTTACCGCGGCTCCAGCGGGAATTGACATTGCGGAGGGAATCAAAAAACGGCGGTTTTTTGATGTGCGTTGTAGTTGTTACGCTAACACGCATACCGTTTGAGGACATAAGATCCGCGAGACTGAACATGAGTGTAGTTTTTCCTCCGGCACCAACAAGAGCTATGACGTGACCGCGCTCCTGGACGAACGGGAACACGGCTGAAAGAGGGAGGGGGGTATTTGGATTTGAAAGGTTATACGCGGCTGACATAGTAGTGACACTCCCCGGGTGTGTTTTGAATCATTATAACATAAGTATTAACATTTGTCACGCACTTTTTTATTTTTATTGCCGAGTCTTTGCTCACGCGCTTTGGATCTGTTTGCGCTGATATTTACGGTGACGCAAGCGTCACTGAATCGAGTGAAAATTGAAATTCCGTGCATTGAGAAGGGGTTTGCGGGACAGCTGATGTATTTTGGGAAATAGAGGTTGGAAGTTTCTGAAATGCCCGCCGCTGTTTGATGAGAAAGACGGCAATTCAAATTGTTTCACGTGAAACATTTTCGACCGCGCACCTTTGTTGTTGTGGGAATAGGTGAATTCACCCGCGATGATGGTGCGTGAGATTTTGTGTCGGACATTATGCCGCGCACCTTTGTTGTTGTGGGAATAGGTGAGTTCACCCGCGATGGCGGTGCGTGTGATTTTTGTCAGATATTATGCCGCGCACTGTTGTTGCTATGTGAGTAAGTGCGTTCACCCGCGATGGCGGTGCGTGATTTTTCGCGCCGGACATTATGCCGCGCACCTTTGCTGCTATGTGAGTAAGTGCGCTCACCCACGATGGCGGTGCGTGATTATTTTTGTCAGACATTATGCCGCGCACTGTTGTTGCTATGTGAGTAAGTGCGTTCACCCGCGATGATGGTGTGTGTGATTTTGTGTCAGACATTATGCCGCGCACTGTTGCTGTTGCGGCACAGAAAGATTTAAGTAATTTTTACATTTTCCGCTTTCATTTTATGAAAAAATAGCTTAAAATAGGGAGTAGAAAAAAAGAGGAGGAATGGTAGCTTGGAACACAAATACAAAAGGATACTTCTTAAACTGTCCGGCGAGGCACTTGCGGGAGAGCGCGGCACGGGACTTGACTTTAGCGTGATACAGGGGGTCTGCGGTGCCGTAGGCGACTGCCAAAAGCTCGGCATTGAGGTTGGAATAGTCATTGGAGGCGGCAACTTCTGGCGCGGAGCGAAGGACGGAGGCGGCAGAATGGAGCGTTCGCGTGCGGACCACATGGGTATGCTCGCGACAACGATGAACTGTCTCGCCGTTCTGGACGTGTTCGAGCAGCTTGGCATTGACGCTGTTTTACAGTCAGCTGTCGAAATGCCGGTGTTCGCGGAGCTTTTCACAAGAGATTCGGCGGTACGGCACCTCAGAGACGGGAAGGTTGTGATCTTCGCCTGCGGTACAGGGTGCCCGTATTTCTCAACCGATACCGGAGCGGTTCTTAAAGCGGTTGAGATTGGTGCCGGTGCGGTACTTATGGCGAAGAATATTGACGGGGTTTACAGCGCGGATCCAAAGCTTGACCCGGCAGCCGTTAAGTTCGACAGCATAACATACGAGGAAGTAATCGCGAAACGTATGGGTGTAATAGATCTGACGGCGGCGGCTCTCGCGATGGATAACAGCATTCCCTCGGTGATCTTCGCGCTGGAAAAGCCGGACAATATCCGCCGCGCCGCTCTGGGCGAGAACATAGGAACTGTAGTTGTGCCGCGTGGCTGACAATACGCGAAAAACAATTTCAGAATCATTTCCGGTTTTGGGATTCATAACATGCGCGGTACCGATTTAAGGAAGCTCTGAATAAACCGGCGAGAGCGGTTTGCGGGAGATTTTTCGTCAGAAAAGGGCGCAAAAAACGCGGAATACCTGATGTATTTAAGCTCCGGCAGCGTGTTCCGGCGAAAGAACCGCAAAGTGCCGATGGTGTATTTATACAGAGGTTCCTTAAAGTATAAAAAATAAGGAGGATTAATTATGTACACTGAGGACGCAGCCTATAAAGATTACCTTGACCGCATGAACAAGACGGTGGACGCTTTGAAATCGCAGTTCGCGACTGTAAGAGCCGGACGAGCCAACGCCGCCGTGCTTGACCACATCAGAATCGACTACTACGGCGCACCGACACCGATAAATCAGGTGGCTTCGATCGCCGCGCCGGATCCGCGCACCCTTGTTATTCAGCCGTGGGACGCGACGCAGCTCAAGGCTATTCAGAAAGCCATACAGACATCGGATCTCGGAATAAATCCGCAGAACGATGGCAAGGTAATTCGTCTCGCGTTCCCGCAGCTGACAGAGGAACGCAGAGCCGAGCTGATAAAGCAGGTCAGAAAATACGCGGAGACCGCAAAGACCGCTGTACGCAATCTCCGCCGCGAGGCGATGGAGAAGTTCAAGAAGCAGCAGAAAACGTCCGATATAACAGAGGACGATCTGAAAATCATGGAGAAGGATATGCAGAAGATGACCGATGATTACATCAAAAAGGTTGACGATTGTACAGCTAAAAAAGAGAAAGAACTGAGCGAGATATAAAACCATGAGAAGCGGCGGCTGACAGTGATGAAAGGGCGGCTGGCAGCTCCGCTGACCGGTGAGGCAGTCCCTCCTTCAACGCGGGACCGGCTCGGCGGTGTGCGGGAACAATAGTAAACGGCAGTAATAATTGCCGTTTACTATAAAGCTTTAAACGCCTGTTTGTTTCCGCCTTACGGCGGAACCGTTAAGCCCTGAAGAATATATTATAAGCCGCGTCCTATCGAAAGGGGAGCGGAAAAAAGAGGAGACACGATTATGCTTGCTGTCCGAGTGGCATCGGGTGCCGCTATGATAATACTGCTTGCTGTAATGCTGCTTGCTTTGCCGCCTGTATGCTTTGCGATCGTTGCGGCGGCGGCGGGAGCGGTTGCGGCTTTTGAGCTTATCCGCGCAAGCGGTGAGAAATCGAAAGTGCTTTTTGCTGTTCCGGAGATAACAGCTTTTATAATAATACTGGCGGCGTATTTTGACATGGAACAGCTTGCGGTGAGTGTATCGTTATTATTTTTGATGGTTACGCTTTTCGCCGCCGCAGTCATTTCCTACGGCGGAGAGAACCAGATACCCGTATCGGGCGTGTTCGCGGCAATTTTTGCCGGACTTGTCATTCCGATGTGCCTTTCATCGCTTGTAAAACTGAACGCCATGGAAAACGGGTCGGCACTTATTGTGCTGGTCTTTGTGATAACGGCGGTGTCGGATTCCGGAGGGTACTTCGGGGGCAGATTTTTCGGAAAGCACAAGGGGATTCTGAAGGCGAGTCCTAATAAATCAATAGAGGGATTTATCGGCAGCTTTGTGCTTGGAATTGTCGGTACGCTTGTGTTCGCGCTCATCTCAGAAAAAGCCCTGGGACTTAAAGTTAATTACGCGCTGATAGTGCTGTGCGGCGTATTGGGAAATATCACGACACAGATGGGCGATCTGGCGTTTTCTGTTATCAAACGGCAGTTTGGCATAAAGGATTACGGCAAGCTCATACCCGGACACGGGGGAATACTTGACAGGTTCGACAGCACTGTCTTTACCGCCCCTCTGGTGTGCCTTATAGCGCAATTTGGAATATTTATTATTTGAAACGGGGAATTTGCCTGATGGAAGTGAATACAATTAGTGATGTATCATCACGCGGAGGGAACAGTGCCGCGAGGAGAACTCTCTCTGTTCTCGGCTCCACCGGTTCTATCGGTACACAGACCCTTGAGGTCGCGGAAAAGCTCGGTTTAACCGTGACGGCTCTCTCGGCAAACAGGAATGTCGAGCTAATGGAGAGTCAGGCACGCAGGTTTAACCCAAAGCTCGTCGCTATGGCGGACAAAGACGCGGCGAAGGATCTCAGGGAGCGTCTCAGTGATACGGATATTGAGGTCAGTGACCGCGTTTCCGATGCGGCTACGGTGCCATCGGATATAGTGGGCTGTTCAATAGTCGGAATTGCGGGACTTGAACCGGCTATGGAGGCTGTGAAGGTCGGAAACAGAAGGATCGCGCTTTCAAACAAAGAGGTTCTCGTCTGTGCCGGCGGGCTGTTTATGGATGCAGTAAAACAATATAACTGTGAGCTTATCCCCGTTGATTCCGAACACTCGGCTATTTTCCAGTGCGTCAACAGCTTTAAGCCGTTATACAGAGCCGGTAATGATCCGTACTGTGCGGAGCTTTCTGACACGCGGGAAGGATCCGACGCTGATAAATCCGAAGCTTCGGAAAATCGGGCGGAGGACATCGGCACACCTGAGAACCCGCCGTATAAGATAATATTGACGGCATCCGGAGGACCGTTCCGGAAGCTGAAGAAAAAGGAGCTTGCGAGAGTTACACCGGCAATGGCACTCCGCAACCCCAACTGGAGCATGGGAGCGAAGGTCACTATAGACTCCGCGACAATGATGAATAAGGGTTTTGAGGTAATAGAAGCGTCCTGGCTTTTCGGCGTATCATCGAATGATATCGAGGTTCTCGTCCATCCGCAGAGCATAGTACACTCGGCTGTGCGGTTCCGGGACAATTCCGTAATTGCCCAGTTGGCGGTGCCTGATATGCGCCTTCCGATACAGTACTCTTTGACATACCCTGAACGCTGTCCATCGCTTGTAAAGCCCTTGGATCTCGCGGATATACGCTC
>CAZKLU010000057.1:0-12004 GCA_964553775.1 uncultured Oscillospiraceae bacterium | reverse complement strand
AGTGTCGTGTCCGGCTACCGTTATAACGAGCTTTTCAACCTCTTTGCCGGCTCCTATGTCCTCCATCTCGTAAGACACGTTTATATCCATATAATATGACAGATCATCTATAAGATTGTTGCGTTCGTCTTTAAGCTCCAAAGCGTCAGAGCCGTAGACATTCGCGATACGGATCTGCTCGTTCAGGTTCGTTATACTCTCAAGGATGTTGTTGACCTGTGTCACGTTCTGACGGAACTCAGCGTCAACATTTTCGTAAAGCTCCTGAAGCTGGGCTGAATAGTCATTGAGCATAGTGCATAACGATGAGACGGAGGACTGAACAAGCGTATCGTACTCCTTTACACCGGCTCCCTGAGTGACAAGGTTCTCAAGCTGTTCTATAACCCGATTGAGCTGTGCCTCGACAACGCCCTCGCCGTCCTCGCCGTCTCCGACCTCATCGAAGATGGACTGCAATCTGGTAAGTACACCAAGCTCCGCGTCCGTAGCGCCGACGTTTGTATATGAGTTTCTGTACTGTATGTCGAGATAAGGGTTGCGTAGCTGGGAAACGCCGGTAACGAAAACACCCGAACCGATACGCACATCGTTTTCGGATGTATAGCGGTCGGCACCTCCGCAGTACATACTCGTCTGATCCACAGCCTGACGTGTATAACCCGTTGTGTTTATGTTGCTGATGTTGTTGCCCGTTACGGAGAACCCCTGTGAAGCGGCGTATATGCCGAGCTTAACCATTGTGAATGTTCCGAAAGTTGATACTGTTGCCATATATTGATTCCCTTTCTTTAACGCGCAGATAAAATTTCAGTTAAATCGCGATTTGTATCACTTCACGCACTTTTTACCTTTATATCACACGCCGCCTGCCTGCCAAGGCGAAAAGATTTTCAGCATTAAAAGTTTAAGATATTTTGATATTTTGAAGGCTTTGTGAAAATTCACGGGAACAGTCCGCGCAAATATTCGCGAAAAGCCCTTCAACTGCAAGGCTGCCGGAGATAACAGCTTTTGTTTTTTGAAAACGCGGCGCGGGATCTGCGCGTTTCCGGCTGCCGGATCGCCTTTATAAAATCTCATAAAGCTATCGGGATTTCGAGAGCTTTTGCCGGCTTATATCTATGGGATATTGAAAATTTGAAGCACAATGCGCTTTAACAAATCAATACGAGCCAATAACTAAAAACCGAAAAGATTTCCGCGTTTTTACGCTCTTATATCTGTCATGCCGCTTTCGTTCAGAGGATTTTCTGTTTCCCCCGCTTTTTTCAGACTGCTGTCAATGGCGGCGAGCTTCAATTCCAGAGACTTCACCGTGACAGCGGAGGCGGATTTATAAAGCTTGTATCTGTCAGTGAGAGTTTTCTGTACCTTTCTTGCGCGAGTTCTCTTGTCATCAGGGCAGTGTTCCGCGAGTCCCGAAAGCGGTATTCCCTGCAAACCGAGTTCTTTAAGCAGCTTTTCCCGTTTAATATCGATGGAACGCAATGACAGCGATACTGCCTGTTCGCGCTTCATACAGTCCTGTATGCCTATAATATCGGAACGCAGAACTGCGTCATGTTCCTCATGGGCTATCTCCGTTAGCTTATCGATCTCGCATGATAATTTTTCGAGCAGGGAGAAAAGCTGCTCATATTTATCAACCATGATCAAGTCTCCGTGTAAAGAACCATACGTCTTGCTATCGACATTGTGTCAATGACATACGACCCGCTCTGAACCTCTTCACGAAGCTTGTGAAGTACCGCCGCGCTTGTGTCGGCGCATACATCGCTTGTGATTTTGTTTCGAAGCATACCCTCAGTACCGGAAGCCTTAGCCGTCTCCGAAGTGGAGAGGATAATACTGTCAAAACGTGAGGGTGAAAGCCCCGACCGGGACTGAGAGTTCTGCTGCGTCTGAGAAACGCGCACCCGCGCCGTATCTGTGACACCGGTATATCCCGACAATCCGGGTATCTTCATATTTGACTCCTCCTTTTAAGACTTACGCCCATCCATCCTCGGCTTCCGATCCTTCGTAACCTCCGGTGTTCCGCGCCAATGCGTTCCATCGCACGGCTGTATGATGTTAAGTTCAAGGCTGAAAAGCTTTCCGGCGTAAGGATCTGCAAGCAATCAGCCTCTTAATATAAAGTATAACCTCTATACAATAATTTTATCGGCTATTCCGGCGAAAAATTAAGAGCCGTATAAAGTAATTTTACAAAAATGGGAGCGCGAACGTGCCGATGGCACTCAAAGCCCGTTTGTAAACGCGAAACAAAGACTGATTTCACACCCAGTATATAGCGGTACTCTTTTTGACCACAGGGGGACAGATCTGTCAGCGGGCGAACAGCGGCGCGGGTTCCATTCTTGAAAAATTCGTAATGCTGGCTTGACAATTCTTCGGAAGTGTGCTATATTACGATAGTTCACTTTGTGAACATTATTGCGTGGGAGGGATATTATGGCAATACTTGATTTGCGTGAACAGCTTCTGGACGCGTGGATAAGGCTCAAGGGTCTGTTCAAGGATTCCAGAGTGATTCAGGATCTGACGTATAATGAGGCTGTTGTTATGCGTATGGCTTACAATCAGTACCGTGAGGACGGTCTGGGGCGTGTCGCGGTTCGGAGTATTCTGAAAGAAACCGGTATGCTGAAAAGTCAGGTGAACAGGACGGTTGATTCTCTGTGTTCCCGCGGCTTTCTTGTGAAAGAACGGGACGAGAAGGATCACCGCAGCTTGTTTGTGCGTCCCGTACCGGAGAATCTGTCCGCGTTTGTTCCTATCCATGAGCGGTCGCTGCAAATCGCGGAACAGATTACCCATATCATTGGTGAGGCGGACGCGGCGGTGTTCATTCGCTGCTGTGAAAAGCTGTCCGCCGCGAATATTGCTCTGTGAAATTATGTTAAGCAGGTTTTCAATTCAGCTTAATGTAATCGGGGGAGCGAAACGGAGATATAAGGATTTACACCGGGCGGCAATTACTGTTGCCGTTTAATATATCAGAAACGCTCTGATTTTTCAAAGCACACCGGAAAAACGGGTATTTGCCGGCATATATTTAAGCCCGCAAGAGACAGTTCCCTACAGAGAAAGAGTCTCTGTTTAGAGCTTTCGCCGCAATAATACAGCTCATAAATTCTGACGCGGGGAAAAGATACGCGCCGCAGTTTATGTTGAGCCGCAAAGCCGAAAGGCTTTTCGGATTTGAATACAGAAAGAATTGAGGAATAGCATGATGATTCGTATTATAACTGATTCAGCGTCAGATCTGCCGAGTTCTTTTCGCGAGGATGTGACTATTTTGCCCCTGACAGTCTCCTTCGGAGATAAGCAGTATTTAGACGGAGTAAATCTGTCCCACAGAGAGTTTTTTGAGAAGCTGGTAGAGGAGGATATTCTCCCTGTCACCAGTCAGATAAACCCTGCCCAATTTGAGGATGCCTTCAGCAAATCGGTTAATTCAGGTGAGACGGTTATTGCTATAACGCTGTCGTCAAAGCTCTCCGGAACGTATCAAAGCGCGGTGATTGCCGCTCAGGGATTTCAAGGCAGGATCCATGTTGTTGACAGTGAAAACGTCTCTCTTGGCGAGGCAATACTGGTAAAGAGAGCCGTACAGCTTATTGAAAACGGTCTGGACGCTGAAGCTGTCGCGGCGCGGCTTGACAGGGAGAAAAAGGATATACGTCTTGTCGCGCTGCTGAATACTCTGGAATATCTCAAACGGGGAGGACGGCTCTCCGCTCAGGCGGCGTTTATCGGTGAAATTCTGTCAATAAAGCCGGTTATCTCCATTGAAGAGGGCGAGGTCAGGGTTCTTGGCAAGGCGAGAGGTTCCCGCAACGGGAACAATCTTTTAATAAAGGAAATTCAGAAAACAAACGGGATAGACTTCACAAGACCGTTTCTGCTTGCGTATTCCGGTCTGAGCGATGAGCTGCTCAAAAAATATATATCCGACAGCCGCAGCCTTTGGGAGGGGTACGCGACGGAGCTTCCCGTTGCCACTATCGGCGGGACTATCGGAACGCACGTTGGTCCCGGCGCGGTGGGTGTCGCGTTTTTTCAGAAGGAGTCAGAAAAGTGAAAAAACATATTGAGACAATAGGAAATATAATTGAAAAGGAGACTGTCACGCATCCTGAACGCGCAAGAAAGCTGCTGATGAGCGCGTATTCTTTTGTACGCACGAGCGGAATGCACAGAAAAAAGCACGATCTTCACGCGGCTTACGACTATATGAACGGCGCGGTCGCGGGAACCATAGTGGACTCATTCCGCTATCCGGAAAAGTCTGTGATGGTCAATATCTTTATGCCCTGTGAGCTTTTACACGCTATGGGGATCCAGCCGATGTTTCCGGAGGGCATTTCAGCGTATCTTGCCTGCACAGGCTGCCAGAACGTGTTCGCCGAGACAGCGGAGTGCGCCGATGTTCCGGAGACTTTCTGCTCCTACCACAAGACAATGCTTGGAGCCGCCGAATCCGGAGTTATGCCAAAGCCTTTGATGATCGCGAACACAACGCTTGCGTGTGACGCTAACCAGCTCTCTTTCCGGCGGCTTGCCGATTTTTATCAGTGTCCCCACACGGTTATCGACATCCCGCACTCTATAGGGGAGGACGCGGTTCAGTATGTGGCGGAGCAGCTTCGCTTGTTTGCCCGCAGACTTGAGGAATTGAGCGGCAGACGTCTTGATGAGGATACCCTTCGCGAGACACTGGAGCGTTCAAGAAGAACGGTTGAAACCTACAAGAGCTATCTTGCGCGCCGAGGAGAAATTTCGCTCCCCACGACAATGACCGGGGAGATGTGTTCAATGATTGCAAACCACGTCATGTTAGGCAGACCAGAGAGCGAGGAGTATATGAACCGAATACTCCGGAACGCCGAAAACGCGCCTCGCCGTAATATCGGGAAATTGCGTATATTCTGGGTACATACTCTCCCGAACTGGCAGGATTCCATGAAAGCAATTTTAGAGACTGACGGACACTGCGAGCTTGTGGGTGCCGACATAGGAGTGGACGCGCTGACGGATATAGATCCTGACAGACCTTATGAGAGCATGGCGCGTCGGGCGGTGGAGAGTCTCTGCAACGGATCGGGTCAGCGTCGTGTGGACGCTGTTATACACTGGGCAAAAGCCACGCGGGCAGACGGCGTGATTCTCTTCTGCCACTGGGGGTGCAAGCAGACACTGGGGCTTTCACAGCTTGCGAAACAGGCTCTTGAGGCTGAGGGGCTTCCTACACTCGTGCTGGACGGTGACGGCTGCGACAGCCGCAACGTGGCTGACGGTCAAATGGTCACCCGTGTCAACGCATTTTTGGAGCAGTTAGAGGGAGGAATGAGCGCATGACCGGATATACCTGCCGATACGCGCCGATCGAACTTCTTCGCGCTCTTGGGGCTGATCCTGTCATGCTTGACGGTGAAGAAAAGGACTTTGAGCTGGCTGAGAGTCTCACACACGCCAATCTGTGCTGCCACGCCAAGGCACTGATCCAGCAGGGAACGGGCGCGGATGAACTTATCTTGACGGATTGCTGCGATTCTTTGCGCCGTGCCTATGATGTGCTGAGCCAGGGGGAACACGGGTTTCTGCGCCTTATGGATCTTCCCCACGAAAACGGAGGGTGCGCGAGGGAACGCCTGAAAAAAGAGCTTCTGCGTTTGGCTGATGAGTACGGAAAATTCAACGGAACCGAATTTTCAAAAGGTGTATTTCTTGATGCCTGTGAAAACGCGTCAATGCGGCTTCCTGACGAGCCGTTTTTGGCTGTGCTTGGTGCGCGGGCAAGTCCTCCGCTTCTGAAATTGATAAGCGATGAGCTGCCGCTTCCGGTTGTCAACCTGACATGCAGCGGCAACAGAGATTTGGGCGGTCTGCCGGACGGAGCGGGGGAGATGGATATTGACGGACTTATGGACTGGTACTCCGGTGCGCTTCTGGGCATGATTCCATGTATGCGTATGGAAAATGTGACAGACAGACGCGCTCTGACAAATCACCCTCTTTTGCGGGGTATCATATATAACACCGTAAAGTTCTGCGATTTCTATGGCTTTGACTATGCCGCTCTGAAACGTGAAACCAATCTGCCGATTTTGAAAATCGAATCTGACTATATGCCGCAGCCCTCCGGACAGCTCACGACACGTCTTGAGGCGTTTGCCGAGAGTCTGTTTCCGCAGACGGCGCATGGAGGAAAAAAGATGATAAAAACGCGAAATAACGCGGGAACGCTGTACGCGGGTATTGACAGCGGCTCGACAACTACAAATATGGTTGTTCTGAATGAACGTAACGAAATGCTGACGTGGGCTATTGTTAGAACCGGGGCGAAGGCTCAGAATGGAGCAAACGCCGCTCTGAAAGAGGTCTGCGGCAATCTGAATATCCGACCGGAGGATTTTTCAGCTATCATGGCAACAGGATATGGACGAAATAACATCCCGTTTGCCACTGACACCAAAACGGAGATAACCTGTCACGCGAGAGGGGCGCACTTCCTGAATCCCTCGGTACGCACCATTGTGGACATAGGCGGACAGGACAGCAAGGTTATATGCCTTGATGAGACTGGAGCGGTTGTGAATTTTATAATGAACGACAAGTGCGCCGCCGGAACGGGGCGTTTTCTTGAGATGATGGCGCGGACGCTTGAGACGGATATGGACGAGATGAGCCGAAAGGGGCTTAAATGGGATAAGGATCTCACTATATCAAGTATGTGTACCGTGTTCGCGGAATCTGAGGTCATATCGCTTATCGCCGACAATCACAGCGAGGCGGATATTATACACGGACTGAATAAATCGATCGCCGCCAAGACAGCATCGATGGTGAGCCGCGCAAAGGGCGGGGGACCATACATGATGACAGGGGGCGTAGCTCGGAATCTGGGAGTAGTTCACGCTTTGGAGGAAAGGCTGGGAGAGAGCCTTTTTATCACGGAAAACCCGGATCTGTGCGGAGCATTAGGTGCCGCTCTTTTCGCGGCGGAATGAACAGTAACGGAATGTATCTCCGCACCGATTTCCGCGCGAGTATTGACTTTTTTGACGGGCTATGGTATACTCAAAACGGAGGCTTTCGGTTTTGAGTATAATTAACCTCCGAATACTGCGGATCAAGGGCTGAATATATTCATATTTGAGTATTTCACCTTACAGTTCCGCAGCTTCAAATCTGCTTACAATTCACCGGAACCTAAGCCATTCCGATTTTGAGTGAAGAATATAACGGAGGTCTTTGCGCTATGGCGTGGTCGGAGAAAGATATGGAGAGCATATTCACTCACAAGACATGGCAGCGGGGTCGGGAGCTTGCACAGTATGGGCGCGTCACCGATTTTGAGGTGTCTGAAGATGAGAAGGGAAACACATCCTTCACCTGTAATGTGACGGGAAATGCTGTATATAGAGTGTCGGTGAAATTCTCCGGAGAATACGCCAATGTGAATTGCGACTGTGATGACTGGAGGGAGAATAAATGCCCTTGCCGGCACATGGCGGCGTCGATGATAACCTATATCAAATCTCTGCAAAGCTCCGTTCCGCTTGCAAGTGACGCGACTGCGAAGATGCTCCTGTCATCATTTTTGTCAGACGCTGAAGCGGCTCAAGCCTCCGACGGTACGGTGTACCATATTACGCCGAGAGTGCGTCTGTGTCCATCAAGCTATCCGTTGCTGTCGTTCAACATCGGCAACGATAAAATGTATGTGATAAAAGATATTGTGGAGTTTCTGAAAAACGTGAAGAACAGAAGCTTCTATAGCTACGGAAAACGTCTCGCTTTTCGCCATAACTACGAGTGCTTCGATGAAAGATCGCAAAGGATTATCGACATACTCATGGATCAGTATTCCGATTTTCTTTCTACCGCCTTTGACCCGTACTCTGATTATTATTCCTGCAATTACGGCTATCGGCAAAACAAAAATGAGGTTCGTCTCACCGGAAGCTCGTTTGATAAAATGTTTGATCTGATAAAAGATTCGTCATGGACAACGCCGGGAAGCGGCAGTGTGCTGCTTTGTGACGGTGAACCGCAAATCAGAATGACACTTTCAAAAACACCTCGTGCCGCGATGCTCGTTCTGAACTCAGAGGAGGGCGAGCTTGATTATTTCGGCAGCGTGCAGGAGCTTTATATTCAGACGGAAGACAGGATCATGCACTGCGGCGCGGAGTTCAGAAAAAAGGTTCGACCGTTTCTGGACGCTAAATACCCAATGCGTATAGCGTTTTCGGATCTTCCGCTATTTTGCGGGAGAGTGCTGCCGAATGTGCAGGACTGCGTTGAGATAGATGACCCCGATTCGCTTTTGGAGGATTACGCGCCCGATGAGTGTACGCCATGCTACTATTTTGACATGGATGAAGACAGGCTTATATTGAAGCTCTCGTTCAAATACGGGAATAAAACATTTGATTTCGGCGCAAAGTCTCCGCCGGGTATAAAACGCGACCTTGTTGCTGAGATGGCGGCGCAGAATCTTGCGGAACGCAGCTTCACCCATGACACCGGCTCTAATTTCGTGATGTGCGGCGATGATGATATATATGACTTTCTCAGCGGCAGCTTCGATGTATTCAATCAGAGTGGCGAGGTGTATGTCACTGACAGACTTCGCGCAAAACGTATAACTCCGGGTCACGCCGGTGTCGGTATATCCGTATCTAACGGTATTATCAGCCTTGACATCGACACAGGAGGTTTCCCTCCGGAGGAATTAGAGGATCTCTACAACAGCCTTCTCAAAAAGAAACGCTACCACCGTCTTTCAGACGGTCGCTATCTTGATATTAACGGCTCCGCCTGCGAAACACTTGCGGAGATAACTCATATGCTCCAGCTTACGCCGAAAGACCTCAAAGACGGCAATGTCAGGCTGCCGGCGTTCAGAAGTCTCTATCTCGATTCCGCGCTCTCAGGCAACGAGGGGCTTGAGGTAAAACGCGACAGGCAGTTCCGTTCAATGATACGCAGCTTCAAATCAGTTTCAGACAGCGACTACACCGTGCCTGACGAGATGGACGGCGTTCTTCGCCCATACCAGAAAACGGGATTCAGATGGCTTAAAACACTTGAAAGCTGTTCGTTCGGGGGAATACTTGCCGATGAGATGGGACTTGGAAAGACGATAGAGGTTATGGCGTTCCTTCTCACCGCAAAAAAATCCGATACAGGCAGGACAAGTCTCATAGTCTGTCCAGCGTCGCTTATACTCAACTGGATGGATGAATTTGCGAAATTCGCTCCGTCAATAAACGCTGTCTCTATCATGGGTAATGTGGCTGAACGCAAGAAAACAATACAGTCCTCCGCTGACGCTGATGTATGGGTAACATCCTATGAGCTTCTGCGGCAGGATATAGAGCAGTATTCCGCGATAAGCTTTTACTGCTGCGTTCTTGACGAGGCACAGCATGTGAAGAACCAGTCTACGCTTATCTCAAAGGCGGTGAAACGCATAGAATGTCAGCAGAGATTCGTTCTTACGGGTACTCCGATTGAAAACAGACTGAGCGAGCTGTGGAACCTTTTCGATTTTCTCATGCCGGGGTATCTTTTTTCACACAGGAGCTTTGTGGAGAAGCTTGAAAAGCCTGTAGTCAAGAGCGGCGACAAGGATGCGTCAGAGCAGCTTCGCAAGCTCGTAAAACCGTTTATGCTTCGCCGTCTGAAAAGCGATGTTCTCAAGGAGCTGCCGCCTAAGACTGAGTTTGTGCGCCGTGTTCAGCTCTCGGATGATGAAAGGAAGGTCTATTACGCTTCGTCAGCTGAGGCAAAAAGAAAGCTTGCGGCAGGTGAAAGCGGCAAGCTGGCGATTCTTGCGGCACTTACACAGCTCAGACAAATATGCTGCGCCCCGCAGCTTGCGTTCGATAACTACACGGGACCCGACAGCAAGCTTGACGCTGTAATGGAGCTTTGCGCCGGAATGGTCGAGAACGGCCATCAGATACTGCTGTTTTCGCAGTTCACATCAATGCTCGATATAATAAGAACAAGACTGAACGAGGCTGGGATCTCAAATTTCACGCTTCAGGGTTCCACAACGAAGGAGAAACGCGCACAGCTTGTGAAGTCATTCAACTCCGGCGGCGCGTCTGTGTTTCTTATTTCACTGAAAGCCGGCGGAACGGGGCTTAACCTCACCGCTGCTGATATAGTTATACACTATGACCCGTGGTGGAATATAGCGGCTCAGAATCAGGCTACAGACAGGGCGCACAGGATAGGGCAGCAGGCGAGAGTTCAGGTGTACAAGTTTATCGCTAAGGACACGATAGAGGAAAAGATAATGGAACTGCAATCGGCAAAGGCGGCTCTGATGGACACAATATCCGAGGGGAACGAGTCAAGTATTCTGGATATGTCAAAAGAGGAGCTTCTTGCCCTGTTTGATTGACGCGATTAAAAGAGCGGGTATATTGACCCGCTTTTTGCTTCATCCGGTGAGTAATGGAAAGACGGGCGGCATAGATCCCGAAAGGTTCGGAAATCTGTTTCCCTCGTCATGAAATATAACTTATACAGTGTAATTTGCGGCTTATTATAGACTTTCACGGGCAGGTAACTCATACCTGCCCGTGAACCCGTTATTGCTCTGATTCGCCTTTGGTACCTTCGGCGGTTGAAAGCTCGTAACCCTCGTTCGGAGCGACCGTGAGAGTGATCGTCGCACCCGATTTCGCGGAAGCTGCCGATGCCGTGACTGTTCCACCGTTGGATGAGGATATGGTGATTGTGCAGGATGTCGGGGTCAATAGTAAAATCGTGTTCTGTGTAAATCAATTTATGATTGGTTTCCGGTTTGCGCGGCACATTGTAAAACAAAGCCGCAGTACCAAAGGAGTAAGCTGTTAAGAAGTTTATCCATAGTTATGGTTCTGCGGTGGAATATATTGTTATACTCAGAACTGACAGGACTTCAGCTTTGAGGCGGATTTCCCATGTATCCTACAACTCCGTTACGCTCTTTATAAGCCTGTCGGCTACCTCCTGCTTGCCGATGAAGTACTGTATATCGAGACGGTTTGGACGCAAGGCTGTGAGAAGCCTTGTTTTCACGGTGACTGAGCCGATTTCACCGTAAAAGCCGTTGTTATACGCTTTGAAGCACGAGGCGGTGTCACTGTCCGACGTTCTGCCGATTACTAAGTCGTAGTCGTGGGGAACACCGGCGTTATTCCGGCACATAAGTACAAAATCGAGCCACTCCATATCAGCTTCATGGAATACTTTTATGTTCATTGTTTTTAGCGCGTCACGGTCAAGCTCAATGCGGTAAATTCTTCTGCGAGGTGCCGGATCCCGCGTTTCGGGGTGGCGGATTTCAGCTTCATTGTATTTCCGGTCAGCCCTTTCCTCAGCCTGCCGCAGGTATTCGGACATATAAAATCCCCGCCCGAAGTCCTTGTAATCTCTTCCCGCGCTCACATCTACCTTTTTAATTTCGCAGATCGTACCGTGATATAATGTTGTTTTAATTTCAAGAAGCATTTTTTCCTCCTGTTTCTCTGTTTTGAAAATATTATGTAATTCTGAAACTTCATAAGCTGACACCGCGCACTTTTTGCTGTGCATGAAAGGGGCATACTCGTGAGCTGAAGCGTTTGCTGTTTTAGTTAAATTCGCTCGGTGAGAATTGACGTAACGCAGGGTGAGATGAATTTACAGAAGCAAAAGAAAAGGTTTCCCGCAATTTTGGTGCCGATAATATACTTCATAAATTTCCTATGCGCCAGCAGCCAGTCAAGATTTCTGTCGGGATCGATTTTTATTTTATATCCTGTGAGTACCTCGGCAAATGGAGATTTCGAGAATATTCAGCGTTTGGCACTTTCACAGCAAGCTCCGAAAACAGCCTGTAAACGCGAAAAGCGGCGTGACCTTGCGTCACGCCGCCCGTTTTATACTCGCAAGCTTAAAATTTGTCAATGGATATTATCTCATGAATCGCGTTATACCGAACCGCAAG
>CAZKLU010000056.1:0-12168 GCA_964553775.1 uncultured Oscillospiraceae bacterium | reverse complement strand
CTTAGTGGACACTAGAACCTGAATCTAGCGAGTCTGCCAATTCCACCACTCGCGCAACTGATGTATATATAATAACACTGTATTTTCGTTTTGTCAAGTATTTTTTCTTCTTCAGACAAATTTTTCGCGTTGTCAATTTGCTGCTGTTTACCGCAAACCGGGTCAGTCCACCCGCACAGATTATCCATAATTTGTATTTTTTAACGTATTATATTGTTACCTGCCCCTTTGAACAGCACTAAATTCTGTGTTTTTGCTTTCTTATAATTCAAGTTTTTGGCAGTCCCCTCATCGGCGCAAAGTCAAACTCCTTTGGCAAGAGAACTGTGGCTTCAGACACAAAAAGTTTTTTCATAACAGCAAAAAAATGTTGCATAACACTCATATCTATGTTATAATGTACACATAATAATGAAAGGAGCGTGGCGAAATTGCTTTACTTATGGATAATATTATTCATAGTCTCCGCCGTTGTTGAGGCTGCTACGGTGAGCCTTGTCACAATCTGGTTCGCCGCAGGTTCTCTCGCGGCAATTGTGGTTCTGCTTCTCGGCGGATCCGCAGTGGTTCAAATAGTCGTTTTTCTTGTGCTGAGTGCTTTAGTTTTAGCGTTTTTCCGTCCTTTCTTAAAGAGGTACATAGATGCCGGAGGAGTGGCGACTAACGCGGACAGGGTTATCGGGCAAACAGTCAGCGTCACAGAAAAAATCGACAATATTCACGGTACAGGTGCCGTGACAGTTGACGGAAAAGTGTGGACAGCGCGTTCAATCGATGGTTCGTGTGTAGAAGCCGGCACACTCGTGCGCCCTGTGTCAATTCAGGGAGTGAAGCTGATAGTGGAACCGGCAACAACTTGCCTATGAAGT
The DNA here is from genome assembly GCA_964553775.1 of uncultured Oscillospiraceae bacterium. GTDB lineage: Bacteria > Bacillota > Clostridia > Oscillospirales > Oscillospiraceae > RUG626. The sequence goes on along the minus strand of CAZKLU010000056.1, from coordinate 11,299 downwards.
TGCTTATTTGTTAAAATTTTTATTGAAGCCTATATATCGGTAAACGCAAAAATTTCAATGTCTTTTATCACAGCAAACGTAATTTGGCATATTAAACTCGCGTTACCTCCATAAAATCAAACCACATATTCGGCTGCGTTGCCGTCAAAAATCATTTCGAAAACTCGTATACGGACAGTCTCAGGAAAAGCTTCCGCAAATTCGTTAAAATTGAAAATCTTCTAAAAGTCAAATAAAACCAAATGAGGAGGGAAATAAAATAGAAATCATAGAAATTCTTTTTGGAGTGTTAATTATAATAATTATAATTACCATTGTCAGAAACGTTCGCGTCGTTCAGCAGGCAACAGCCTGTGTTATTGAGAGACTCGGCGCGTATAAGACAACGTGGGGCGTTGGTATGCACCTCAAAGTGCCTCTTATAGAAAGAGTTGCGCGTGTTGTGTCATTGAAAGAGCAGGTCGCTGATTTTCCGCCGCAGCCAGTGATTACTAAAGATAACGTCACAATGCAAATTGATACGGTGGTATATTTCCAGATAACAGACCCTAAGCTCTACACTTACGGAATTGAAAACCCGATGACGGCAATCGAGAACCTTTCAGCGACAACACTCCGTAATATAATAGGCGAACTGGAGCTTGACCAGACGCTCACGAGCCGTGATATAATCAACAGCAAAATGCGTTCAATACTTGACGATGCCACGGATCCTTGGGGCATAAAGGTCAACCGCGTGGAGCTTAAAAACATTCTCCCGCCGAAAGAAATTCAGAACGCGATGGAGAAGCAGATGAAGGCGGAGCGTGAAAGGCGCGAGTCAATTCTCAGAGCCGAAGGTGAAAAGAAGTCCGCGATACTCATTGCCGAGGGTGAAAAAGAATCGGCGATACTGCGCGGCGAGGCAAAAAAGCAGGCGGCGATACTTGAAGCTGAAGGCCGCGCCGAGTCAATCCTGAAGGTTCAGCAGGCAACCGCTGAAGGAATACGGCTCATAAACGAGTCGGTGCCGTCGGATGCCGTCATTAAAATAAAGGCTCTTGAAGCTTTCACGGCGGCGGCAGACGGAAAGGCAACGAAGATAATTATACCGTCCGAAATACAAGGACTTGCGGGACTCGCGGAAGGCATTGTAGAGACAGTCAGGAAGGATACAACGCAGGATGCCGCATCGTATAACAAAAGATAATATGTAGCGCAAATTCGAAATGTATTTTACGAGGATACCGGAAAACTCAGCACGGCAATGTCGGCAAAAGCGGGCTTGTTTACGCAAAGCGGAAGTGATTTTTGCTTTGCGTATAACACCCGCTATGAAAAACCAGTTAATTCCATTGAACCTCCGTCAGTATAATAGATTGTTATGAACAACTGCCGTTTGGCAATAAAGGATTTGAAATATATATGTCATTTGAAATATACCCGCAAGCCCCCATGTTTGCTGATTCGGCTGAACCCGATGGAGCAGGGCTTGTGAGTACCGCAATTCAAACCGCAGCTGCGGAAGAAACAGAAGATTTTTTTTGCAGATTTCACATTCGGAAAAATAGATTTCAGGAATTTTGTGCGTGGTTTGGCATACGCAAAATTTCTGAAAAAGCTTTAAATCCAAATATCCATTCGGATTTGAGTATAATAGCTCAAAACTCGGAGAATGTTTCGGGCTTCATGCTCAGAGGATCCAACGCCCTTTTTCACTTGAAGCACCGTGCGTACCACACCGCAACGTACAGAGTAAGGACGGTCAGTAAAGTCTCCGCCCCTCCGCTTCGCAAATCAGCAGAGTCTCTATACCTTAATTGGAAGGCTTCAGGCGCGGCGTTATGAAAATAATAATGGGCATAGACCCCGGAGTAGCCACCGTCGGCTTCGGGGTGCTTCGTTCAGACGGAAACAATATTAAACTCCTATCCAGCGGCGTTATTCGCACACCCGCCGGTGTGCGGCTGTCTTCACGGCTCAGTCAGATACATACCGATATGACAACGCTGATTGACACATTCAAGCCCGACGCTATAGCTGTTGAGGAGCTTTTTTTCAACACAAATATTACAACCGGTATATCCGTTGCTCACGGTCGCGGAGTGATACTTCTTGCCGGTGAACAGCGCGGTGTTCCTATGTTCGAGTACACGCCTTTGCAGGTCAAAAGTGCCATTTGCGGTTACGGGAGAGCGGACAAAAAACAGATGATGGAGATGGTGCGTCGGCTTCTCAATCTTGAGGACACAGTTAAGCCTGATGACGCTTCTGACGCACTCGCTCTCGCAATCTGCCATATTCGAACCAGCGGGTCATTGCTTAATACATTAGGAGAAAATATATGTTCTACTATATAGAGGGTACGGTTTCAGTAATCGAACAGGGTATCGCGGTTATAGACACTGGCGGTATAGGATTTCTCTGCAACGTTTCCATGAATACGATGTCGCGTATAGAGCTTAATAAGAAAGCGAAGCTATATACATATTGCAACATCAAGGAGGACGCTTTCGATATATACGGCTTTTATGACTTGCAGGAAAAACACTGCTTTGAGCTTCTTCTCTCAGTCTCAGGTGTGGGACCCAAGGCGGCACTGTCGATTCTGTCAAGTGCCACTCCGGAGGATCTTGCGCTCTCGGTCGCTACCGAAAACGAGAAGCTCCTTACAGCCGCCCCTGGCGTTGGCAAACGCATAGCGCAGAGAATTATACTTGAACTAAAGGACAAAATAGCAAAAACAATCGCTGTGCCTGCCGATGCCGGACTTCCCACCGCAACCACATCCGGCGGCTCAAAGAAGCTCGCGGAGATAACGGCAGCTCTTGAAGTTCTCGGTTTCACGGGAAGTGAGATAACCGTCTCTCTTAAAGGCATAGACATTGATAACTCCAGTGTTGAGGATGTTATCCGCGCAGTTCTGCAAAAGTCGTAGCAGATTCGCACATATATACTGAATAAATTTCTCGAACCGGTTTTGACCGTAAGACGTGTCTTTTTTGAAGTGCGGCTTAAAGGCGGGAAAACTGTAGCCGCTGTACTCAAAAACAGGAAGGATTTTCAGCTTTGAAGGTTTTACGCAAATTGACGTTGTATAACCGCACGCAAAATTCTCATACCGTGTACTGTATAAATTCGATTTTGGAGCTTTTAATATGATAGATTTTTCACAGGACTCTGAAATAATTGAAGATATTGATGAAAATATTATGTCGGCGGCATTTCTTGAAGAGGACGATGGTGAGGGCAGTCTTCGCCCGACAACGCTTTCTGAGTACATAGGTCAGGAAAAGGTTAAGCAGAATCTCGCCGTCTTCATTGAAGGCGCGAAACGCCGCAAGGAACCGCTTGACCATGTGATACTTCACGGACCGCCGGGACTTGGAAAAACAACTCTTGCCGCGATAATTGCAAACGAAATGGGTTCAACTCTCCGTAAAACCTCCGGTCCCGCTATTGAGAAGCCAAAGGATCTTGCGGCACTCCTCACCAATCTGAACGAAAACGACATTCTGTTTATTGACGAGATACACCGCATGAACAGAATTGTTGAGGAGATATTGTATCCCGCGATGGAGGACAGGCAGATTGATATAATTATCGGTCAGGGTCCTGCGGCAACCTCCATTTGTCTTGAGCTTAAGGCGTTTACATTAGTCGGCGCAACGACACGCTCAGGACAGCTTTCATCGCCGCTGCGTGACAGATTCGGTATAGATCTTAAGCTGGAACTTTATACACCAACGGATCTACGCAAAATAATTGAGCGTTCCGCAAAAATATTGAAGGTTCCTATAGACTCGCAAGGTGCTCTTGAGATAGCGTCAAGGAGTCGAGGAACACCGAGAATAGCGAACAGACTGCTGCGCCGCGTCCGTGATTTTGCGGAAGTCAAAGCCAACGGATTTATCACAAGGGATGTAGCGGACAGCGCACTCCGTATGCTCGATATAGACGAAATGGGGCTTGACTGCATAGACCGCAGACTGCTCCGCAATATCATAGAGCGATACAATGGCGGACCCGTCGGACTCGACACAATAGCCGCGACAATCAATGAGGAGCCGGTAACTATTGAGGATGTGTACGAGCCATATCTTATGCAACAGGGGTTCATCACGAGAACACCAAGGGGACGATGTGTTACAAAACTCGCGTATAAGCACCTCGGCATAGCCTACGATGATGATGTACCTCCTCTTTTCTCAAAATAATTTTTGTACACAAAAATAATTTTTTTGTGAAATGTAGAAAAAAATCATTAAAATCGAAAAAAATTTGTCAAAATACCTTGACTTTTTGAAAAATAAGTATATAATAGACTTTGTTGAAGACAGTAGCGCACGCGAGACGGTTTCATTTAGTGAGGGATACATTAACCAGTGAGTCCATCGAACGGATGATAACGGAAGCGGCGTAAGCTGAAAAATATTCTAATAGAAAGACTGACGAGGGGTTCCATTATGTACCAAGACAAAACATTAGTATGCAAAGAATGTGGCAAGGAATTTGTGTTCACAGCAGGTGAACAGGAATTCTACGCAGAACGCGGTTTTCAAAATGAGCCGCAGCGTTGTAAAGAGTGCCGTGACGCGCGTAAGAATGCGGCGCGTGGACCGAGACAGTACTTTACGGCTGTCTGTGCTGCCTGTGGAGGCGAAGCAAGAGTACCGTTTGAGCCGAAAACGGACAGACCGGTATACTGCAGTGAGTGCTTTGCCAAAATGAGAGGGCAGCAGTAACATTTTATAGTAAACAGCAAAAGAGCTGATATTTACTATAAATCAAGAGCCGTTTCGTTTGCCGCCATTCGGTGTTGCTGCGAAACAGCTAAGTCGGTAAGCGCAATCGTTGAATTGAGCTTGCTGTAGCTTTTTGATTTTGAAAATTGAAAAGCACTGAAAAATTCAATGTAAAGACGGTGAGCCTCAAAAGCGGGACTCACTGTCTTTTATAATATTCATAGCTTATCCTAAGAAGCAAAGCGGCGCGGTTTCTTGAAACAGGCAAACCGCCAAACATTCCGAGAATGGTTAGACAGAACGCACTCGTTGCCGCATACACGCGAAAAAGAGGCTGCCTCACAAGACAGCCTCTTTTCTATTTATCATTCTCGCTTTTATCTTTCTTCTTACCGCCTGCTTTGAACTTTGGCTCTGTGCCGTTTATAAGCCTTTTTATATTAGCGCGATGCATGAATATAACGAGAACCATTATAAACACACCGAGTGCCAGCCGATACGGCTCCCGTTCGCCCACAATGTACTCCGTTATTGGGAATGCTACAGCGCAGCAGATCGATGCCGCCGATACCCTGCGCGTTATCGCAACAACCACCGCAAATACCGCAAGCAGCATTAGAAACATCCATGGACTCAGCATAAAACCGATTGTCGCGCCAACCGTTATTCCCTTGCCGCCGCGAAAACCGAACCATAACGGGAAACAGTGACCAACCAGACACGCCGTTCCCGCCGCCATGTATCCGACTTCCCCACCTATGAGCCGTCCTAAAAGCATGGCAACAATCGTCTTTATAATATCCAGCACAAATGTCGCGATTCCCGCTCCCCAGCCGAATACTCGCGTTACGTTTGTCGCACCGGCGTTGCCGCTGCCCATTGAACGCACGTCCTTCTTCTCAAATACCCTCGTCACAATCACAGCCGAAGATATTGAACCTATAAGATACGCAATTATACTTGCTCCCGCTACTTTCAATATCTCCGCCAAAGTTTCATTCATCGCGGTACACTCCTTTTTTCGAACCACTGCGGCATTTTGTCTCAACCGTAAAAGCCAGTGCAAACAGCCTTCCACAGTTTGGGGTTATTTCCGCATTATCAAATTTTATTACGCTCAAAAGAATCACGCTATCAGTACATATAGTCTTTCTGTTTTTCTGGAAGCTCCTTTTTATACATTGGTACCGATGGCAGACTAATTTATTCTTCCAGCACAACCCCATAATAATCCTCATCGAGTATCAGCGCGGAATATGTGAACTTGTCATTAACCTCGCTCAGAATATCAGCCGCGTAGTAGTCAGAAACCTCAACGCCCTCGTTCGGCGTGAATGTGTCACGGCGCGAGCTGTATCTGCCGTAATCGGTTATAAAGCTTCTGTCGTTGAATATCACTAAAGCCGGTGAATCCGACAGTATATCGCTGCCCATAACAAGACGTGAATCGTATGGAAGCCCAAACAAATTCGCCAGTGTTGGCATAACATCAAGACTTGAGCAATACTTGGAAACATTCACAGTCTCCATGCCGCTTTGCCATATTATCAGCGTTGAACGGTAAAGTTCAAATGTTGTGTCAAGCTCCTCGCCCGCAAGCTCCTCAATCTCGGAGTTCTCCAGTCCATAAGGGTAATGATCTCCTGATATTACGATAACTGTATCTTCAAGTATACCGGCTTCATCAAGAGCGTCAATAAGGTACTGAACAGCGTTGTTGAACTCTATCTGCGTCGCTACATACGCACTTGCGCCCTCGGAATAGCCGCTGTCAAGCATACTCTGAACCTCTTCCATGTGCCGGCGTGCCATTACGTTGCCGCTGAAGTTGTACTCAAGGTGTCCGCTCACCGTCATGTAGTACACATGGAACGGCTCCTCGCCCATGTACTCGTCAACTGTCAGCTCCATCATCTCGACATCCGACTCAGGCCATACTTTGGTGACATTCAGACCGTTCCCAAGCCCCTTGTAATCATATCCCATGTTAGGATAACTTGAATCGCGGTCATAATAAGTGTATGTGTTGTTGTGATATGCAAGTGTCTTGTATCCAAGCGCACCAAGCATATTCCCGAATGAGAACGGCATTGAGTTGTTGCTACTGCGTGAAAAGCTCCACACACCCGACTTAGGTATCAGCCCCGTGAGCGTAACATACTCGCCATCACTTGTTGAAACTCCCCAGACAGGATTATAGAAGTTTTCAAACACAAATCCCTCATTTGCCAGCTTATAGAGTGTCGGCGTGTACTCCTCGCTCAGTGCGTAACGCGAAAAAGACTCCGCTACTATCCATATAAGGTTCTTTCCCTCAAACATTCCGGTGTACTCGTTCTTCATAGTCGGTGTGAGACTTGAAAAGTATTCGTGCATATCCTTGAGTGTGCTGTCAGTTTCGTCAGCAATCAGCGCGTCGAAGTCTATCTCAAGCACATTAGGCTCAGGTTCCGCTGTTACCTCAGTCTCCGCCTCAGCAGTGTCCTCATGTGTATCTTCACCACTGTCAGTCTCCGGTTCAGCATCTATGTCAGCAGTATCGGTTGACACGTTCATATCACCGTCAGACTGAGAATCACTGTCCGTCTGTGCATTTTCGTTATCCTCCGGCGTGTTGCCACTGTCGGACTGCGTAAAATCGTCCTGCTCGGACGTTTGCAAATCTCCGCCAAGCTCCGAAAACGATGGAATCAGCATATTACGCACATCCATTGACATAGTGGTCAGCACACCAAAGCGCGGAACATCTATATGCGGTGAGAATGTGTTGTAATATGTATATCTATATGACATTATACCGCTTGTATTCATTCCTATAATAATACTCGTTGAAAGCGTTACAACAACGAACACCCAGAGATTGAACAGGCACGATTTCACACGCGACCCCTCGTCATTGAGCCACGAATCAACGATGCCGTGCATAACAACAAGCACGACAAGCGGCGCGAACAGAGCTAAAAGCTGCGGAAGGCAGCTTACTATACCGTTCAGAGCCTGAGTACCAAACTCGGTCATGACATCTCCGGCGCGGGTTACAGATGAGAGTACAGTAAATGTGCGGAATATCTTGTAATATACAATCTGTACCCCATAGAGCAGAATAAGGAGCAGCAGGAAGATGATAGAGACTATCTTATCAGCAAATCCTCTTAACGCGGCACGGACGGTATTTATAAAGAACCCCGCCGCGACTGAAAAAAGACCGATATACAACACGCTCCACCCATCGAAGATACCGCAAGTGGAAAAGAGTGCGACAGCTTCCATATATATGATAGCAAGTGGGAAAAAAGCGGCACGGAGGGTTCTTGCGATTTTGTTGGTCATAAACGACTCCTTTTTTTCGCTCAACGGAGCGACCTGTGTCGGCACTCAGACCGACAGCGCGAATAATAGTAGTTTGCTGTTGATTTTCGTATCCGAAAAGCCGTCAAGCCGAAACTTTCAGAAGTCCGGAAATTATATGCTGGCGGCTCGTTATATTAAAAGACTGATTATACGCGAATCCTTACGGCTTCTATTCGCCGTTTCTTCCAAGCGCGAACGCCTTTTTGTTCAGTTCCAAAAACCTTTCCGGTACGCTCTTTTCGAGCGCGGCATTCCACTGCTCATCGCTGAACTCGAAGTACCGCGACAGCCGACCCATCAAAACAATATTGACCGCTTTCGATGAACCGGCTTTCTCCGCCAGCTTCAGAGCGTCCAGAGCGTCTACTTCTAAGCCAAGTGCGCGGAGCTTGCCTATTACGTCCTCCGGATATTTCGCGGCACCCGTAATCACCGGCATTGGATTCGTCTCCCGCGTGTTTGTTATTATCCTTCCATCGTGCGAGAGATATTCCGAGTACCGTGCAGCCTCCAGAGGCTCAAACGCGACAATGAAGTCCGCCTGCCCCTTGCCAACAAGCGGTGAGTACACCTTGCTGCCCCAGCGGACATATGTCACAACACTGCCCCCGCGCTGACTCATTCCATGTACCTCACTCACCTTGACATCGTAATCGGCATCTAAAAGCACACGACCAAAGAATTTGCTTGCCAGCAGCGTTCCCTGACCGCCAACTCCGACTATCATCATACTTTTAGTATTTCTTTCCATCACTCACACCTCGCTTCTTTCAGGCAACGCGCCGAATTTACATAGCTGCGTGCATACTCCACAACCAACGCAAAGTGTCGCGTCAATCTTCGCCTTGCCATCCTCCATGTATATTGCGGGACATCCAATACGCATACACGACTTACAGCCAACGCACTTGTTCCTGTCAGCAGTGATTGCTCCGGGGAACTTTACATACTTTAGGAGCGCACACGGTCTTCTTGAAATAATGACAGACGGCTTATCAACCGCAAGTTCCTCCTTGAGTACATTCTCGCACTCATTGAGATTGTATGGATCTACAACGCGCACTCTCTCTATTCCAATGGAACGGCAGAGTGATTCAAGGTCAATTTTTGTACACGGGTCACCCTTGAGATTGTAACCGGTAGTTGGGTTCTGCTGGTGACCTGTCATACCTGTTATTGAGTTGTCCAGAATTACTACAGTGGAATTTGATTCGTTATAGGCGATATTGATAAGTCCGGTGACACCGGAGTGTATGAACGTGGAATCTCCGATAACAGCGACAGTTTTTGATGGATCTCCGCCTGACTTGATAAAGCCGTGCAGTGACGAAACAGACGCGCCCATGCAAACAGTAGTATCGAGCGTTTCAAGCGGCGCGACAGCTCCAAGGGTATAGCAGCCTATATCGCCAAGAACGGTGAGCTTCAGCTTCTTCATGACGTAATATATTCCCCTGTGCGGACATCCGGCGCACATAACGGGAGGTCTTGCGGGAATAGGTTCTGATATTTTCCTGCCCTCCGGTATCGGTGTTCCGAGCTTCGCGGCAACTGTGTTCTGGTCAATCTCGCCGAGTGGTGAAAAAAGCTCCTTACCTGTTACCGAAAGACCGAGTCCTCGACAGAAGTCCTCAATAAACCCGTCCAGTTCCTCAACAACAATCAGTTCACCACACGCGGCAGCAAACTTGGTGATTTTCTTCTCCGGCATTGGCCATACCATGCCAAGCTTCATTACGGGGTACTTATCGCCGAGAGCCTCCTTGACATACTGATAGCTTGTGGAGGATGTAACAATTCCCATCATGTTATCGCGCCCCGCGTCAATGGTGTTAATCTCCGCGCTCTCAGCGTACTCCGCAAGAGCAGCCATACGGTCTTCAACAACAGGGTGGCGTTTTATCGCGTTTCCGGGCATCATTATGTATTTTGAGCCGTTTTTCTTATACGGTTTTACACCATGCTCCGCACGGCTGCCTGTCTCGACAATGCTCTGAGCGTGGGCAATGCGTGTACACATCTTGATTATTACAGGTGTATCGAACTCCTCCGACAAATCATACGCGAGCTTCGCAAAGTCGAACGCTTCCTGTGAACTTGACGGCTCCAGCATAGGAACCTTGGAAGCCTTTGCGTAGTGACGTGAATCCTGTTCGTTCTGTGAGCTGTGCATACCGGCATCGTCAGCAACGACAATGACAAGACCGGCACCCACGCCTGTATATGAGATTGTAAAAAGCGGGTCGGCGCAGACGTTCATACCAACGTGTTTCATACCGCAGAAGCTCCTCACGCCATGCAGCGACGCACCGAACGCGCCCTCAAGGGCTACTTTTTCATTCGGTGCCCACTCCGCATAGATTTCGGGGTATTTTGCGGCGTATTCTGTTATCTCGGTACTTGGTGTACCCGGATAACTTGAGACGAATTTACAACCCGCCTCATAAAGACCTCTTGCAAGGGCTTCGTTTCCAAGCATAAGCTGTTTCATAGTTATCCCTCCTACACATCGCGAAAATCAATTTATGTTGATTTCCGAGTTGCGGATTATCTGAAATTCAATCTCGCAACCGATTTTCAATTTGCGGCTTACTCCGCGCACTCGCCGTCTGCGGCGGCTTCCTGAAAGAAGCCGCCGAAAAACTTTCATTTTCATACCAACAAGCGAACTTAATTACATCGTCAACGCTTTAGTCCTCTATCGCCCGTTTCACTGATACAGTGACCTTCTTGTCATAGCATGAGAATATCTCATCAACTCTCTTCTTCGGCGGTGCCTTTGTAAAGAGGCTCACCACCGGCACTATTATAAGTCCCGCCAGCATACAGAACGCGCCGCAGTTTATCGGGGATTTCAGCAGTGTCGGGAATATGTCGCTCACAGTGACATTAAGCAGCATTACTACAGTTGAGAAAATGAAGCTCGTCCAGCACGCCGCCTTTGTTGTGCGTTTCCAGTACAGTCCGTACATGAACGGCGCAAGAAACGCTCCCGCAAGCGCACCCCACGATATTCCCATGAGCTGCGCTATGAACGTCACGCTCGATGTGTACTGTATCAGCGCAAGCACAACGCTTATCGCTATGAACACCACGATAAATACGCGCATCCACAGCACCTGCTTCTTCTCGTCCATGTCCTTTACTATATTACCCTTTATTAAGTCCAATGTCAAGGTCGAACTTGAAGTTAATACTAAAGAGGAAAGAGTTGACATTGACGC
>CAZKLU010000055.1:0-12232 GCA_964553775.1 uncultured Oscillospiraceae bacterium | reverse complement strand
CCTGCGCGGCTATCATCTTCAGCGCGTCTATTGCTATGAACGGTACTACACACAACATTAACGCCGCGCCAAGCGTCATTCCCTCATAACACACCATGAACCACGCCGTGCCAAACGCATAGCACACTGCCGTTCCAATTACCTGACCCGCTATTTTCACCTGCGTACTCTTCCCAAAAAAATGTTCACAAGCCCAGAACGTGAGCGCAAGAAATATGAATCCCACTATGTACCCGCCCGTCGGCGTGACCAGCGCGGAAATCCCACCCTTGAAACCCGAAAATACCGGACACCCAAACGCCCCAAGCAGTACATACGCCGCGACCGCTATCGTTCCGTTCCTGCCCCCAAGTATATCCAGCGTGAAATATATCGCAAACGTCTGTAGTGTGAACGATACCGCCGCCGGTATGCTTATCCATGAACATACTGCCGTCAACGCAACGCAAATCGCCCCGTATAGCATCGTCCTTATTGTCTGATGTGCTTCCATCCTTCGTATTCCTCCTGTAAACTTACATTTTCTCACCGCTATTATATCATCAGACAATCTTTTTGTCAACCTTTATTTTACGAGTTGGTTTACAAGCGCAAAACCTGTGTATTACTCCCGCTCCTCAGTGCTTGTCTATGACCCCAAAAAGCGAGAGTGTGCTGTCAGTCAAAATCCGGATATTTTATCCTTTAGCATTTTATCTCATGTTCCGCCGCTGTGCTGCGGAGAAGCTTCTCACATCGTGAGCCGGTTCAGTATCTCGCGCAGTCTGCCCTCGTGTTCGCGTTCCTCACCCGCAAGCTCCGTAAACAGTCTCGCAAGCTCTGTATCCTTCGTCTCACGCGCCGCATCGGTATAGAGCTTCTCTGATTTTATCTCGTTTTCCCTGCACCGCTTCACGGCTGTGAGTATATACGGCGCACTCGGTTCACGCCTCGGCGGGGAATATGTATCGCCCGTTCTCAATATATACTCAGTCTGCAAACGCTTCTCGTGGTTCCTCTCGCTGTCGGCAAGCTCCCTGAACACATGACAGCGTGATTTGATTGACAGCAGCGTGTAAACCCGCGTGTCATAGCGTTCGGCTGTTATCATCTGCCTGAGTCTGCCAAGCTCTGTATCACTCGGCTCCTGTACACCTGACGCTCCGTTTACTACTCTGCTCCAGACCCTGCTCAGATTCTCAGTGTCCATCTCAATGGCTCACCTCCCCGTTTACAGAGTATTCTATGCTCGGAACAGCTAACAGGTTACAGCCGCTCAGCCAAATCTCCTTTGAATCACGGAGAACACAAAAAGCGGTCAGCAGCCGAATTGACTACTGACCACTTGTTATTTAACTGCCAAAATTAAAGCTGCGGACCTGCGGAAACAAGAGCCTTGCCCGCCGGGTTGCCCTCATATTTCGCGAAGTTCTTGATGAATCTACCCGCAAGATCCTTCGCCTTTGTCTCCCATTCGGATTCATCAGCGTATGTGTCTCTTGGGTCGAGTATCTTCGGGTCAACGCCTGGAAGCTCGGTCGGAATCTCAAAGTTGAAATACTTGAGCTGCTTTGTCGGCGCGTTCTCAATGGAACCGTCAAGGATAGCGTCAATAATTCCGCGAGTGTCCTTTATTGAAATGCGCTTGCCGGTGCCGTTCCAGCCTGTGTTTACAAGATACGCCTTTGCTCCGCTCTGCTTCATTCTCTTGACAAGCTCCTCGCCGTACTTTGTCGGGTGAAGCTCAAGGAACGCCTGACCAAAGCACGCTGAGAATGTCGGTGTCGGCTCGGTTATGCCGCGCTCAGTACCCGCAAGCTTCGCGGTGAAGCCGGAGAGGAAGTAATACTGCGTCTGCTCAGGTGTGAGTATGCTGACAGGCGGCAGAACTCCGAATGCGTCAGCGGAGAGGAATATAACATTCTTCGCGGCGGGACCCGCGGAAGTCGGGTGTACGTTCTTGACTATTTTCTCAATATGCTCAATCGGGTAAGAAACACGGGTGTTCTCAGTGACGGACTTGTCGGCAAAGTCGATTTTGCCGTTCTCGTCAAGTGTTACGTTCTCAAGAAGAGCGTCGCGCTTGATTGCGTTATATATATCAGGCTCGGACTCCTTATCAAGGTTGATAACCTTCGCGTAGCAGCCGCCCTCAAAGTTAAATACGCCCTCATCATCCCAGCCGTGCTCGTCATCGCCGATAAGAAGACGCTTCGGATCGGTTGAGAGTGTAGTCTTGCCTGTGCCGGAAAGACCAAAGAATATAGCCGTGTTCTCGCCGTTCATGTCGGTATTCGCGGAGCAGTGCATTGAAGCGATGCCCTTGAGCGGGAGATAGTAGTTCATCATTGAGAACATACCCTTTTTCATCTCGCCGCCGTACCATGTGTTGATTATAACCTGCTCACGGCTTGTGATGTTGAATACTACCGCAGTCTCGGAATTAAGACCAAGTTCCTTGTAGTTCTCAACCTTAGCTTTGGATGCGTTGTAAACAACGAAATCAGGCTCGAAGTTCTCTTCCTCCTCCGCTGTCGGCTTGATGAACATATTGCGGATGAAGTGCGCCTGCCACGCAACCTCCATGATGAAACGTACAGCCATGCGCGTGTCGTGGTTCGCGCCGCAGTATGCGTCAACAACATAGAGTTTCTTGTCGGACAGCTCTTTTACCGCTATATCCTTGACAGCCTCCCATGTCTTCTCAGACGCGGGGTGGTTGTCGTTCTTGTACTCATCCGATGTCCACCAGACGGTGTCCTTCGAGTTCTCGTCCATTACGATGAACTTATCTTTAGGAGATCTTCCGGTGTACACGCCTGTCATGACGTTTACCGCGCCAAGCTCGCTGACCTGTCCCTTATCGTAGCCTGTGAGGTTCGGATCCGTCTCGTCACGGAAAAGATCCTCATACGATGGATTGTAAACTATTTCGTTTACGCCTTTTATACCATATTTTGTTAAATCGACCTTAGCCATGGATTGTTAAACCAGCCTTTCTGAAAATCAATGTCTTAATACCTTTCTCACTATATTATTGCATAATCGGACTGAAAAGTCAACAGTTTAGGCATTTGCGATTTTTACAAAAATAACTGCAAGCGGACGCGGCATAATGATAATTTTCAGAATTTTTATTGGTTAAAATGACTAAAGCCAGAAAGTGATGACGCGAGACGCGACCATATATAGTGACTTTTATACGCTCCAAGGGCGTTTTCAGGCACATAAATCACTGAATCTGTACCTTTCAGCAGTTCCTCTCCCACTGTGCAGGAAGAGGGATCCTCCGATTCAAGATATATACCCTCAAGCGATGAGCAGCCATCGAACGCGCCGTCCTCAATGAGCCGTATATTGCTCTGAATCGTCACGCTCTCCAGCACTGTATCACCCGCGAACACACACGCTTGCAGTCTCGTCACCGGATAGCCGTCAATGTGTGTCGGTACCGTGAGACTCGTCCGCGCAAGACCATCGTCTGTAAGTCCTGTGAGTATTGCCGCGCCGTCCTCTGTCTCGAAGGTGAAATACACGCTGTCTGAATCTGTGCCGTAATACTCTTCCGCGTCCATATAGACGGGCATTGATGGAATATCTATGTCAGTCTTTGAGGAATCTCCGAGCATTGCCTTTATATCGCGCACTAACAGCCTTGTGAAAGCTGTCCTTCCGGACGAGTTGAGATGAAAGTTTGTGTCATAGAACCATCCCGCGTCCATAACCGCGTCGTTCGGATCTCCGGCAAGCGGAAATTGTATCCTGCTGCGAAGATACTCCGCGTATGAGTCAACATCTCCGTCCACAGCAAGAGCGTTCATCGGCGGGAAGTGGTACCAGACCGCTGACGGGGCGTTTTCAGCAAACACGTTAAGGTAGTCCGCGAAATCGCTGTCAAGCACTGTCTCGGAAAACAGCACCGGAGTATTCACATCGTACCCGCCCTCCATGATGTTATACACGTTCAGATCGCTCTCCACATCTCCGTATCTATTGAACGAACTTTTCGCGTATATTCCGGCGGGTTCGGGAAAATCGGCTGTTATGGCGTTTTTTATCTTGCCCATTGAGAAATACGGCACCTGTGAAAGCAGCGGCGCGGCAAGCTCCAAAGGCACATTCTCAAGCAGAGCCGGATTCCCGTCAGCCGCCTCAAGAAAACTCTCCGCGCCGAAGTACATGGACAGAGCCTCCTCATTCTGCTCCGGCATTACAATAACAATATCGCTCTCACGCAGCTCCGGAAGCGCGAGGTCAAGCATTATCCGTGTACCAAGCGCGGCGTAAAGCCCGAAGTTTATCACAGTATAATCCGGCAGCTCCCGCTCCATTAGCGCGCTGTCGATTCCGAACGCGACCGCGCTGCCGCCGATAACTATTATCCGTGAGCCTTCCGCGTTTCTGAGCCGTTCCGCCTTATCGCAAAGCTCCCCGCAGAATGTATCGCCATACTGTGACGGCATAAGCATACCCGCAAGGAGCGTCAGCGGAATTGAAAGCAGCAATATAACAAAAGCTGCCGTATAAAGCCTGTTTTTAACCATAGCAAATAGCCCTTCTTGTGGGGCGGCGGACAGACGCTAAAACCTGAAATAAATAAACGAACTCTCCCCCGCGTTTCCCGCGCTTATAAATCCCGCCGATACCGCGAGAATAAGCAGGAACACCGTAATTCCGTCACCGCGCCGTCTCAGCTCCGGCAGAGCAAAGGACGCAAGCACCAAAACAGCGATATGTATTATAGCGGCAAAATCAAGAGACAGAAGCGAAACATCAAGGCGCATAGTCTCAGCGGACCACCCTGTGAAAAGTCCCTGAACCAGCAGTACAGCGTCACTGACGCTACCGGCTCTGAAGAATATCCAAGCGAACAGAACCAGAGAGAGCGTGACCGCCCTCGGAAGCGGTTTTCCCCTGACGCGCTCGATTACCATATACGCACCGTGCAGAACTCCCCACAATATGAACGTAAAACTCGCGCCGTGCCAGATACCGCTGAGCAGGAACACAACCATGATATTGACGCACTCGCGGCACAGTCCTCTCCTGTTTCCCCCAAGCGGCTTGTAAACATAGTCGGTGAACCATCTTGTGAGGGATATGTGCCACCTGTGCCAGAAATCGCCCACGGATGACGCAAGATACGGGCTATTGAAGTTCTCCGAAAGTCTTATGCCGAACATACGGCTCGCGCCAATGGCTATAGCTGAATATCCGGCGAAGTCGCAGTATATCTGTACCGCGAAACACACTGTACCCACGATTACGGCTATAGCTCCCGCGTCTCCCGCTGACGCGAATACCGGGTCGGCGTATTTTGAAAGCGGGTCGGCTATGCAGAGCTTCATGGCGAAGCCCGTGAGAAGCGTGACAAAGCCCTCGCGAATATCCTCGCGTGTCGGCAGGGGCGATGTGCGAAGCTGGGGAATAAGGCTGTCCGCCCGTTCGATCGGTCCCGCGACAAGCTGCGGGAAGTAGCACACAAACAGCGTGTAGAGCGCGAAATTCGGCTCCGGCTCCGACTTTTCCGAATACACATCAAGCACATATGACACAGACTGGAACGTATAGAACGATATGCCGACAGGCAGAATTATGTCGAGTACCGGCGCGTCGGGCTTTACAAGGTGTACAGTGAAGTTGAGGTATTTGAACACAAACAGCCCCGATAATATGAGCAGAACAGAAATGTTCCGCCAGAGTTTCCCATGCTTTGAGCGTGTGAGCTTCGCGCCGAGCCACGAGACAAGTATCACGGTAAAAAGCAGCACCGCCGCAAGACCGTTCCAATATATATACGCCGCCGCGCTGATGATAAGAAGGAGACACTGTCTCCCTCTTTGCGGCAGAAGCCTGTAAAGCAGCAGAGCAACCGGCAGAGACAGCACAAATTCAGGTGTGATGAAGTTCATTTCCCGCTGTCCCCGTTCCGTAAAAGCCGCGGCGCAAGGCAGCACAGAAGCCCTGAAAGTCCCGCGCTGATATATTCCGCTGAAATTCCCAGAGCAAACGCCGCAAGAAAAGACGCCGCCGCGAGTGCCGCGCCCGAAATGGTAAATATCCTCCATTTTCGTGAGAGAAGGAGCGAGAGCGCGGAAAGAATATAAATAGAAGCAAGCACGGTCATCTCTGTACCCTCCCGCGTAATAAAGCATTGGGAAACGGCAAAAATCACCGGTTAAAGCCGGTTTCACGAGCGTTTAGCGGCTCCACGCCGAAGCCGCCGGTTCCGCGCAAAAATTCCCACGCGGCAAAAGCTCCGGCGGCTCTGTCCTGAAAATCATAATGTCACGTTCAGAGGGCGGATTTTGAAGCCCCAAACGCTTTTTCGGTCTTGTTGAGACTGCCGTTTATTCCTCTCTCATGTGGTGCGGACGCGCCTTTACTGTGATACAGGCGTTAAGTATCTGAGCGGAGATTTCCGCGCTGTTCTTCTGCTCATACATTCCAAGTCTCGGTATGAGTTCGGTGTTTTTTGTAACGACATACTTTGGCGGCAGATTCGTCAGAGCGAGTGCCATTACATCCAGTCGGCACCGTTCACAGTTACATGTCTCGGTAATCCTTATGAAATTATCGACCTTCGCCTCCACGATCGACTGCGCTATGTTGTAATAGAAATGCTCTTCTGTTTCCGCCGCCTTCACAGTCTGCGGTACCGGGTCAGGAACGGACGGTGCGCGGCGAACAGGTTCGGGATTCCGCACACTCGGCTGCGCTGTCTGTGCCTGTGACGGCTGTGCCTGTACATTGGGCTTCGGCGGGGTGTACGTCTGTGCAGGCTGCGCCTGTACATTAGGCTGCTGCGGCTGCGCCTGTGCAGGCTGCTGCTGCGACGGCGGGGTCGGCGCGGGGTGCATAGCGGGTCGGCGCGGCGGTCTTGACGGCTTCTGCGCCGCGTCTACTGGCTCAGTCGGCGCAATATTCAAAGGCTCCGGTTCATCCAATATCACAGTCGATCCTATAGGTTCCGGAAACGATGCCGCAAGCTCCTCGGCTAAAGCGTCATGGATCCGTGTCTGCGCGGTCTTGTCATCGAGCTTGGGAGCGGCAGTCTGCCTGCTTGCGCCCGTGCCGCTGTTTCCGGCGGAATCAGAACCGCCGCTGTTTCCCGGGTCGGTCAAAAGTCCTAATACGCGGTCAGTTTTGCTGCTTCTGCTGCTTTTACCGCCTTTAGAGTTTGTTGCCATCAAATATCTCCTCTTTCTTTCATCATATCATTGTTTTATCGAAAATTGCCCGCGTCCAATACGCGGCTGTGTTCCCTATATACTGCTGCCAATAAGCTCGTCCACCAGAAGCTGGAAATCCTGCGCGGGTTTTGAATTTGGCGCGTATGTCATTACGCTCTCGCCGTGCGCCGGTGACTCCGCGACAACAACGCTTGAGCGTATTTTTGTCGAGAACACGCGGGTGTTAAGTCTTTTCGCTATCTCGCCGGACATCTCCTCAACCTCGCGGTTCAGATTGAGACGCGCACTGAACCGGTTAAGAAGTATACCGAGAACCACAAGCTCAGGATTATAGTACTTTCTCACCGTGTCTATAGTGTCCCGTATCTGTGAGATACCGAGAAGGCTCAGTATCTCCGGTGCCATCGGAATGATAAGCCCCTGCGCCGCGACATAGGCGTTGACTGTCAGTATATTGAGAGCCGGAGGTGTATCAATTATAATATAGTCATAGTCATCCATCACTTTGACAAGCTCGTTTTTCAAAAGATATTCCCGCCCCGGCACGTTGAACTCCAGTTCCGCCGTTGATAAAAGAATATTGGACGGAAGTATATCGCCAATATCAGTCTTGACTATCGCGTCACGAATCGGCAGCTTGCCCTTCAGTACATCGTACACAGTATCACAGTTTTCTATATCAAGTCCCGCGCTGAATCCAAGACTGCCCTGCGGGTCAAGGTCAACCCCAAGCACGCGTCTTTCACGAAGCGTCAAAGTCCCGATTATAGAGAGTGCGGTCGTCGTCTTGCCTACTCCGCCCTTCTGGTTAGTTATGGCGATCGTTTTCTTCACCTCAAATTTCCTCCCAATAAAAATTTTGTAATAACTCTTATCTTTCTAATATTATTGTCGATATATTTAGCGGGAAAATTAATAGCCCTATGTAAATAATTTATCAATTTACGCGAAATCTGAGGGTCTGCCCGTCCCCGTCACGGAAGGAGACGCTCAGAAACCGGTTTTTCCGTGCGGCGGGAATGAAAAGGCTTACAGCAAACGGCAATTACCGGCTTTTACTGTAAAAGCGGATCTCCGCAATCGGCAAATACTTCAAATACTTAATGAGATCATCATGAATATCTTGAATAAGAGGTAAAGTTATGAACGCGAGAGGATATCAGCACTACAAAGAACAGTCCCTTAACACGATGACAAATGAGGAACTGCTGCTCATGCTCTATGATGAGCTGGTAAAGAGGATGCACCGCTGCGGTCTTGCGCTGGAGAGCGGGGATTACGCGCTCCTTGAAGCGTCCGCCGAAAGGAGTATTGAGATCCTTCGCTATCTTGACGACACTCTCGATATGAGGTATCCTGTGAGCCTCAATCTTCATCGGCTCTACGACTTCTTCATATATGAGATGCAGCGCGTGAAGGTCGGGCGCAACAAAACGGAGCTTGACAAGATCATGCCGATGGTTTCCGACTTGCGTGACACATTCCGCGAGGCGGAACGCAGAAGCGCGGCAGAGCGGGCGGAGAAGCGTAATGAACGGCAGTGAAATTCTCTACATAGCGGAACGGCGCAAAAAGCAGTGTATGCTCATGGATGAATTTATTGATCTTACGCGGCAGACAATAGACGCTGCGGAACGCCGCGACCAGATCTCAGTGCGTATGTTCATCTCCATGCGTCAGGACGCGCTCAAAAGTCTCGCGGAAATAGACAGGCAGTTAGACAATTACCTTTCGCAGCTTCCGGAGGAAAACGCGAGACGCGCATGGCAGCTTCTGAACGGAGCGGAACCGCGTGAGGGCGAGGAACCCGCCGCGAGAGAAACGGCAAGGTTCAAGCGTCTCCATGAACGGGCTACACAGCTTGACAGAACATTAAGCGTGAAGCTCAGCGGCAAAAAATCGTTTTATGTGAAGTTCAATAAGTAAAAGCGAACCAGACCCCGATTGCCCGTGAATCCATGTCTGAATATTCGCGCCCCGGTCGGTGAGCGCGGGTTTGCGTTCGTGTCCGTGAAAGACTGCTTTACGCCTATAACAGGATAGTTTTCCGGCGTTTTCGGGGCAGATTTGAATTTTCGCGGAGCGTTATGGTTTCAGTTTCTTTTGCAACAAAATCCGGCATCCGGTCAGCGGAGCCTTTAATGTTTGGAGTGTGATTATTTTGCCGGAGCTGCGGTTTGAGAACGTCTCAAAGGGTTTTAAGGATAAGAAGGGTAGTTTCGGCAGAAAGATCAACACAATGGATGCGGTAACGGATATTGATCTCACTATAGCGCAGGGAGAGTTCACGTTTATAATCGGCAGCCGTGGTTCAGGGAAAAGCACTCTTCTGGGTCTTGCCGCCGGTATTGTGAAGCCCGACAAGGGTACTGTATATGTGGACAATGTAGATATACGCAAACTCCCGCGCCGCGAGAAGCAGCGTCTTCCGCAAAATATCAGTCTGGTCAAACAGGAATCCCAGATAGTGCGTTCCGAAACCGTCCGGGCAAATATGATACCGAAAAAGGGGCTTAACCTGTTTCTCGGAAAGAATATGCTGATATACGAGGGGCTTATGCAGAAGGCTCTCAGCCTTGTAGGTATGTCAGGCTGCGAGGACACATTCCCGCGTGAGATGAACATGAGCGAATGCCGCAGAGTAGAGGTGGCGAAAGCGATAATGTTCAGTCCCGCCGTCCTTATCCTTGACGAGGTAACGGAAAAAATGGATGTCGATACGGTTTGGGATTTCATTCGCTTATTTAAGGAGCTTAACAAACGCGGCACCACAATTCTCATGGCGACACACGCAAGCAACATAGTCAACACGCTGCGTAAGCGAGTGATTACATTATCTGATGGAAAAATCATAAGCGATATGGAAAAAGGCAAATTCGGCGAGATAAGCACCGGAGGAGCGAAACCCATTATCCGCAAGGCGAGGTGATATGATGGCGGATAAGCTAAAAGCACAGGAAAAAAACGATATATTTGCTCTCGATATTGGCACACGAAGCATAATCGGCATTGTCGGTCGCGTTGAGGACGGCAAGCTGCATGTCATGGCTATCGAGTCCAAGAACCACGGTCAGCGTGCCATGCTTGACGGGCAGATCGAGGATATAGACAAGGTTGCGGACGTGGCGCAGGTCGTGCTGAGCCGTCTTGAGACACGCACCAAGATTAAATTGTCGAAGGTATCGGTAGCTGCCGCCGGACGCGCCCTCAAATCGGAATCCGCGAGTTTCACTATAGAGCTTCCCTCCCCGCACAGGATACACGAGGATCTCATAAACCAGCTTGAGGCGGGTGCCGTGTCCGAAGCGGAGAAGATAATCATAGGAACAGGTCAGACGAAAAGCGAGCAGTATTACATGGTCGGCTATACGGTGTCGGGCTATCGTCTCGACGGCTACCCTCTGCAAAGTCTGCGTGAACACAGCGGCAGCACACTTGAGGCGGAGGTTGTCGCGACGTTTCTTCCGAGAGAAGTGGTTGACAGTCTATACGCTGTCGTATCGAAGCTCGGTCTTGAGGTCGCGAGTCTCACTCTGGAGCCTATAGCGTCGCTTAACGCGGCAATTCCGGCTGATATAAGGCTTCTTAACCTTGTTTTAGTCGATATTGGCGCGGGAACGTCAGATATTGCCGTTTGCCGTGACGGCAGCGTTGTCGGCTACACAATGGCTACAACGGCGGGTGACGAGATAACGGAAATTCTCATGCGAGCACTGCTCATAGATTTCGATACAGGCGAAATGCTCAAAACGCAGCTTAACGCGGACAAGCCGATTGCCTACAACGATATTTTAGGGCTTCCCCACGAGATAGATCCGAAGAAGTTAGAGGAAATTATAGAACCCGGCGTTACGGCTCTCGCAAAGGAGCTTGCCACGCGCATTGTGGATATTAACGGCAGAGTGCCGTCAGCGGTGTTCCTCGCGGGAGGCGGAAGTAAGCTCCTGGGCTTGCGTGAGCAGGTGGCGGACGCTCTTGACATTGACAGCACCCGCGTCGCGATAGCGGGGAACCACTTTGAAAAAAGCGCGTTCGCTGACGATTATAACCTCAATGACCCCGAATACGCCACGCCGCTCGGTATAGCGATCTCCGCCGGTCTTGGGCTTATCAATGACAGCTATATCATTCTGCTGAACGGCGCACCGGCAAAGCTGTTCAGAAGCGGTACGATAAATGTGCGCGATATATTGCTTATGAACGGTTACAGATACGCCGATCTCATGGGTCACACGGGAGCCAATCTGTCAGTCACGGTGAACGGTGAGCGTATGTTCTATAGAGGGGAGCTTGCCGCGCCGCCTGAGATAACTATCAACGGCACCGAGGCGGAGCTGTCAACCGTTGTCCACGCCGGTGACAATGTTCTGTTTGAACCGGCAAAATCAGGCAGAGACGCGGAGAGAACTCTCGCGGATATTCTCGGCACAGACTTTGCGGGCAGTGTGACGCTTAACGGAGTGCTGTCGCGTCTCGATACAAAGGTTCACACCGGAGATGAAATATGGGCGGACAGAGCCGAGGAGCCGAAGCCCGAAATCACCACGAAGCCCCTCGCCGTTCGTGAATCCCCCAAGAATATGTCGTCCGCCGGAGCGGGACCGCCGATACACCTGACACTGAACGGAAATGTGCTGAATCTCCCCGGCAAACCGAATGGGGATCCGTATTTTCTGATGGATCTTGTACAGTACAGCGGAATCGACTTCGACCACCTTGAAAAGATGGTGGAGCTTTTTGTGAACGGCGTACCCGGTCAGTTCGCGCAGAGATTGTACGATAATGACAATGTTGAAATAAAATAAATTGCGCCCAACGCTGAAATTCATAGTTTAAGCGCGGCACGTTGTCCCTTATCAGGAGGAAAAAAATTGAACGAAGAAGATGAACAACGGGTTGAGGATACTGCAAAAACCGAGGTCATCGATGAATTAGCGAAACCCCAAGTAATTGAAGAAACAGCGAAACCCCAAGTAATTGAAGAAACAGCGAAAACAGAAGCCGTTGATGAAAGTCTGTTGATCGCCGGAAATCCTGATGGTGCTTCAGATGAATCATCA
>CAZKLU010000054.1:0-12331 GCA_964553775.1 uncultured Oscillospiraceae bacterium | reverse complement strand
GAAGGTATAAATATAGTCGAGACGGATTTTATATTTTACGGCACGGGTGAAATTTTCAACAAGCATAGAAGTCCCAAAACCATATATACACTGATTTGATTATGCTGGAGCGTTTTGAACTGCGTGGATTCAAGAAATTGATGATACACCCTCAGCATTGATTGACGAGCAAAATGTCTGAGAATTTGCTGATAAATTACCTCTGAATACAACAATTAACAACCTGAAATTTTCCGGTCTTTGAGCGTTAATTATTCTGATTATTTTCTGCAATTACTTGCGAAATTTATCCGTAACAATAACTCGCTTTTCGGCAGCTTTGCCGTGCGGAGTTTATTTTACACTTTCAAACCCAAAGTTCATTTCGGCTTTGAGAAAAAGACGGCAAAAATGTGCTGTAGTATCTGGCACTATTATATTTGCGAAAACTATATTATTTAAGAAAGCAGGTGGCTCTATGAATATCGCATTGATGGCACACGACAGGAAAAAGGAACTAATGGTACAATTCTGCATTGCGTATTGCGGAATACTCTCAGCACATTCGTTGTGCGCGACAAATACAACAGGACGTATGGTGGCGGACGCTACGGGGCTGCCGGTAAGCCTGTATCTGTCATGCACACAGGGCGGGGATCAGCAGATGTGTGCAAGGCTTGCCTACAACGAACTTGACCTTGTCCTGTTTTTTAACGACCCATCAGATGAGTCCGGAGCGCAATCGGTTATGAAAATATCCTCACTGTGCGACAAACAGAATGTTCCGTTCGCGTCGAATGTTGCTACAGCTGAAGTGCTTATAAGGGGTCTTGCCGACGGTCTTTTAGATTGGCGCGATATAGTTAATCCCAAAAAATAAGTTATCAAGAAGGAAAAAATATGGCTGAAATAAAACCGCGTACCCTTTCGGGATTTATGGATCTTCCGCCGCAAAAGCAGACGCAGCTTGACCGATTTATGGATACGCTTGAAAAGATCTATTCACGATACGGATTTATCAAAATTGACACGCCGATTATTGAATCAAGTGATATTCTTCTTGCAAAAGGCGGCGGGGAGACTGAAAAACAGATTTACCGCTTCACTAAGGGCGACAATGACCTCGCGCTTCGGTTCGATTTAACCGTACCGCTTGCGAAATATGCCGCTCTTCACTACCCTGAACTTACCTTCCCGTTTCGCAGGCTCCAAATTGGGAAGGTATATCGCGGGGAACGCCCACAGCGCGGACGGTACCGTGAGTTTTATCAGGCTGATATTGATATAGTTGGTGACGGCGCACTCTCAATATATAATGATGCGGAAATGCCGTCTGTTATCTATAGAGCGTTTACGGAGCTGGGGCTTACAAAATTCGCTATTCACATAAATAACCGTAAGCTCCTGACAGGGTTTTATGAGCTTTTGGGGCTTTCCGACCGTGCCGCCGACATAATGCGTTCTGTTGATAAGATATACAAGATAGGTGAGGATAAGCTCCGCGCCATACTTGCTGACGATTTGAAACTTTCAGAGAAAGACACAGATAAGCTTATACGCTTTACCACGGCAAAGGGAACAAACGCGGAGATTCTCTCAAGTATTGGTGAGTATTGCGGCAAGGGCAGCGAAACCTACGACACCGGATTTGATGAGCTTAAAACTGTCACAGAGCTTCTTGAAAGCTTCGGTGTGCCTGAGCAATATGTGCAAATTGACCTTGCTATCTCAAGAGGACTTGACTACTATACCGGCACAGTCTACGAGACATTCATGACCGATTACCCGGAGATAGGTTCCATATGCTCCGGCGGTCGTTACGATAACCTTGCGGGGTATTATACGGATAAGAAGCTTCCGGGTGTCGGCGTATCAATAGGAGTTACGCGGCTGTTTTTCGTTCTTGATGATCGCAGCCTCTTGTGCGATTACACTGAACCGCCAGCGGACGCGCTGATTATCCCGATGACCGATGATATGTCGTACTCCGTAAAACTTTCGACCGCGCTTCGAGACGCGGGAGTGAGAACTCAGATTTATTTTGAAAAAAAGAAATTCAAAGCAAAAATTTCCTATGCGTCAAAGCTGAAAATTCCGTTTGCCATCTTTCTCGGTGAGGACGAGACGGCTAACAATACCGTATCAATAAAGAATCTCGACACAGGTATTCAGACGGAGGTTCCGTTTGATAATGCGTCTGCGTTTATACTCAACGAGCTTGGAAAGCGAAAAATACCAAAGCTTATCGCGGAAAAATAAATAAAACAGGAGATATTGCAGTATATGGTTCAATCACGTACACATACCTGCGGGGAACTTCGCCTTTCTGATAACGGCACGGAAGTTGTACTCGCCGGATGGCTTGAAAATATCCGTGAAGTCAGCGCGAATTTAGTTTTCGCTGTTCTGCGCGACTTCTACGGCACAACGCAGATAGTAGCGGAAAATGAAAGTATAATATCAGAGCTGAAAAGCATAAACAAAGAATCAACAATCAGTGTCGAGGGGACAGTGCGCGAACGCGCCAGCAAAAACCCGAAACAGGCTACTGGTGATATTGAGGTAGTACCCGCGAAAATTACTGTTCTCGGCAAGTGCCGCTATAACGCTCTGCCATTCCAGATAAACAGATCACGCGAGGCTGATGAATCAACAAGACTTAAATATCGTTTTCTTGATCTTCGTAATCCTGATGTGCAAAAGAATATCATTCTGCGTTCAAAGATAGTCGCGGCACTCAGAAATTCTATGACAGAACACGGTTTTCTTGAGATTACAACACCTATCCTCACGGCATCATCGCCTGAAGGAGCAAGAGACTACCTTGTTCCGAGCCGCAACTATCCGGGGAGTTTTTACGCACTCCCGCAGGCACCTCAGCAATTCAAGCAGCTTCTTATGACATCGGGATTCGACAGATATTTTCAGATAGCTCCGTGCTTCCGTGACGAGGACGCGAGAGCCGACAGGTCACCAGGTGAATTTTACCAGCTTGATATGGAGATGGCGTTCGCGACGCAGGAAGATGTATTCTCTGTAATTGAGGATGTGTTGCCGCCTGTGTTCGCAAAATTCGGACAGTATGATGTAGTCTCAAACGCTCCGTTCAGACGTATACCTTTCGAGACAGCTATGGATGTATACGGAACTGACAAGCCCGATTTGAGGATAAAGCTCACGGCACAGGATGTCACGGAACTCGTTTCCGGATGCGGATTCGCGCCATTTGAGGAAGGCGTTGTAAAGGCGGTCGTGGTTCCGGATTTTACCGGTACAAGAAAGCAGATCGACAAGCTCTGTGCCGATGTTGAGGTGCAGGCGGGGTCTAAACCGTATTGGTTCAAGCTCGATAGTGAACTTACAGGCGGAGTTTCTAAGTTCCTCAAGAGCAGACAGGAGCCGCTGTCAAAGGAACTCTCGCTTAAAAAAGGTTCTCTTGTGCTTTTGGCTGCCGGACAGAGACGTACAGCGCAGAAGATAGCGGGAGCGGCTATTAAAATCACAGCGGCAAATTTCCCGCAGTACATTGACAGGGAGCGTTACGAATTTTGCTGGATAGTTGATTTTCCGATGTACGAGATAGGCGAGGAATCGGGAGAGCTTGAATTTTGCCACAACCCGTTCTCAATGCCCAACGGCGGACTTGAGATTCTTGAGAAAGCTGAACGAGGGGAGTGCGACCCGCTTACAATAACAGCGTATCAATACGATTTGGTGGTAAATGGTGTGGAGTTAAGTTCCGGTGCCGTGCGTAACCACGACCCTGAGATAATGGTCAAGGCATTTGAGCTTGTGGGGCTGAGCGAGGAAGATGTTAAGTCAAAATTCCCCGCGATGTATAATGCGTTTTGTTATGGTGCGCCTCCTCATGCCGGAATCGCGCCGGGTATTGACAGAATGGTCATGCTTTTGGCAAACGAAGAGTCGATACGCGAAATTATCGCGTTCCCAATGAATAAGAACGCGCAGGATCTTCTTATGGGTGCGCCGGCTCCGGTTTCTAAAAAGCAGCTTGACGAGCTTTCAATACAAGTTGTTGAGAAGAAGTAGAATATACCACACGCACCTGCTCTGAATTTGCTTGTACGGCTCTTTATCCCGTAGGCGCGGAATTGATTACTGCCGTCAAGCGGTACTTCCGCGCTGCACACTTCCCGCTTGCCTTGCTCTCTGTGTTGCTGCTTTGCGCCTTTCTGATGTCTGCCGGTAAGGACATAATTGGAGGTTAAGCGATTGCCTGCAAAATGTCCCGTCTCTGCCATTTGCGTAGAAACTTAAATTACCGCCTGATACGGCAATTTCCCTGCCGGTTCAAGACTGACCCGTCCGCTTGAGTTCAAACACGGTCATTGGCACGAAA
Source organism: uncultured Oscillospiraceae bacterium (assembly GCA_964553775.1). GTDB lineage: Bacteria > Bacillota > Clostridia > Oscillospirales > Oscillospiraceae > RUG626. The sequence goes on along the minus strand of CAZKLU010000054.1, from coordinate 7,992 downwards.
GCAAAAGCCCGGTATCGCGTGAACGCGGTTTTGCCCTGATTTTTATTTATTTTACTATTGATATTTTTCATATTTCGTGGTATAATTTTAACATTGGAATAAATTTAAATTATATGGAGGTAAAACAATGGAAATAATTGACAATCTCAAGAAGAAACTCGAAGGTGCCGGTAAACGAATCGTGTTCACCGAGGGGCATGATCCGAGAATCCTTGAGGCAACCGCCAGACTCGTCAAGGAGAATTTCCTCACCGTTATTCTTATCGGTGATCCGGACGAGGTACACGCAAAAGCCAAAGAGTGCGGCTTTGACATTGGCGATACGCAGATCATCAGCCCCGCAAGCTACGATGGATTTGACGCTATGGTGGACAAAATGGTGGAGCTTCGCAAAGGCAAAATGACGGCTGACGAGTGCCGTGCCGCGCTCAAAAAGGGTAACTACTTCGGTACAATGCTTGTGAAGATGGGTGTTGCCGACTGTCTTTTGGGCGGTGCTACATATTCGACGGCTGACACTGTTCGTCCGGCATTGCAGCTCATCAAGACACGTCCCGGAGCGCATCTTGTTTCATCGAGCTTTATTCTCACACGCGAGACTGGTGACGAGGCTCTGCGTACTATCTGCATGGGTGACTGCGCCATCAACCTTTCATACGAAGATTCAGTTGACAAAGAGGGCAACGTAACATTCTCAGGCGCACAGAAGCTGGCGGAAGTCGCGGTGGAAACGGCAAGAACAGCAAAGGTTTTTGGTATTGATCCAAAGGTTGCTCTGCTCAGTTTCTCAACTAAAGGAAGCGGCAAGGGAGGCACAGTCGCGCTGTCGGCTGAAGCTGTCAAGGTCGCACAGGAACTTGCGCCGGAACTTGCTATTGACGGTGAAATGCAGTTTGACGCCGCTGTAAGTCCGACTGTCGGGCAGCTCAAGTTCCCCGGTTCCAAGGTTGCGGGCTACGCAAACACATTTATATTCCCAATCATCGAAGCAGGAAACATCGGCTACAAAATCGCTCAGAGACTCGGCGGCTACGATGCCTACGGTCCGATTCTCCAAGGACTTAACGCTTCTATAAATGATCTCTCCCGCGGATGCAACGCCGATGAAGTCTATTCAATGGCAATAATCACGGCGGCACTTTAATCTGCATCTATTATACCGGAAGGTCTAAACATCCTCAAAGTTCACAAGTCACGTTGAATTTGGAGGTAAATAGAAGCCCTTTTCAGAGGTACGCTTTTACGCAAATATTTCTGTTAAAGCTTCAAAACCAAGAATTTGTTTGACTTTCAGCAAATAAAGCAAATCAAACAATATTCGCGATTGCGTTGTGAATTGGCAACTTGAATATATGCGGAAAATGCGAAATTATTGATAAAAGATCTCAATACATAGGAGAGACTGCCTGTTTAAGCAGTCTCTCCTTAAATTTTCTAATTAACTTTTTCCGGTCAAACAAGTTTCTCGAAGCCTGACGTATTATCTATACAGCGGGAATTTGCCGCAAAGTTCACAGACACGTTCCCTTGATTTCTCGGCGGTACCATCGAAATCCCGTATGGTATCGTTTATGCACTCGGCAATTACAGCCATCTCTTCATCCCCGAAACCGCGTGTTGTAACGGCGGGAGTGCCAATGCGTATTCCGCTTGTAGTGAACGGCTTTTCAGGATCGTTCGGAACAGCGTTCTTGTTGACGGTGATAAAGACTTTATCAAGATTCGTTTCAAGCTGCCGACCTGTTACACCCGTACCGCGAAGATCTACAAGCATTAAATGGTTATCGGTGCCTCCGGAAACAAGGTTGATACCATAATTGAGGAGTTTACCGGCAAGCGTTTTGGCGTTGCTTACGATTTTTTTCTGATAATCAGTAAATTCCGGTTCTAACGCCTCTTTCAGACACACAGCTTTCGCCGCTATCGTGTGCATCAGCGGTCCGCCCTGAGTGCCGGGGAAGATAGCCTTGTTAAACTGCTTGCCAAATTCTGCATCACGCGAGAGGATCATGCCGCCACGCGGACCTCTGAGTGTTTTGTGCGTAGTTGTTGTGACAACATCGGCGTATGGAATGGGGCTTTGATGCACTCCCGCCGCCACAAGACCCGCGATGTGTGCCATATCAACCATCAGCAACGCTCCGCATTCATCGGCAATTTCACGCATTGCGGCAAAATCAATAGCTCTCGGGTACGCTGAAGCACCCGCAACAATAAGTTTTGGTCTGTGTTTCATGGCAAGTGCCTTGAGTGCGTCATAGTCTATTTGCCCTGTTTCGGCTGACACACCGTAGGGAATGAAGTTGAAATACTTGCCGGAAATATTTACAGGTGACCCGTGCGTGAGATGTCCTCCCTCAGCAAGATTCATGCCGAGAACAGTGTCGCCGGGTTTCAGAAGCGCGAAATAAACGGCAGTATTCGCCTGTGCGCCGGAGTGCGGCTGTACATTCACATACTCGGCTGAAAAAAGTTTCTTTGCCCGTTCGATCGCGATAGTTTCCACCTCGTCAACGTACTCACAGCCTCCGTAGTAGCGTTTGCCCGGATATCCTTCGGCATATTTATTTGTGAGAACGCTGCCCATAGCCGCCATAACAGCGGGAGATACATAGTTCTCTGACGCGATAAGCTCTATATTTCTGCTTTGTCTCTCAAGCTCGCGGCGCATTGACGCGGCAATCTCCGGATCCTTGTCAGCGAGAAATCCGATCGTATCTATGATGTCATGGTACATTTTGTAAGTGTCCTCCAATTTCTGTTCAAAACCGAAATAAATTTCAGCCTTGACCGTTTTGCTCGAATAAGAAGTTTTAAGCAATCAGTTTCTGAACATGGTGAGAAAAACTTAGATTCTTCTGCGCTTTTAAGCGTTTGATTTCACTATTTATTATTTCCGCTCTTTATCTTTTATCAAGCAGAAAACCCCGCAGATCCAGTTGCAGATCATACGGGGAACTTGCTTTGTCTTTTATTCCACAGCGTATACGGAAACACGCTTGCGGTCGCGGTTGATATGCTCAAAATGCACTCTTCCGTTTGCGGTGGCAAACAGTGTATCATCTTTACCCTTGCCGACATTTATACCCGGGTGTATTTTCGTGCCGCGTTGACGGACAAGAATATTACCGGCGAGGACATACTGACCATCCGCTCTTTTGACACCGAGACGTTTCGATTCGGAATCACGACCGTTTTTAGTGGAACCCATACCTTTTTTATGTGCCACAGAGTCACACCTCCATTTTCTAAAATAATAACACGATAGAAAAATCTGTCTGCTCACTTTTACAGCCGCTAAATCTGACAACAAAGACGCAGATAATATCCGGGCTAATTAAACTGAAAATTACCGTATAAAGTGAGCAAGCGGCTGCAAATCAATCAAAAACTAATTTGCTTGCGCGTTACGCGGAAATAGTCTCGATCTTTACCCTTGTGTATGGCTGGCGGTGACCCTGTTTCCGGCGGTAATTCTTCTTAGCGTGCATTTTGTAGACGATGATTTTCTTAGACTTGCCGGTCTTTTCGACTGTCGCGGTAACTGACGCGCCATCGATTGTCGGAGTACCGAAAGTACCTTCGCCGTCATCGTTGAAAAGAGCCAGAACCTTATCGAAAGTAACCGACGCGCCGTTTTCTTCGTTCAGCTTTTCGAGATACACGACATCTCCCTCGTTTACTCTGTACTGCTTCCCGCACGCTTCAATAATTGCTGTCATTTAAATTTTCACCTCTTAATTCAATAGAGACTCGCTCGCGGAGGCAGCCAAACGGCATTTTTAGCCTGCACGAAGCGGTATTTGTATTTTATCACGGAATTATGAGGTTGTCAAGTATTTTTTTGCGATGTATTGAGGGGAGCAACTCGATTTTCAATAGACAATCTGTGAATATTGCAAGAGCATTTTTCGGTATTGTAAAGCATATCCAATCGCTAACCGACAAATCACCGCGTCAGTAAGCAGCACAAAACATCAAGATATTGCGCTTTACCGAAAGACAAACGCCCGTATACAGAATATGAGCGTTTTTAAAATATCACTCGCGGCGAGGTGTCTGATTCGTTTACAAAACGCTTTCCAAATGCTCCATCACGCGAGAGATAAGCACCTGCAGATTAACCGCCCATGCTCCGATTTACATACGCACTATTACAAAAATCCGTGAACACAGTTGAAATTTCCCGCTGATGTGTTATAATATATTGAATGGCAAAGAGAGAATCGTTTTCGTTCCGGCTCAAAGGACGGATACGCTAATCTGCTGTATTTCAACAGTAAAAAAGAAGGCAAAAATTATATGCATGAAAGTATTGTAATCAAGGGTGCGCGGGAAAATAACCTGAAAAACATTGACCTCGAACTGCCGCGAGACAAATTGGTCGTTCTTACCGGACTTTCAGGCTCAGGAAAATCGTCGCTGGCGTTCGACACAATATACGCTGAGGGTCAGCGGCGTTATGTCGAGAGCCTGAGTTCTTACGCGAGACAGTTCCTCGGACAAAAGGATAAACCGGATGTTGATGTTATAGAGGGTCTTTCACCCGCAATTTCTATAGATCAGAAAACCACTAACAATAATCCGCGTTCTACCGTCGGCACGGTCACGGAGATTTACGACTATCTGAGGCTCCTGTACGCGAATATTGGCGTTCCTCATTGTCCAAAGTGCGGTAAAGAGATACGCCAGCAGACGGTGGATCAGATGGTTGACCAGATCCTCCTTATGCCGGAGGGTACACGCATTCAGATACTCGCTCCCGTTATAAAAGACCGCAAGGGTGAACATGTAAAAGTGATAGCTGACGCGAAAAAGAGCGGTTTTGTACGCGCCCGTATTGACGGGAACTTGTACGATTTGAATGAGGAGATCAAGCTTGAGAAAAACATAAAGCACCGTATCGAAATTGTGATAGACCGGCTCGTGGTGCGCGAGAATATCACCGGACGGCTCACAGATTCGATAGAGACGGCTGTCAGTCTTGGCGGAGGTATTGTTATCGTGAATCTGCCGACAGAGGAGCGGGATGTGGTTTTTTCATCGAATTTCGCCTGCGAGGACTGCGGTATCTCGATAGAAGAGGTCACGCCGAGGGCGTTTTCGTTTAATAATCCTCTCGGCGCGTGTCCATCGTGTTCAGGTCTTGGTATGCAGCTCAAAGTGGATCCTGACATCATTATGCCGAATACATCGCTCTCTATAGCGGACGGCGGCATTAAGGCTTCCGGCTGGGGAAATATAAAAAAAGATACTATAGCCCTGTCATACTACCACGCTCTCGGTAAAGAGTACGATTTCACTATTGATACGCCTATAAAAGATATGTCAAAAGCGGCGGTCAAAGCTCTGCTCTACGGTACCGGAAACAAGGCGATCAGTATCACATACGGTAACGATGTCGGCGCGAGGACTGTATCACGTCCGTTTGAGGGTATCGTAACAAATCTTGAAAGACGCTACAATGAATCGAACTCAATATTCACACGCTGGGAGCTTGAACAGTATATGACAGAGTGCGACTGCCCCGCGTGTCACGGCGCGAGACTGCGTCCGGAGATTCTCGCGGTAACTGTGGGAGGTATAAGTATTGCGGACTTCTGCAATATGTCGGTGAACGCGGCACTCAGGTTTATTGACGAATTGGAGCCTACACTGTCTGAGAAAAACGCGATTATTGCACAGCCAATATTGAAAGAGATACGTTCGCGCCTTGGATTTCTCAAGAGCGTTGGTCTGCAATATCTCACAATGTCACGCAGAGCAAGTACACTTTCCGGCGGTGAAAGCCAGCGCATACGGCTCGCGACACAGATCGGTTCCGCGCTCATGGGGGTATTGTATATATTGGACGAGCCTTCTATCGGACTGCATCAGCGCGATAACGCGAAGCTGATAGCTACTCTCGAACAGCTGCGCGACCTTGGCAATACGCTCATAGTTGTTGAACACGATGAGGAAACTATGATGGCGGCTGATTACATCGTTGATATAGGACCTGGAGCGGGAGTTTCCGGTGGAGAGGTAGTATTTGCTGGAACGCCGGAGGAAATTCTGAAAGATGATAAGTCGATTACAGGGCAGTATCTGTCGGGGCGTAAGTTCATACCGATACCGGAGACGCGCCGTGAGGGGAACGGTAAATTCCTTACAGTAGTTGAAGCTGAGGAAAATAATCTCAAAAAAGTTACTGTCAGTTTTCCCCTTGGAAAGCTCGTGTGCGTAACAGGAGTGTCAGGCTCCGGAAAATCCTCGCTCGTTTCGGAAGTGATGTACAAGGCTCTGGCCGCGGAACTTAACAGGGCGCATTTACACGCGGGAAAACACAAAAAAATCGAGGGTATAAAAAACCTCGATAAAGTTATCAATATCGACCAGTCACCTATAGGACGCACACCGCGTTCCAATCCCGCAACGTATACGGGGCTATTTAACGATATACGCGCACTTTTCGCAAGCACACCGGACGCAAAGGCACGGGGTTATGGACCCGGCAGGTTCTCGTTCAATGTCAAAGGCGGACGTTGCGAAGCGTGTGCGGGAGACGGGCTTATTAAGATCGAGATGCACTTTCTGCCTGATATATACGTTCCATGCGAAGTGTGCAGGGGGAAACGCTACAACAGAGAGACGCTTGAGGTTCACTATAAGGGCAAGAACATATATGAGGTGCTGGAGCTTACTGTTGACGAGGCTCTTGTGTTCTTTGAAAATCTTCCCGCCCTCAGAAGAAAGCTGCAAACGCTTCAGGACGTGGGACTTGGATATATAAAGCTCGGTCAGCCGTCCACAACACTTTCCGGCGGAGAGGCGCAAAGAGTGAAGCTGGCAACGGAGCTTTCAAAGCGAAGCACCGGAAACACAATGTATGTACTTGACGAGCCGACAACGGGACTGCACATGGATGATGTGAGAAAACTCATAGATGTTCTGTCTCGCCTTGTGGACGCGGGGAATACGGTTGTTGTTATAGAGCATAATCTTGATGTTATCAAAGTTGCCGATTGGATAATTGACATGGGGCCGGAGGGCGGCGATGAGGGCGGTACTGTTGTGTTCACAGGAACACCGGAGGATTGCGCGAAATGCCCCGAAAGCCGCACCGGAGAAGTGCTTGAGGTGTACTTTGAAAAGTATCGTGACAGAATCGGGAAAGGCGAAGCGGAGTAAGCAGCCTGAGAGATGGTTAAAACATCCATATCATGACATTTTTGCGGGGAAAAACGGAGCTTGCGGCACGGAACAGACAGGGCATGGGAAAATTTGTCTCCCATGCTCTGAAATTTTAATAAATTTTACAAATAAAGTATTGCAAATCAGGTCGATTTGTGATAAAAAGAGACTAATACATAGTAGCGGGAGAAATGACAAAAAAGTTATGTTTTTTGTTGACGTATGGTGAATGGTTCCGCCAAAAAGCAACCCACAAAAATGGAGGTGATTTCCATGATGTACTATATGTCCTGTTCTCCATCCCGCTTTGTTTTTTCACCTGCGATTATGCTTTGGCGGGCGTGAAGTGGATATGCGGAACCACTATAATCCTCCGTAAATATTATTATAGTAAGGAGCTTTTTATGTCAAAAAAATTATTTTCTGTGATTCTCTCGATCTGCATGGTGCTGTCGCTTTGCTCGTTCGCCGCTTTCGCGGATGATACGGACGACACGACCGACACGACTGGCGAGACAGCTGAACCAACCGATAGTGAAGAACCGACTGACGGCGAAGAACCGACTGATAGTGAAGAACCGACCGATAATGAAGAAGAAGAACCAACCGAGGACAGCGAAGGCGAAGAGGAAATCAACGCCGGATTTGGCTTCAACGATACATGGTATTGGATAGATTCTGACAACATTGTGCACATCGATGAAGAAGGCGATGCCGTCACCACATCTCTGCCCGATGGTGTGACCTACGATTACGCCACCAGAACCCTGACATTTAACGGCGCGAAGCTGACTCGGTTCTATGCGGACTACTCCGGCT
>CAZKLU010000053.1:0-12791 GCA_964553775.1 uncultured Oscillospiraceae bacterium | reverse complement strand
ACGACAGAGTGTTCCTGAAGGTTATGACCAACACCCGGAATATAAGCTGTTACCTCATAACCATTAGTAAGACGCACACGGGCGATTTTACGAAGCGCGGAGTTCGGCTTCTTCGGAGTGGAAGTACGCACCGCCGTACAGACACCGCGTTTTTGCGGCGATGAAAGCGAAGTCTCACGATTTCTGAGAGTATTAAGACCCTTCTGAAGCGCGGGTGACGTTGACTTATAGGTAGCACTTTCTCTCCCTTTTCTCACGAGCTGGTTAATTGTCGGCATTATTTTCCTCCTTTCTCAAAAAATACACACATCGAAATATCGACTGTATGTTCACAAAAATATATTTTACCACAACAATTTGGTGTAGTCAAGGGGTTTGGAAAATTTTTTTGTGATCTTTCCGCGTTGTAAATGGACGTGACCCGATTATTTTGAGAAGCAGTAGAGACGCGGAGTAACAGGTTTGTGTTTTGATTCCAGCACAGCCAAAAAACAATGTCAAGCATTCGACAAAATCTTAGACCGCGAAACACATTAGCTTCTACAGCGGAACACTATCTTATAGCAGCACGACGTAATATCCGCATATCAAATTTTGATGCGGCTTCAGATGGCTGATGAAGAAAATAACGATTCTGTCAAACAGATCCTATAACCATACCCTTGTTCAAAACAAATAACAGCGGCACATATTTTTTGGGCGGCGCGGCACCTGTCATTTGAAGCAGAGCTTTCGTTATAATACACAAATATTCATTCCCCCTCTTGACAGCAAAATCCATTTGTGTTATGATATTATTATGATATTATTATAATCTCTAAATGAAACGGCAAGAGATGTGTGTCACAGGCATACATATAAGGCGGCAGACATGAGTAAAGCAAATCCGGTATACAAACTCACGCAAGTCTGATATTACAATTTCGGGATAAAAGAAAAAGGAGAAAACAGTTATGCTTAAAATAGAGAAATTAACCAAAAAATACGGGGAGAAGAAAGCGGTGGACGGGCTTTCTCTGCACATCTGTTCAGGGGAGATATATGGATTTATCGGACATAATGGGGCGGGGAAAACGACAACATTAAAAGCCTGCGCGGGAATTTTGCAGTTTGATAGCGGAGATATTTGGATAGATGGTGTATCTGTAAAGGCAGATCCTCTTTTATGCAAGGCAAAAATCGCGTATATTCCCGACGATCCTGACATATATGAGTTTATGACATGAATACAGTTCCTTAACTTTATCGCGGATATTTTCAAAATCAGCACTGAGAAGCGCGTGGAGCGGATACGCAAATACGCCGCCGCCTTTGAGCTTATGGACGATTTGGCGCAGCCCGTATCGTCTTACTCGCATGGCATGAAACAAAAGCTCGCGTTGATTGCCGCATGGATACATGAGCCTAAACTGATCCTTATGGACGAGCCGTTTGTGGGGCTTGATCCAAAGGCATCGCATCTGCTTAAAAAAATGATGAGGGAGCTTTGTGACAGCGGAAGCGCGATTTTCTTCTCAACTCACGTTTTGGAAGTGGCGGAAAAGCTCTGCGACAAGGTTGCCATTATTAAAGGCGGCAAGCTCATCAAATCCGGCACAATGGATGATGTTAAAGGAGATACATCTCTGGAGGAAGTATTTTTGGAATTGGAGGCGGAAATATAATGTTTGCGGCTTTATTGAAAAAGCAGATGATGGAGAACAATACCTGGCTGATTCAAAACAAAAAGAGCAAAAAGCTGCGGAGCAAATCAGGTATGATTTTACTTGCTTTGATGTGTGCGGCTATATTTGTTATTTTCGGTTTCGTTTTTTATATGCTTGGCATTATGCTTTGTGAGCCGCTTATAACCATGGGGCTTGGATGGATGTACCTTTGCATGATGAGCTTTATCGCGATTACATTCGGAGTGTTCGGCAGCGTTTTCAGCACATACACGACATTATATCAGGCAAAAGACAACGAATTTTTATTGTCAATGCCCATTCCTCCGTCAAAGATTCTGACTGTCAGGCTCATTGGAGTATGGATGTGGGGTCTTATCTACGAAATGATCGTGCTTGTTCCGGCACTTATTGCTTATTGGGTGACATTAAAACAGATGGGCAGCATTGATGTATTTGTCATATTGTCAGGCATTTGGACGCTAACTGTGCTGTCAATTTTCATACTGACGTTATCCTGCGTTCTTGGGTGGGCGGTTGCGAAAGTCGGAAACAAACTTAAAGGAAAGAGCTTTGTAATTGTAATTATTTCTGTTGCGTTCATCGGACTTTATTACTGGGTATATTTTCACGCTTTCGGCGCGTTGAATTATATACTTGAAAATGCGCCGGAAATTGGCGAAAAAATTAAAGGAATAGCGGCACCGGTTTACATAATCGGACGCGCCGGAGAGGGAGATTTTGTTTCACTGCTGATTGTAACTATAGCTGTTGCTTCCGTATTTATCGCTGTACGCACTTTGATGTCGCGTAGCTTTCTCAAGGATTCTACGGGAGGTCGCACAGAGAAAAAGAAGAAATATAGAGAGTCAGCCTCGAGGGTCAGAAGCATTTCCTCGGCACTGCTCGCAAAGGAGTTTGACCGCTTCACGTCAAGCGCAAATTATATGCTTAACTGCGGACTCGGAACTGTAATAATGCCGATATTAGGAGTGTTAATGCTTGTCAAAGCGGATCAGATTCAGGAAATATTTTTACTGAACAATATTTCATCAGAAGCGGCCGCGTCAATCACTTGTGCCGTTTTGTGCATTATGTCAAGCGTGAATGACATAAGTGCGCCTTCTGTTTCATTAGAAGGAAAGAATATCAGAATTATTCAGTCACTTCCAATTTCAGAATGGCAAATACTTAAAGCAAAAATAAAACTGCATTTGATTATCACGGAAATTCCCGTGTTGTTTTGCGCGGTATGCGCGATAATCGCGCTTCACATTGAGCCGATTTGCGCGGTTTCAGTGCTTATATTGCCCGCCAGCTTTGTCGTGTTCTCTGCCGCGCTTGGTCTGGCAATCAATTTGAAAACGCCGAATCTCGAATGGAGTAGCGAAGCTGTGCCGATAAAACAAGGCGTTAGTGTTATACTAAGTATATTTGGCGGATGGTGTTTTGTAATTGCGCTGTGCGTACTGTACTTTGCGCTGAATAGTTTCATTGAGACAACAGTCTATCTCGCAATTTGTGAGGTGTTTATTTTACTGCTGTCTATAACAATGCTGTTCTGGCTGAAAAACAGGGGAACTAAAATTTTCAAGTCACTGTAAAAGCTATCTCCCGCTCCTCAAATATTTACTGATAATATTCAGAAAGCCTTATAAAAGCTTTCGTATTGCATAATACGGAAGGAATGGCGGGTTCCGCTCTCACAAAACCGCGTTATATTTCAGGCATTTTCCCATTCTTAATTTGTGACAGCAATCACCGAGAATGGGAATTTTGCTATTTGAAAAATAAAAACAGTTTTTTATCTGCTTTTTACTTTCTCAATCCTGAGCATTTGTCAATAAGCATTTGAATGTTTTTGCCGTGCAAGTCCAAATCTTTAAGCGGAACATCACGGGAAAATCGAAAAACGCGCATCGCCTTAAAATACTTTACTCTCAAATCGTTCCATAATAATCAACGTAAGCAAATAACCATTCACACATTCCTGTTGATCTCCAACGTCAATAGCCGCGCTTCTTCCGATAAGCACTGAACGTGCATAAATCGCGTTAAATCGGGTATATTAACCGTGCTGCTAAAATGATGAAGGAGGCATAACACTTATGATTATGGACAGAATTGCACTGATTCTCCTGATAATCGGCGGACTGAACTGGGGTTTGGTCGGTATTTTCAAATTTGACCTCGTTGCGTGGATATTCGGAGGTCAGACGGCTTCTGTCAGTCGTGTCGTCTATACCCTCGTTGCGCTCGCCGCCCTGTGGTGTATTTCCCTGCTGTTCAGGGACAGACTCGGCTCCAGTGAAGGCTCGTGAATAGCTTGAAGCGCACGGAACGGTTCCCCCGTCCGTGCGCCGAACTATATTCAAAGCCGTGAATATAATCAGATTTACAGCAATCAACATCACAAATTTCACTTAATATAATTACAACTACCGCAACCACTTAACCTCTATATACACTTTTCAAACCTTTAACTGTTTCGCGGCTTGATTTAATGCTTATATTTTTATTTCAAATCTTTTCCGGAGCGTGTAAGCCATGCCTGTTTCACAAAGGAAAAATCATTATACCGTACCGCCGTAACGAAATCCAAAAATGCTCAGAAATCAAAACTATCTCCGAACCTTCGCGGTAAAAAGCCTTTCTCCGCGATTTTGCTGACATAGGGATTCACAAAACGGATATTTTCGAGTTATTTCTCAGAGGTTGAATCTTATCTTTTTTGGCAATAATTTCATAGGTTTATTTCAGTATTATCGCGCAAGCTATAGTTACACAATCTATCTTTAAGGAGAATATGAAAATGGCAGTAAAGCACAAGGGCAAACAGACTATAGCGTTTGAATCGCCTCCTTCGTTTTCAGGACACGCCTGCATAGCCGGCAAGAAGGAGGGAGAGGGTCCTTTGAGGGATAGCTTCGATATGGTATGTGAGGATTCTTTTTTCGGCGAGAAAACATGGGAAAAAGCAGAGAGTACAATGATAAAAAACACTGTATCCCTCGCTTTGAGCAAATCCTCGCTTTCAACAAATGACATCGACTATTTATTCTGCGGAGATCTTCTGAACCAATGCACAGGAACAACATTCGGCGTGAGGAGCTTGAATATACCGTTTTTCGGTCTGTACGGTGCCTGTTCGACTATGGCGGAGAGCTTGTGTCTCGCGGCAATGGCTATTGACGGAGGATTTGCTGAACACACACTCGCTGTGACCGGTTCTCATTTCTGCGCGGCTGAACGGCAGTTCCGCCTTCCGCTCGAATACGGCGGTCAGCGTCCTCCATCGGCTCAATGGACCGCGACAGCAGCAGGAGCGGCGGTGCTCTGCTCCGGCGGCTCCGGACCGTACATCACACACATTACACCCGGCAAAATAGTTGACAACGGAATCAAGGACGCGAACAACATGGGCGCGGCTATGGCTCCGGCAGCTTATGACACACTGAAAACGCACTTCGAGGATCTGTCAATCTCTCCGGATGCTTACGATCTTATAGTCACCGGAGATCTCGGTGCTATCGGTTCCGATATAATCGTTGATTTTTTCAGAAACGATGGTATCGATCTCACACCGAATTACACCGACTGCGGACTTCTCATTTTCGACCGTAAACGGCAGGATGTACACTCAGGAGGATCCGGCTGCGGGTGTTCAGCTTCGGTGCTTTGCGGGTACCTGCTGAACGGTATGCGCGAGGGACGCTGGAACCGTATACTTTTCGCCGCCACAGGTGCCATGTTATCTCCGACAACCACTCTTCAGGGAGAAACCATACCGTCCGTATGCAGTGCTGTCGCTATTTCAAACACAAAGGAGGGAATGTAAATATGTCGGTTTTCTGGGAGTACGCGAAGGCATTTCTTGTCGGAGGCGCGTTCTGTGCCGTGGGACAGATATTGATCGATAAAACGAAGCTCACTCCGGCGCGTATACTGACATCATACGTTGTTGCGGGAGTGATACTCGGTGCTTTGGGAATTTATCAGCCTATAATTGACTGGGCGGGAGCCGGAGCGACAGTGCCGCTTACAGGATTTGGAAGCCTTCTTGCGAAGGGTGTAAAAGAGGCTGTCGAGGAAAAGGGGCTTATCGGCGTGTTCACCGGAGGGTTCACAGCCGCAGCCGGAGGAATATGTGCCGCCGTTTTCTTTGGGTATCTCATTTCCGTAATATTCAAGCCCGGAGACAAAAGCTGATGACAGAGCTTAAATACGCATATCTTGCACTTATCGGCGGCTTGCTGTACTCGCTGCTTGAGATACTATGGCGCGGGTACACGCATTGGAGCATGATAATAGTCGGCGGCGTATGCTTTGCGGCTGTGATGTTTATAAGCGACACAATGCCGTGCGGAGTAGGACTTCTTGCGCGTGGGGTTTGCGGCGCGGCGGTTGTTACGGTGTTGGAGTTTATATCGGGTGTAATACTGAATTTGTGGCTCAATATGAACGTATGGGACTACAGCACAATGCCGATGAACATACTCGGACAGGTGTGTCTGCCGTTTTCGTTCGCTTGGGTACTGCTGTCAATAGCGGCGATACTGATAGGAAACTTTCTTGAGTGCCATATGTTTGGGGAACCATCGAAATTTTATAGCTTGCTTTAGGATTCGAGGACACCGATACCAAAGGCTGAAAAGCCAGCCGGATCTGACATTTTTGAAATATATATGTTTCCGCAAATCCGGCGCAGCCTGTTGTCAATGAACTTGAAAATAAATAACCTTCAAGTACAGAAGGTAAACAATAGAATTATCTTGAGCTTCGAGTATTTTGCCTTGCAGGTTCTTTCCTTAGCTCCTTACTTTCACAGGTATAGTACGGCAGCAAATACTCGTACTTGCGGCTATCGATTCATCCGCGCAAATCAATATGCTCACTCATATAACTTGCGGCACCTCGCGGCATTAAATTTAAGCTGTTGAGAGAAGCCGCAAGTTTTTCATATAAGCTGTTTTAATCAAATCCCAAAAACCGCCGGACTTTGAGACTAAAAAACCGCAAAAAGCAGGCTCTATATACAATGAACTGAAAACGCGGATGTTTTGAATTTACGGACTTTCTATTTCACAGGTTATTTTTATTCCCTTATGCTTCAATATCAAAGCGAATTTTAATTGCTGTTCAGCAGACAGCAGCACCATCGCAAGGACACCGCCCCGAATCGCAATAATCTGATAATCTCTGTCGCGCCTTGCGTTCAGCCGTCTTACCGCCGCTTTCACTCTTCCCTGCGTTACATAGAAAGATAAAATCAAAGCTCCGATCGTGTACAAATCAATGCACATACAATTTATGGATAAAACCGATTTATGCCATTCAAAAGGTCAGCAGCCCGTTTTGTGTTGAACGCAAGCGTCACTCATTCCCCGTCAGATAGAAACAGCACAAGAAATTTTTCAAAAATTTTGCCTTTTCCTATAGCATTCTTGAAAGAAATGTGTTATTATATTGTTTATACTTCAATATAATAGGTACAGACCACAATAAAAGAGACTGGGGGAGTATTTATGTCTATCGGAACAGCACTGATTTTAGGTTTGGTTCAGGGCATTGCCGAATTTTTACCAATTTCAAGCTCCGGACACCTTGCGGTAATAGAGAACCTGCTCGGTTTGGAATACGCGCCGGAGGAGAATCTGCTTTTTGATGTCCTATTGCACGTTGGTACTCTTGTAACGGTATGTATTTTTTACATAAAGGATATAAAATCCATCGCCAAGGATCTCGGCGGGTTTCTTCTGGGTCGAGAGAGTATGCAGGATGACGAGGGACGGCTCAAGCCCACAATGCGGCTGCTCTGCCTTATAATATTGGCTACATTGCCGCTTCTCGTTATTCTGCCGTTTCACTCGAAGCTCGAGACACTTTTTGACAACACAGCGTTTATAGCGTTTTCGTTCATCATTACCGGAGTTATCCTCTTCATTTCCGGAATGGTTGCGGACGGTCGAAAGAACGAAAAGACATCATCATTCGCTGACGCTCTTACTGTCGGCGCGGCTCAGGCTGTTGCGACAATACCCGGTATTTCGCGTTCCGGCATTACAATCACGATGGGTCTTGCGTGCGGTTTCAAACGCGATTTTGCGGTCAGGTTTTCGTTTCTTCTCTCGATACCCGCTGTTCTCGGCTCCACAATAGTTACCCTTATCGACGCTATATCGGCAGGAGTTGATTTCAGTAATCTTCCGATGTATCTGGTTGGCATGGTAGTAGCCGCTGTCGTGGGCTACATCGCGCTAACGCTTGTGAAGAATATCGTTTCATCAGGCGGTTTTGCCGTTTTTTCGTACTACTGCTTCTTCGCCGGTATAGTCACAATAATACTCACCCTTGTGAACGCAAAATGAGAAACGCGCATTGAGAAGTGAGAAGTTCGCGGCAAAAAGCCGCAGGACAACGCAAAGTACCGCCCCTCAACGCGGCAGTCTCAAGCTTATCAGCCGATCCCGCGCAAAACTATTTTGTCTGATTCCTAAAAGCAAGCCGGATGACTGATAATCAAAATCTGGCATATATAGATTACATCCCATCCGATTTCCAGCCAGCATAAAACGAATAATAAACCGCGTAACCGCACATATAAAGCGGGCAAAAGGCGCGTTATTTCCCTTTTGCGGTAACAGTCACAAAAGTGTCTCGAATTTTGAGTATTTTTACAGGCTTCTATTTGCGGCGGTACTCATAGAATATGGTGATTTCGTTACTTTCTCTCTTTCTTCACCGGCGCGTGAAAAGAGAGAAAGTAAAATTGCCGTATAGACAGCAATTCCCGCAGATTTTTCATCCGGTAACACCATGCTTTACCTACGGAACACCCGCTTGCGCCGGACGCAGGTATGTTAAAGTTCCATTGAGCAAAGGACAAGCTCCGGCAGCGAATCAGTGCGCGGAGTTTGAGTACAAAACGGTTACATAGCTTTTATGCTGTTAATATAATGAACGGAGTGAAATAATGGCTCAGCAAAAAAAGAGTTCCACAAGCACAACTTCAACACGAAAGAAAACAACCTCATCATCCAGTACAAAAAAACGAACGCCTCCCAAAAAAAGCGGCTCATCAAGAGTCGGATTTGCTGTTCTGCTTATACTTTTGGGCATCTTTTCCCTCTTGGGCTGCTTTCCAAATGATGGTGTGATAATAAAGCTCTTAAGAACATTCATGTCCGGTATGTTTGGAACGGCATTTTATCTGCTTCCGCTTGCGCTTATCGTTGGAGGAGCGTTTTTAATATCAAAGAAAAAAGGTTCCGCATTGAGAGCTACAACTACATTACTTCTGCCGATTCTCCTTGCGGCGTTTATGCAGCTTTTCACAAAGACATCATACTCATTATCGGTATATATGGTCGGTCTGCTGTGGGAGGACGGCATCGCGCTGAAAGGCGGCGGTGTCCTTGGTGGAAGCCTGACACTGTTTTTGGAGTACCTCCTTTCAAAGGTGGGAGCCATTCTTGTTTTGGTGCTGTTGTCAGCTCTCGATGTTATTACACTCTTGGGTATGACAGTAACCTCTGTCGTGGAGTCTCTCCGTGAGAAGGTCGAGCGTGAACGGGAATATGAGTACGAGACAGAAGAACCCGCTCCGGCTAAACCCGCTCCGGCTAAACGGGCTTCAAAGCATAACATAGATATACCCGTTGATGATACAGATACATCTTCGGTAACGAAAGAACCCGAAAATAAGGTACACAAGAAAACGCTGTTCAATAGCAAATCGAACGTACCAAGCCCCGATGAGTTCTATGTCTCCGAAAAGCCCGCTCCCGCTCCTAAACCAGAACCCGCTCCTAAGCCCACTCCCGCTCCCGCTCCCGCGCCTGAACCGGAACCGGAACCGGATTTTGAATTTGAGCCGGAGCCTGCGCCGGAACCTGTTCCTCCGAGACGCGCAGCCGGGAAGAAACAGCCCCGTGAGCCAAAGCCGGAACCTGTTGACGATATACAGGAGCTTATCCGCAGTAATTCCCGCGATATGACCGAGGTTATGCAAGAGTACAAATTCCCGCCGATCTCGTTTCTTGACGCTCCGGGCGATAATGATGCCCGCTCCGATAATCGCGATGAACTTATGGCAACAAAAGAACGTCTCGAAATGACACTTGAGAGCTTCGGAATAAACGCTGAAATATCAAATATTGTGAACGGTCCGTCTGTAACGCGCTACGAAATGGAGCTTGAAATCGGCGTTAAGCTCAATAAATTGACAAACCTCGCCGATGATATAGCACTGTCACTCGGTGTCGGAGGTGTAAGAATAGCGGCAATTCCAAACAAGATTTTGACAGTTGGTATAGAAGTGCCGAATAAGCATGTCAGCACCGTTTATCTGAGAGAGATAATAACATCTAAGGAGTTCACAAAGGCAAAATCAAAGCTGACATTTGCGATGGGAAAGGACATCAGCGGCGGTGTAATCGTGGGAAATATCGCCAAGCTCCCGCACCTTCTTGTCGCGGGTACTACCGGTTCCGGCAAGTCGGTATGTCTCAACTCAATGATACTGAGTCTCATGTACAAGGCAACGCCGGAAGAAGTGCGTTTCATAATGATCGACCCAAAGATGGTTGAATTCAAAATATATAACGGTATACCTCACCTTCTCATACCTGTAGTCACCGAAGCGAAAAAAGCCGCCGGTGCGCTTCAATGGGCTGTTACTGAAATGATGAAGAGGTACTCCCTGTTTTCCGACACCGGAGTGAGAGATCTCGCCAGTTACAATGAGGCAACTCTCGGAACTGATACGCCAAAGCTCCCGCAGATCGTTGTAATAATAGACGAGCTTGCGGATCTCATGATGGTGGCGGCTAAAGATGTTGAGGAATCTATATGCCGAGTCGCGCAAATGGGACGTGCCGCCGGAGTGCATCTTGTAATCGCTACGCAAAGTCCGAGAGCGGATGTCATAACAGGACTTATGAAAGCGAACATACCGTCAAGAATATCATTTAAGGTAGCGTCAGCTCTTGAATCACGAATTATACTCGATGCCGGAGGAAACGCTGAGAAGCTGGTCGGTAACGGCGATATGTTGTTCTCCCCGATAGGAGAAACGAAACCTCTGCGCTTGCAAGGCGCGTGGGTATCAGATGAAGAACGTGAGAAGGTCGTGGAATATGTTAAGTCTCAATACACCGCAAGCTATTCTGAGGACGTAATCAACCAGATCGAAAAAACAACAGCCGAGAAGGATAAGGGAAGCGCGTCAGCGGTTGAGGAAAACAAGCGCGAGTACGATGAACTTATTCCGCAGGCTGCGGATGTTATATTTGAGACGAATCAGGCATCCGTTTCAATGCTGCAAAGGCGTCTGAAGCTCGGCTACGCGAGAGCCGCGAGAATAGTTGACCAGTTGGAGGAGATGGGCGTAGTGGGTCCGTTTGAAGGCTCCAAGCCAAGACAAATAATCATGACAAAGGAGCAGTGGCTCGAAAAGAAGCTGATTTATGATAACGGTCCGTTAGAACAAACCCCGTCGATCGAGACAGAAGATATGTAAACAGAAAGCAAAAAGCGAGGTATAAAGGAAAACAAAATGAGCTACGCTGACAGAGTATTTATATCCAACTGCCGTGATATTCTCACCACAGGCGTGTGGGACACCAATCTCAAGGTGCGTCCTCACTGGTCAGACGGTGAACCGGCACATACAATAAAAAAATTCGGAATCGTCAACCGTTACGATCTTACCAGGGAGTTTCCAATACTCACGCTGCGCCGAACCTATTGGAAATCGGCGGTGGATGAGCTTCTTTGGATCTGGCAGAAGAAGTCAAACAATATCAAGGATCTGCGCGGACACATTTGGGATAGCTGGGCAGACGAAAACGGCTCGATTGGCAAAGCCTACGGCTACCAGCTTGGGATCAAGCACAAATATCCTGAAGGAGAATTTGATCAGGTCGATAAAGTTCTCTATGATCTCAAGCACAACCCCGCAAGCCGGAGAATTATGACAAATATCTATAACTTTGAGGATCTGCACGAGATGCACCTCTACCCATGTGCATACAGTATGACATTCAACGTCAGCGGAAACAAGCTCAATGCCATTCTCAACCAACGCTCACAGGATATGCTGACAGCCTCGAACTGGAATGTCGTTCAGTACGCAATTCTTGTCTATATGCTGGCTCAGGTATCCGGACTTGAAGCCGGTGAGCTTGTTCACGTTATCGCTGACGCGCACATTTACGACAGACATGTCGCTATTGTAAAGGAGCTTATAACGAGAAAGCCGAAACCCGCGCCTACTCTGCTTATTGATAAATCCGTCACAGATTTTTATAAATTTCATAGAAACAGCTTTGCTCTTGACGGATATGAGTACCACGAGTTTAAGGAAACAATACCGGTAGCAATATAAGGAGAAAACAATGACAATAGTAGTTGCGGCAGACAGCAACTGGGGTATCGGATATAACGGAACACAAAACCTCGTACTCAAAGCCGATAGAAAGCATTTCCGTGAACTGACTCAAGGCAGCACCGTTATTGTCGGAAGAAAAACACTCTCAGATTTTCCAAACGGTCTTCCGCTCAAAAACCGTCGTAATGTTATATTGACACGCGACACGAACTTCACTGTACCGAACGGCGTTGTTGTCCACAGCGTTTCTGAGGCACTTGACACTGTAAAAAACGATGAACGTGTATATATAATCGGCGGCGGAAGCGTTTACAAAGCGTTTCTGCCGTACTGCACTCACGCGGTTGTAACGAAAATTCAAACAAATCTGCCTGCTGACACATATTTCCCCAATCTTGACGATCTGACGGACTGGACGGTAATTGACCGCACTGAAACATTCACGGAAAACGGAATAAATTACATGTTTGCAGAGTATATGAGAATAGATTCTGACAACGCAATCAGTGAACAGCGCACAGGGAAACAACTGCAACTGCCGTTCTCCACGGAGGGAAAGAGCGAGATGCCGAGTTACACTTGTTTGAGCACCCTGTGACTGGACAAGTAAGCATCAAGGTGAAAGCAAAACCAAGGAGGAAAAAGGAAAAAATGAGAGTAAAGTACATTGGAGAGACAGATCTTGTCTGCCTTATCAACGGCAAGATATATGACGTGATTGATGTTGACGAGGAGAT
>CAZKLU010000052.1:0-12818 GCA_964553775.1 uncultured Oscillospiraceae bacterium | reverse complement strand
TTCATCAACCTCTACAGGTTCCTCCGTTTCAGTCGGTTCATCAACCTCTACAGGTTCTTCCGTCTCGATCGGTTCATCAACCTCTACAGTTTCCTCCGTTTCGGTCGGTTCATCAACCTCTACAGGGTCTTCTGATTCTGCGGGGGGTTCACTCTCAACCGGCTCCTCAACATCGGAGACTTCACCGTCAGGCTCCGCAACAACATCCTCGACAGGCTCATAACCGTAAGGCACATCTATATCCTCAACAGGCTCAGTCTCTTCAACTTCGGTCGATTCATCCTCAACAGGTTCCTCTGCCGCATCATCAACAGCCGCGAACACTGCACTATCGTCAACTACCGGGTCGAACGAGTACGACAGCGACACATTCAGCGCGTCATTCGCCGTCCACTCAGCACCATTGTCAAACGAAATATCGCCGAACACCTTGTAGGTGCAGCTCTCTTCGGGGTACAGCGTGAACATATTCTCCGCGCTTCTTGCGTAGCCGGAAATTACTACCTGATTCTCCGCTCCGGTGTATTCACCGCTCCATTCGGGGTCGTTTCCAAGCTGGAACTCGGCATAGAGGAATACTATCTTGTCACCGCTCGGATCGTCCGCGAACGATAAACCGCTGCCATCGGGTATACTCCCCAACGTGTCAATGCCGACACTCACGGGCGTTTCGCCAAGATTCGTCATTGTCATTGTATCACAGATGATCTGGTCGCGGGTCGTGTCGCCGTCACTGTCGGGCTTCTCCAGACAGTAGGGGTTGAGCGTGATTGCTGCGGAGCTGGGAACCGTGACATTGACTTCGGGAACGGAATATGCTGCGGTAATTGCTGTCTCAGCGGCTGTCACCTCGTCAACTTCCGGTTCATCAGCAACCGGTTCGTCAGCTGCTGGCTCGTCAACAGCCACTTCGTCAGCAGTGGATTCGTCGGAATCGTCGGCTCGAACAGGAAAAAGAACAAGGCACAGTGTGATTATCACGGCAAGTGCCGCACAGCATAGTTTCTTCATACTTTTCACCTGCCGTATCACCTCTATTCAAATCTCAGTGGAACAAATGTAAACACAATGTTCACATTCAGACCATCATCCTCAGTCCACTCATTTTTGGGGCTTTTAATCGCGTCTCCGGTCAGACGAAACGCGCCGTAACCGCCGGGGGCTATATCGCCGTCAAGCGTTTTTGCGGACAGCACCGCTATATTCGTCTTCGTCTTCTCCGCAGTCGCGCTGACAACAACGTGCTTGGTTTTATCGTAAGTATCATCCCACTCAACAGACGACCAGTTATCATTATCGGCGGGGTGCATCTCAAAATATATAAACGCCCGCTTGCTAGTACTTGTTGAACTTGCTGTTGATGAAGTCGAAAGCGTCATACTGCTCCCCTCATATATTTCTGCCGTTATCGCGACATCAACCTGTATGTTCACATCACTGTAGTTCTCTATGAAAGCGGGTTCCGAGATAATCTGACCGGAATAGCTGCCCTCACCCATCTCCACTACCATGTTATATGGGTTTATGAGTATCTTGCCGGTTTCGGGAACCGTGACGTTTATTTCAGGAAGCCGCACACTGCCGTTAAGCTGCACCGACTGCGTACTTCCCACCGGTATTGTCTCAGCACGGACACCGCATGGCATTGAGAGAAATATTGCGGCTATCAGTACCGCGCAAAATAGCTTTCTTGTTTTCATGCGGATCACTCATTTATCCAATAATAAGAAACTGCGCGGCGCGATTGCGCCGCGCAGAAAGGTTGACTCAATTATCCTACTTTAATTATTTTGTAAAGCTCAACGCAATGCTGTCAGTTCTATATGTGTTTCCGTCCGTTCCTTCATACTCCACATAGAGTGTCGCACCATATGTGGTGTTTGTAGTATTGGTACTCTTAAAGGTTGCAGACATTCCGTCAGAGTTTATCTCCTTAGTACACTTTGCCTGATTAGTTGTGGTTACGCCTGAATCAAAGGTCATCACCCAATTTGGAGTACTACCCGATTTTACTGTAACACCGCTCGGCAGAGTTAAAGTCACAGTCTGTCCATCGGAGGCGGCACTTACAACTAATGTCCCGTCAGATATATTTGCGTTTGTCAATGTTCCGCCATTAAATACATATGTAGTCGGCTCAAACGTGAAGGTCACGGTAGCGGTGAATGTGTCAGTTGCTGCCCATGCCGTTGTCGGAGACTTCACTACAGCACCGTTCAGCTTGAAGAACGCAAGACCGCCGGTCTGCATTTCACCCTCGTTGCCTTCTCTGAGAACAACAAGACCCTCGCCTGTGCCGGTGTAGACGGTTTTACTATCAACAGTCGTGTTTGCAAGTGCCACGGTTCCGTCGGGGCTACCAGTGAGACTTGCGTATATCGGGTCAACAACGCTGGGATCCTGCTCATCGCCATCGACAACAGTATCATCACCCCACACATCAAGCTGAAGCTGAACATTCTTGGCGGTATCGGTGGCAGCCACCGCGTCAACGAACGTGATTCCCGATGTGGTTTCCTTTGTCGCTACAACAGTCGCGCCGACAGAAAGAGCAACAGAGCTTCTGTTTGCTATGTACATGGTCTTGCTGACGAGCTGTCCGGTGGCGGAGCTTACATCATCGTCAAGAGTATAGGGCATTCCATAGGGGTTGATGACAACAGTGCCTGTCGTAGGAACTGTAACATTTACATCAAATTCCTCATACTTACCGGTGAGTGTGGTAACATTTCCCGCCGCGAATGCGGTGACACTCATGGAGAGTGCCATGACAGCCGCAAGGGCTATCGCTAATGTTTTCTTGAGCTTCATTTTTAAAACCTCCAAAAAAATTTTTATTTACTGAAATCGGATAAATTCCGTATCAGCCATGAATTTATTCGACATGAAATTCCATCGTGTGCGACACCTGATTTTTTATAACCTGCGCACCGCTCTCGTCCGTGTCAACCTGCGTCACCACAACGCACACGGTGTGGTCACCCTCATTGAGCTTACGCTCCAAGGTAATCTCCTCAAAGCCGCCGCCGGGAGGGACAAGACCCGAAAGGAATATCTCGTCTTTCATCTCCATATCGGAGTAGATGGTAAGGAACATATCATAGTCGTTTCGCGGGTTATTAACAATGTAACAGGAAAATGTTTCCCCATCGGTTGAATAGGCATTGTTTTTATAAAGAAGCGCGACTTCATTTTCGGCACTTGTTCCCAAATCACGAGCTGCGTTAAGATCGTCCTCAGTGAGTATCATCATCGCGCTGTTGTCGTAACCCACAAGCGGAACATCGTCTTCGAATATATCGACCTCTTCACCCGAACCGCCGCTTACAACAGAAACTATAACCGCCGCCGAGACAGCTATCACCGCTGCCGCGATTGATACGGCTATGACAGGTGTTTTGCTCTTCTTCTCGGTTTCGCTACTGCTTGCCATAGATATGTTCCTTCCTTATGTTTTATTTTACTGCGGAGAAATCAATTACTTACTGGAGCAACTGGAGAACGCCCTGCGGCAGCTGGTTTGCCTGAGCCAGCATCGCCTGTGCGGACTGAACGAGTATACTGTTCTTAGTGTACTCCATCATCTCTTCGGCTATATCGGTGTCGCGAATTGTGGATTCAGCGTCCTGAATGTTCTCCTGCATTACGGAGAGGTTGTTGATGGTGTGGTCGAGACGGTTCTGTGTCGCGCCCAAAGTACCACGAACATCGGAGACGTAGTTGATAGCGTTCTTGATAACAGTCAGCGCACTCGCCGCGCCTTCCTGCGTGGAAATGTCAACATCACCAATGCCCATAGCGGCGGCGTGGCAATCCTTGATAGAAACCTTGAGCTGGTTGAAGTCCTCGGCTGTGTCGCCAATCTGGAGCGTCAGCTTGCTGCCGGTAATAGCCGCCTGACCGAACTGCACGAAGCTCTTCTTGTCGCTGTTCTTCCATGTAGCGTCATACTTTGTTGCTTCAGTAGAACCGTCATAAGCCTCCCCATAGAGATCGTACTCGGAACGGTCGATCCCGCCGGGCTTTTCGGTGAGATAAACTATGCCAGTCTTGTTATCGGCTTCTACCCAGACACCGCTGTTACCGTTGGCAATGCCGGAGAGACGGTATGCCGCGACAGCGTAGTCAATCGAATCTGACTCCATATCCGTGAGGTCGATAACATTATCAGCGTCGGTGTACCCGCTATCCGCGCCAACCGCGAAGGTGTATTCCTCATCGCCAATTTTAATGGTTGTTCCATCAGTTATTGTAACGTCAGTTCCAAGCGTAAACTGCGACTGGGCATAAAGTGTGCTGCTCGCGTTTACAGCCTCTTCTATGGTAGTCCACGCCTGCGACCACAACTGGTTGCCGTCAGTCGTACTTCCGTTCGGGTTGGTTGCGATATTTGTACTTGAATCCGCCGATAATGTCATAGCAGTAGAATTGTTCAACTCCGTGCTGTCAACGCCGGTAAAGGTAATCTTGCCGCCATCAACCGTGGCTGTAAGTGCTTTTCCGTCAAGCGTTAGATATTTAACACCGTCAATTGTGGCGACTGTTCCGCCTGAAACAGAAACTTTAGTGCCATCATCCAATGTGGTATTGGTAGTAGCCTTAGCACCACTATCCGTAAATGCCGCCGCTATTCCTGCGGCAATCTGTTCACCGGTAATATCCGCACCTTTTTCAGATGCAGTCACTTTTATCGTCAACTCACCGAAGCTGAGTTCCACGGTACCCTTTGTTGTGGCGGTAGCACTGGCAGACCATACCGCTCCGGTAAGATCAAGCTCATATTCACCGTTTGCGGATTCTTTCTCAGCAGTAGCGTCAAGAACAGCCGTAAGGTCAACATTTTTGTACTTCGCAACCTCAGCTGCGCCGCTCATCGACCCATCCAACAGGTTGATTCCGTTGAAGTTGGAGCTGTCGGCGATACGGTTAATCTCGGTGCGGAGCTGGTCAAGCTCTTTCTGGAGCTGTGCGCGGTCAACGTCGTTGTCGTAAGTGCCGTTCGCGGACTGCTCCGCAAGTTCGTACATACGGTTGAGCATATCATGGACTTCGGTCAACGCGCCCTCTGCGGTCTGGATGAGCGAAATGCCGTCCTTCGCGTTGGACTGTGCCTGATCAAGACCGGTGATCTGAGCGCGCATTTTCTCACTGATTGCAAGACCCGCCGCGTCGTCACCTGCGCGATTGATTTTGTAGCCGCTTGACAGCTTCTCAAGGTTCTTCGCGAGTGCGGATGTGTTCGCGCTGTAGTTGCGGTACGCATTCATTGCTGTAATATTGTGCTGTACTCTCATTTCATAGCATCCTTTCTTTGAAATGTATTAAAGTAATATTGTGTTCCCTGCTTCACAAGACGTTGCATATCCTTTGCTTCGTAAGGTGAAGTGTCTCAGCGCACTGCCGTGGCCTTTGGCGGTTCGCATCGGCGCGGGACGATATTTCAACCGGATCGCGATACCGGTTAAAATCCGCTGTTCATGGGGTTTTCCCCCGTACATTTTGTTTATCGTCACTGCCTTGGAAAAATTAAGCCCCATAAGGAAAAAAATTTCAAGATTTTTTGAGGCTTAATATTCCCCAAGGCGAGTAACAAATCGTCAGGGACGTTCAGTTTATCATCCGCTGTGAAGCGGTTTTATTTGAAGTATTTTACAGCCGACTCAAAGATCTTCATGTCATATTTTCCGGGTACGTTCTTATAAAGTCCTCCGGTTCTCTCGGAATGACCCATTCTGCCGAAGATCCTGCCGTCAGGTGACGTTATGCCCTCTATAGCGTTCTCTGAGCCGTTGGGGTTATACGCTATATCCATAGTCGGGTTGCCGTCTAAGTCTACATACTGTGTCGCTATCTGCCCCTTTTCAGCCATTGACGCTATTAAATGACCGCCCGCCAAAAATCTTCCCTCTCCGTGCGATATTGGCACAAGGAACACATCTCCGGGATTTACAGCGGCAAGCCACGGTGAACGGTTCGACGCTACGCGGACACGAACGAGTTTCGACTGGTGTCTGCCTATAGTATTGAACGTGAGTGTCGGAGAAACAACGTCAGGTTCCGTTATCTCGCCGAACGGCACAAGACCGAGCTTCACAAGTGCCTGAAATCCGTTGCATATACCCCCCATAAGACCGTCACGGTCGCCAAGCAGATGTGATACAGCTTCTTTCACAGGCACCGCTCTGAAAAATGCCGTTATGAACTTTCCAGAGCCGTCAGGTTCGTCTCCGCCCGAAAATCCGCCGGGTATGAATAGAATCTGAGACTCTCCGACAGCCTTTGAGAAGTCCTCGACCGATTTCGCGATTGCTGACGATGTTGTGTTGCGTATAACAAAAATCTCCGTGTCCGCTCCCGCGTCCTTGAACGCTTTAGCAGTGTCATACTCGCAGTTTGTACCGGGAAATACGGGTATCAGCACACGCGGTTTTGCTGTTTTGATTCTCGGTGCCGGACGGTTCACGGCGGTGAAATTGCAGGCTGTTACTGTGCCTCCGGCTTCGGCTTTTGTCGGATAGACATTTTCGAGCTTCGATTCGTAAAGTTCCTGAAGCCGCGCAAGCTCCACACATTCAAGTGACAGTCTTATGTGCTGTTCCGTAACAGTGCAGCCTAAAACTTCCCCGACAGGCTCCCCTTGAGACAACTCAACAACGAACGCTCCGTACAGTCCCGCGAATATCCCGTCACTGTTCACGCTGCCATCGAACGCAAAACCTGTTCCGTTGCCTATAGCCATTTTGAACACGCACTCGGCAATACCTCCGGATGTTACCGTTGATACAGCAGCGGCGCGTCCCGTGCGCTGAAGCTCTGTAATTGTGGCGTAAACATCCTTGAGGCTCTGAGCTATCGGAAGTCCATCATCGTCATATTCCGGTTTTACGAGACAGACTGTATGCCCCGCTGCTTTGAACTCGTTTGTAATGATCTGATTCTCGTTTCCCGTTGTTACCGCGAAAGAGACAAGTGTTGGCGGTACATCAAGGCTTTCAAATGTTCCGCTCATTGAATCCTTGCCGCCTATAGCAGCGATTCCGAGTTCTCTCTGCGCTTTCACCGCTCCCAAGAGAGCCGCCAGCGGCGCACCCCAGCGATTTGGGTCTGACCCTAACTTTTTGAAATATTCCTGAAGCGATAAGTATATATCCTTGAACTCCGCTCCTGACGCAATCAGTTTCGAGACTGACTCGACAACAGCAATATATGCGCCCTTGAACGGGTCACGTTCAGAAAGATATGGCTCAAACCCCCACGCCATAAATGAGCAGGTGTCCGTCTTTCCATCGGGAACAGGTATCCGGTGGATCATAGTCTGTACAGGTGTGAGCTGGTATTTTCCTCCAAATGGCATAACGAGTGTACCCGCGCCGATTGTAGAGTCAAACTCCTCCGCCAGTCCGCGTTTTGAGCAGATGTTGAGGTTGGAGACAAGATTTTTGAATCTCTCTGTGAACTTTCCGGCAGATTCCGTGTATTGCTTTGGCTTTTCAGCGTGTACCGATGTTCTTTTTGGCGCACCGTTGGTGTTGAGAAACTCACGCGAGATATTCACTATCTTTTTGCCGTTCCACTCCATAACAAGTCTGCCGCTGTCAGTAACCCTGGCTATTTCAGTCGCTTCAAGGTTCTCGCTGTCCGCAAGTTCTATAAACCGCTTTACATTCTCCGGCGCGACTACTACCGCCATTCGCTCCTGCGACTCTGAAATCGCAAGTTCCGTGCCGTCAAGTCCCTCATATTTTTTAGGTACTGCGTCAAGGTCAATCACAAGCCCGTCAGCAAGCTCCCCCACAGCAACACTGACACCGCCCGCTCCAAAATCGTTGCAGCGTTTAATAAGCCGTGAAGCCTCCGGGTTGCGGAACAGTCTTTGCAGCTTTCTCTCCTCCGGCGGGTTGCCCTTCTGAACCTCCGCGCCGCAGTTCTCAACTGAGTGCAAGTCGTGAGCCTTTGATGAACCTGTCGCGCCGCCTATACCGTCACGCCCCGTTCGTCCTCCGAGCAGAATAACAGCGTCTCCGCTCTCAGGTGTGAGCCGTATAACATTCTCAGCGGGAACAGCACCAAGTACCGCGCCTATCTCCATTCGTTTTGCGGCATAACCGGGATGGTACACCTCATCTACTATTCCTGTCGCAAGACCTATTTGGTTGCCGTATGAACTGTAACCATCTGCCGCACCGGTCACGAGCTTTCTCTGCGGCAGCTTGCCGGGAATAGTCTCAGACACGGGAACTGTCGGGTCGGCAGCTCCTGTCACACGCATAGCGGCATAGACATAGGCACGTCCTGAAAGCGGATCCCTTATTGCGCCGCCGATACAAGTTGCCGCGCCGCCGAACGGCTCAATTTCAGTCGGATGATTATGCGTCTCGTTTTTGAAAAGCAGAAGATAATCCCTCTGTTCGCCGTCAACATCAACCTTGATTTTTACAGTACAGGCGTTTATCTCATCCGATTCGTCAAGATTCGGAAGTTCCCCTTTCGCTCTGAGATATTTCATTCCGATCGTGGCAAGATCCATAAGGCAAATCGGCTTCGTATCCCCGCACTCCTCACGCATTTTCAGGTACTCCTGATACTCGCGCTCCGCAAGCGGGTCATCGAATGTCACACCGTCAATTTGTGTCAGAAATGTTGTATGACGGCAGTGGTCTGACCAGTAGGTATCTACGACCCGCAGTTCCGTTATAGTAGGCTCCCGTCCTTCCCGTCTGAAGTAGTCGCGGCAGAAGAGAAGATCGTCAGCGTCCATCGCAAGACCGTATTTTGCTATGAAGCCCTCCGCGTCAGCGTCCTCAATGTCCGTAAAACCTGTAAGCGTCTCGACACCTGTCGGCGTGTTGTAGTGTGTTTTCAGTGTTGTGAAAGTGTCAAGTGAGGCTTCACGCGCTTCAACGGGGTTTATAACATACGCTTTTATTCTGTCAATGTCGCGATCCGTTAGTTCACCTTCAACCGCGTACACCTTCGCCGAACGCACAATAGGACGTTCAGCCTGCGAAAGAATCTGCACACACTGTGCCGCCGAATCAGCTCTCTGGTCGAACTGACCGGGCAGATACTCCACCGCGAATATTGTGCCGTCAACGCCGTCAAGATCGTAATACACGTTGTCAACCTGCGGCTCCGAAAACACATCCTGACAGCTTCTTTTGAAAAGCTCCTCATCTATTCCCTCAATGTCATAACGGTTTATAAGACGAAGACCTCTGAGATTTTCAATTCCGAGAAATTCACGCAAATCGTTAAGGAGCGTCACCGCTTCGTTGCGTAAATCCGGTTTCTTTTCCACATAAACTCTGTATACCATCAATTTCCTCCAAGGTGCTGAACATTCTTCTCACTTGCCATGAGTGCTTTCCTGCCTATATCGCCGCGCCGGAATCCGTTCTCGAACACAACTTTGTCTGAATACTCATACGCGGCTTTCACCGCGTCTTCAAGTGTATCTTCAACAGCCGTCACGCCTAAAACACGACCGCCGCTGCTGACAAGCTTTCCATCCTTCAACGCTGCTCCGGCTATATATATCTCACGGTCAGGCTCAGAGGCGGGCAGCGTTATTTCATAGCCCTTTTCATAGTGCAGCGGGTAGCCCTTTGACGCTGTAACAACACAGCAGGCTTTTTTGTCTGAAAATTCCACATTCACATCGGCAAGTCTGCCGTCCGTCACGGCTCTCATTATCGTGAGCAGGTCGGTTTTCAGAAGCGGCAGTACAACCTGCGTCTCAGGATCTCCGAACCGGCAGTTATATTCTATAACCTTCACACCATCTTTCGTTATCATCAGTCCAAAGTAGAGACAGCCCTTGAACGTGTGCCCCTCTTTGTTCATAGCGTCTATCGTGGGCAGGAAAATCTTCTCCATGCACTCCTTAGCAACCGCGTCAGTGTAATACGGATTCGGCGCGACTGTTCCCATGCCGCCGGTGTTGGGACCCATGTCGTTGTCCCATGCGCGTTTGTGATCCATACTGGATACCATGGGAACTATAGTCTTACCATCGGTGAACGACAGCACCGACACCTCCGGTCCCTCAAGGTATTCTTCAATGACGATAGATTTGCCGCTGTCACCGAATACTCTGTCCTCCATCGCGGCTTTCACAGCTTTTACAGCATCTTCCCGCGTTATAGCGACTGTAACTCCCTTGCCGAGAGCAAGACCGTCAGCTTTCACAACGATAGGGATCTCACACTTCTTAACATATTCCATAGCTTCCTCACAGCTTTCAAACGTCTCATATTTTGCCGTGGGAATACCGTATTTTTTCATGAGATTTTTGGCAAACACCTTGCTGCTCTCGATAATTGCCGCGTTTTTGCGCGGTCCGAACGATGGCACGCCAATATTCTCCAGCGCGTCAACAGCTCCGAGCGCGAGCGGATCATCAGGTGCGACTACAGCATAATCCACATCGTGACTTTTGGCGAAGCATACGATACCATCAATATCCGTAGCACCGATATTCACGCATTCCGCGTCCTCCGCGATACCTCCGTTTCCCGGAAGGGCGTAGATTTTTGCAGCCTCCGGTGATTTTTTGAGTGCTTTTATAATTGCGTGTTCACGTCCGCCGCCGCCTACTACTAATATATTCACCGCTTAACACTCCTTTATCAATGATGGAACAGTCTCATTCCCGTAAAGCACATTGTAATCCCATACTTGTCGCAAACACCTATAACATTATCGTCCCTGACCGAGCCGCCAGGTTCCGCCACAAAGCTGACTCCGCTTTTAACCGCTCTCTCGATATTATCACCAAACGGGAAAAATGCGTCAGAGCCAAGCGATACACCGGTTACTTTATCAAGATACCCAAGCTTCTCCTCATCCGAAAACGCTTTTGGTCTTTCAGTAAAATACCGCTGCCACACGCCGTCCGCAGTGACATCCTCCTCATTCTTGTTTATATAGCCATCTATCGCGTTGTCTCTGTCCGCTCTGCCAAGACCGGCTTTGAACGGCAATTTCAGAACTTCCGGACTTTGACGGAGCTGCCATGTGTCACTCTTGTTTCCCGCGAGTCTTGTACAGTGTATTCTGCTCTGCTGTCCCGCGCCGACACCCGTTGTCTGTCCGCCGTAAGCATAGCACACAGAATTTGACTGCGTATACTTGAGTGTAATGAGCGATATTACAAGGTCGCGTTTCGCGCTGTCCGGAAGATTTTTATTTGCGGTAACGATATTTGCAAGAAGCTCCGGTGTGATTTTGAAATTGTTGCGTCCCTGACTGAACGTAACGCCAAAAACTTCTTTTGTCTCCACAGGGTCAGGAACGTATGCGGCATCTATTTTAACTATATTGTATGCGCCCTTCTTTTTGCTTTTAAGAATTTCCAGTGCCTTTTCTGTATATCCGGGGGCTATAATGCCGTCGGACACCTCGCGTTTTATAACCATTGCCGTTACTTCATCGCACACATCCGAAAGTGCTATCCAATCTCCGAAGCTGCTCATTCTGTCGGTACCTCTCGCTCTCGCGTAGGCACACGCAAGCGGGGAATCGTCAAGACCCGCAATATCGTCAACGAAGCAGGCGCGTTTGAGAGTGTCTGAAAGTCTCGTGCCAATCGCGGCTCCGGCGGGTGAAACGTGCTTGAAACTTGCAGCCGAAGGTGTGCCGAGAGCGTCTTTAAGCTCCTTTACAAGCTGCCATGAGTTCAGCGCGTCGAGAAGATTGATATAACCCGGTCTGCCATTTAGAACATCGATCGGCAAAGCATTGCCATCACGCATAAATACCTTTGCTGGCTTCTGATTCGGATTGCAGCCGTATTTTAGCAAGAACTCGTCCATGTTATTGTCCTTTCTCCGTGTTTATTGTATATTTTTTCTGTTCTCTGACCATTTTTCCTGAGATTACAGGCATAGAGCGACACCTTGTTGTCATTGTTCAGAGCGTTCCAAACAGCGTCAGCATAATCGTCAAGCGTACTATCCAGGCTTACCGCTATCGGTTCACCCTCAAATGATGGAACAGGAGAGCCGTCATGCTTGTATGTGCTTATAAATCTGCCGGTTCCGTCTTTCATATTGTCATAACCGAACGTATAGCGGCAACAGCGTCTGTCACCCTGATCGCTTTTGAGTATCGAAAGTTCTACAGAGCCGTCATCGTAGACAATGCCTGAAATTCGCGGTGTGAGGTTCGGATAATCCGGCTCATACTCGCTCGTTTTAAGTGCCTCGCCGATGCAGCGGCAGCCGCCGAGGACAGCGTCGCGGATAATGTCAGTCTGGCTGCCGTTTGTAACGATTGCGAATCTACGCCTGTCAGCCGTAGCAAAACGAACGGGGTGGTAGATTATAAGACTCGGATCCTCAACCTTTTCGGGGTCAAACGGCGCGGTTCGTATACCGTCCTCCGTGCGTTCAAAGACGCGGTTCCGGCTATTTGAGCTGCGACCCATTATAAAGTAAAGTATTCGTGTATCGCCGTCAGGGTCTTTGCCGATGATAATTCCGCGTCCGGGGTAGGGATTGGAACTCAAAAGATCTGTTATTTTTTGAAGCACTGCACATACCTCCGTTTTATTTGATAAACACAGTATAGCACGGTACTTCAAAAATTGCAAGAAAAAACGCGCCAAACTCGTAAGTTTGGACACGATTTGTTATTTATGTCAGCCGTAATGTAAGAAATTACGTCAAAACATCGAATATTGCCTTATAAGCGCAGCATGAATCGTCATTTTGCCGTAACACGATTGTTGCGACCCGCGCACCCGCACTCTATAATTTGCGGCTCCTCTGTGTCTGAGGAGCCGCTGAATTTCAATCGCAAACGGTCAAAACGCAAAA
>CAZKLU010000051.1:10591-12828 GCA_964553775.1 uncultured Oscillospiraceae bacterium | reverse complement strand
GAAGGTATAAATATAGTCGAGACGGATTTTATATTTTACGGCACGGGTGAAATTTGCGACAAGCATAGAAGTTCCAAAACCATATATACACTGATTTGATTATGCTGGAGCGTTTTGAAATTTGAGGATTTGAATTCTCGGCATAATGAAAAACTATAATTTTAAGAGTTTCAGGCAAATTGTAAATTGCGGATAATAATCTGTAAAATAAACCGGATAGAGTCGGGGGAAAATCAATATTATTGTTTTTGAGTTTTTGAGAATTGAGTATTCGCAAATTATAACTTCGCAAAGTGTTTTACAGATTTCAGGCAGTCAAAGCTAAAATTTTATTCAATTCTGAGCATAACAGTCGGTATGTGCCGACAAAGCCGCGTCAAAGCGGTGCATATATCAACAAAAGTCCGCCACGGAGAGAAAACCCGTTAGGCGCGGCTTATAAAATAACATAGTAAAAGGAGATTATACGCATGAATTACAAGGAACAGTATCAGAAGTGGCTGGAAAGCCCGGCTCTTTCAGCCGAGGACAAAGCGGAGCTTGAATCAATTGCCGGAGACGAAAAGGAAATAGAGAGCCGCTTCTGCGACTATCTCGCGTTCGGCACCGCAGGACTTCGCGGCACAATGGCGGTGGGTCTTTACAGAATGAACGTCTATGTCATTCGCCACACAACACAGGCATTTGCCGAGGTTGTTCTTGAGGAGGGAGCCGAGGCGGCAAAAGAGGGTGTCGCGGTATGCTACGACTGCCGTAACCACAGCGCGGAGTTCGCAAGAGAAGCTGCCTGCGTCATGGCGGCAAATGGTATCAATGTCCGTCTTTTCGAGGGTATGAGACCAACTCCGGAGCTTTCGTTTGCTATACGCGAGTACGGCTGTAAGGCGGGTATCAACATCACCGCAAGCCACAACCCGAAGGAGTATAACGGCTACAAGGTCTATTGGTCTGACGGCGCGCAGCTCCCGCCTCAGCACGCATCAGCCGTTGCTGAAAAAATGAGCGGTCTCGATGTGTTCGACTGCGTAAAGACCATGGATTACAATGAGGCACTTTCAAAGGGGCTTATCACGCTCATGGGCAAGGAGACAGACGAAAAGTTCCTTGAACACGCCCTCAGCCAGCAGTGCGACCCGACTGTTATTGCCAAGGCTGCTGACAACTTCAAGATGGTATTTACTCCGTTCCATGGTACGGGCAGAGAACTCATTCCTGAGGTTCTCAAGAGAATGGGTCTTAAACATATCTACTGTGTCGAGGAGCAGATGGTTCCTGACGGCAACTTCCCGACAGTGGCATCTCCGAACCCCGAAAATCCCGAAGGCTTCTATCTCGCTGTTGACCTTGCGAACAAAGTCGGTGCGGATTTCATTCTTGGTTCCGATCCTGATGCCGACCGTGTCGGTCTGATGGTGCGTGACCACGACGGCAAGTTCATTCCGTTCACCGGCAACCAGACAGGCGTACTCATGCTCGACTATGTAATTAACGCCCGCAACCGCGCCGGCACTATGCCGAAAAATCCTGTCGCTCTTAAATCAATCGTTTCCTCTGAGATGGCGAGGACTATCGCGAATAAGAACGGCGTTGCGTGCTACGATACGTTTACAGGATTCAAGTTCATTGCGGAGAAGAAGAACGCTCTTGAGGAATCAGGCGAGGGTAAGGTTATATTCTCATTTGAGGAATCATACGGCTATATGTTCGGCGACTATGTGCGCGACAAGGACGCTGTGACAGCGGCTGTAGTTCTCTCTGAGATGGCAGCGTACTACTTCAATCAGGGTATCGCTCTTGTTGACGCTCTTGACGCGCTCTACGAGAAATACGGCGCGTACATAGAAAAGACCCTTAACCTTGTCATGCCCGGTCTTGACGGCGCGAAGAAGATGAAGGATCTCATGGCGAACCTCCGTTCCAACCCGCCGAAGGAGATTGCCGGAGAGCTTGTAAAGCTCATACGCGACTATCAGGACGGCAGCGAGAAATCAACCGAGAGCGGCGAAGTTGTTCAGATGGAACTTTCCGGCTCGAACGTCGTGTCGTTCGTCCTCGATGATGGTACAGTAATAATCGTTCGTCCGTCCGGAACCGAGCCGAAGGTAAAGGTATATGTACTCGCGCACAGTGACGAGCTTGAAGCCTGCCGCGAGAAGGTCGGTCAGTACTCTGAGTGGGCGTTGTCTCTCGGAAAATAATTCCAGACTACAGACCGTGTACGGTGCCTGTGACGGTGC
>CAZKLU010000051.1:0-10491 GCA_964553775.1 uncultured Oscillospiraceae bacterium | reverse complement strand
CGCTGTCGGCAGTATATGTTGTGAAGCGGTATAGATGAAAACGTACATTGTCTATAACGGTGTTCGGGCTATCGCGCTCGCATTGGCGGTGTAATTTCTATTCGGTCAGCCATTGTTTCACCGTGCAAGCAATCGTCTGTTTTCTTCCAAATCTTAAAAAACGGAAGCAGACGGCAATTTTGCTGTTTGCCCCATTATAAATGGATGACGGGAAAATTTTCCGTCTCCAAATAAATTTTCTGTAAACTTTGAAGACACGCCCCGCGGTGAGATTCAGTGCCGCGCAGTGGTTTAGCGCGATATAAGGCGCGGCATCACCTGCGGGACGGGCTTCAATTCAAAGGAGGTAAAATGAACCGTGGCTAAAGGACAGTGCAGTATCTGCCTTGACATAGGCGGCACGAAAATTCTCGCCGGTATATTCGATGAAAAGGGCAAAATCGTCGCCCGACTCAAAAAGAAAACAAAATCGTCCGGCGATTCCTCACAGAATATTGAGGAGCTTATAATCAGCGTAGTTGACCAGATAAAGAAGGATTTCGGTCTGAAAAAGGATAATTTACGCGCTATAGCCGCCGGTGCGCCGGGGGTAATCGATCAGGATTCTGGAATTGTCAAATTTTCGCCCAATCTCCCGTGGCGTGACTATGACATAAAATCACCCCTTGAGAAGAAGTTTGGTGTGCCGTTCTATATAGGCAACGATGTGAACCTTGGCGTTCTGGGCGAATACAGATACGGCGCGGCAAAGGGATGTCACAATGTTGTCGGATTCTTTGTGGGAACCGGCATGGGCGGAGGACTTATACTTGACGATAAGCTCTTTACCGGAAACCAGTTCAAAGGAGCGGAGTACGGACACATGATACTTGACCCAGAGGGTCCGCTCTGCAGCTGCGGTCAGAGGGGGTGCCTTGAAGCGTTCTCAAGCAAGAAGGGAATGACCGCGTACATCAACCAGCAAATATCGCGCGGCAGAAAGACAATGATGGAGGGCAAAATAGAAAACGGCGTATTCAAGAGCAAGTACCTCAAGAAAGCGATTGAAGCCGGAGACGCCGTTGTGATGGAGGCGGTGAACCGCGCCTGCCACTATCTTGCCGTCGCGACCGGAAACATGATAAACACGATAAGCCCCGATGTTGTAGTCTATGGCGGCGGTGTCATGGAGGCGGTCGGCGATGTGTTCCTTCAAAAGATACTTGCCGAGGTGAATCTATACGCTATGCCGTCGATAATTGATACTGTAGAGCTGAAGACTGCGGCACTTGGCGATGACTCGGTACTCTGCGGAGCATACGCGGTTATATGTGACCATTGAATGTTCCGCCGCCGCAAGGCGTGAGCAAAACGATGATTTAAGGCATTATAGTAAACGGCATTTATTTTTGCCGTTTACTATAGAAGCTGATTGCGGATGGTGTAATCTGTCACAGAGTATTCGCATTCTACAGCGCGATTTCTCTTCGTGCGCGGGTGCCGCTGAAATATAATCTCTTAGCATTCAAAGAACCACCATAAATAAAATCCGGCAAAGATATTCGCAACTGAAGGTCTTTGAGAATTTTGCGATAAAATCAAAAAATATTCGGAGTTTGACATAATCTGAAACACTCACAATATAAGAGAGCTTTTGACTCTGACAGAAGATTTTGTATATTGCCGCCGCTCATGATTACGGCTTTTATCCAATACGCAAAAAGCCGTCAGGAATAATATATTCAAAATTTTAGACAGGTCAGAGCAAATCCTTTCGATTTATCCGCACGGGAAGCTGCCGCGCCGTTTGCCGCCAATGAAAAAACGCCAAAGGCGGCGTATATATGATTAAAGCGGGGATCCGTATAATTCTGAGCATAATTCGTGCGGCTTGAGGAATGTTTTTGAATTATTGCTGCTCAATATGGCTGTTACGGGCATTTTTCCGCTTTGACGGTTTTATAATCGAAAAGAACATTACAGAATTTTTGCGTATTGCCGGCTCCAATATAAATTTCCGCAAAAGTCTCATGACCGAAAATCTTTTCGGCTATGAGTATAAATTCACCGCTCACTGCGGGGTTCCGGTATTCCGGGAAGTCCGCGTACACGCGGTATAAATACAGGAGAGTAACATAATGGATGACAGAATCAGAGAATTTTTCACAACTCATCAAAATGAACTTGCCGCTGACATAGCCGCGCTTGTCTCAATACCAAGTGTGCGTGAGGATGCCCGTTGCGACGCGCCTTACGGCAGAGCGGCGCGGGAGGCACTTGACGTTGCTGTCGGAATGGCTGAATCGTTTGGGCTTGATGCCAATGTGATAGATGACAGAGTGACACTTATAGAGCTGGGCGATGGCAAGCCGCAGCTTGGAATACTTGCACACCTTGACGTTGTTCCTCCGGCGGGGAAGTGGACAAAAACGGAGCCGTTTACAATGACACTGGAGAACGGCATACTCTATGGGCGCGGAGTAGCCGACGATAAAGGTCCCGCTGTCGCGGCTTTATACGCTCTGAGGGCGATCCACGCGCTTAATATACCGCTCAAAAGAAAGGTTCAGCTAATTCTCGGCAGCGCGGAGGAGACAGGCAGCGAGGATATAGCGTGGTACAGAAAAAACCACGAGCTGCCCCCAATGCTGTTTACGCCGGACGCTTCATTCCCCGTTGTGAACCTCGAAAAGGGTCATCTCAATATGCTTATCTCTGCCCCATATGACAGAGAGGGGAGCGTTCTCAGTATATCCGGCGGAACTGTTCCGAATGCCGTGCCAGCCGAATGCAAGGCTGTGGTTGCGCGACTCGATATGGAAGCGGTAAAAGCCGCGTTCTCGAATATTGCCGCGAAATTCGATTTTGAAACCGTTGGAGATGGCAATATAAAAATTACCTGCACGGGAACGGCAAGCCATGCCTCAATACCCGAAGAGGGTGTCAACGCCGTCTGCGCTATGCTGGAGGGGCTGTCCAGACTGCCGATCGAGGGCGAGAGAGTACACGATACCATTAAGAAGCTCGCGAACGCTATACCGTTCGGAGATACATCGGGTCGTGCCTGCGGGGCGTTCCGTGAGGATGAGGAATCCGGCGCGCTGACGATGAACCTCGGCGTACTGGATTACAGCGCGGAGTCGGGGCTTTCCGTAAAGGTTGACTGCCGCATTCCGATCTGTGCCGACGGTCACGTTGTGGCGGCGAAGCTCAGGTGCGCCCTCGGAAAGGGCTTGACGCTCAAAATAACAGGTCTGACACCCCCTCATAATACGCCGTCGGATTCAAAATTTGTAAAGACGCTTTTGAAAATATACAATGACTTTACCGGTCAGCAGGGGAAAGCCCTCGCCATAGGCGGAGGAACGTATGTACATGGAATCAAAGGTGCCGTCGCGTTCGGCTGCGAGTTCCCAGGAGGCAGCTACCATATGCACGAGCCTGATGAGCGTATGCCGCTTGAGGAGCTTCTGTTGTCTGGGCAGATGTTTACAAGGGCGATTCTTGAATTCTGTGGAGGATAACGTACAGAAAAAGCGGCTGAAACAACGTGTTACAGAGTTTTGGGAAGAGGGCGTTCGCTTTTTCGGGGGAATAAGCTCCCGACACCTGTGGACGTTTGCCGCCGCGTCCACATTCTATATTTTCCTGTCACTCTTCCCGATTATAACTCTGCTGTGTACACTCCTGCCGTTTACTCCGCTCACCGAGACAATGCTTCTTGACCTGTGCGCGAATACGCTTCCGTACTCGATATATACTCTTGTTGCCGATATTGTGGCGGACGTTTATGCTTCAAACGCGGCGGTTCTGTCAATAGCGGCTGTTGTCACGGTCTGGTCATCGTCACTCGCTATGATGTCGATAATGCGGGGGCTTGATGCCGCATACGGCAGACGCAGGAGAATGAACTATGTCATAACAAGACTTCTTGCAAGCTTTATAATGATAGTCTTTTTGGCAATGCTTCTTGTGACGCTCTGCGTGATTGTGTACGGCAGTGATATATTGAACATGATAGAGAGTCAAATCCCTGAAACATTCTGGACTGATTTTCTGCTCATTCTTGTTCGCTACGGGCGGTACCTCGTCATGATTCTGTTTCTGTCTCTGCTCTTTACGATAGCTTACAAGTATTTGGCAATAGGCAAGAGGGCGTTCGCAAATCAGATATACGGCGCGATATTCACAACTGTTGCGTGGCTGCTTTTTTCGAGCGTCTATTCCGCGTATGTGTCGCTGTCAAACAGATACGGTGTCTATGGTCTTTTGGGTACGGTCGTTGTTGCGATGCTCTGGGTCTATTATTGTATGTTCTTCTTTCTGATGGGCGGATATATTAACCATTATATTGAACAGAAAAGGAGTAAAAGTGAATGACAACCGCTATAATAGGCGGCGGCGCGTCCGGTATGGTGGCGGCTATTACCGCCTCGGAATACGGACGTGCCGTTCTTTTTGAAAGGCAGCCGCGTGTCGGCAAAAAGCTGCTTGCCACGGGAAACGGCAGGTGCAATCTTACAAATACCGGCACCGGCAGCAGCCGCTATCACGGGGAAGCTCCGAGCTTCGCGGTTCCGGCACTTGAGGCATTTCCGGTACCCGCAACGCTTGATTTTTTCAGATCAATAGGGCTTATAACCGTAACGGAGCCGGACGGGAGAGTATACCCTTTTACAAACCGTGCCGAGAGCGTTCTTGATGTCCTGCGCCTGTCGCTTAACGAACGCGGCGTTATTGTGAAAACGGGCGTTGAGATAGAGAGTATAGCTCCGGGGTTTACAGTCACAGCAAATACGGGAGAGAAACTCCAGTGCGACAAGGTAATTGTAGCCGCGGGAGGAGCGGCGAACGCAAG
Organism: uncultured Oscillospiraceae bacterium; assembly: GCA_964553775.1. Lineage (GTDB taxonomy): Bacteria > Bacillota > Clostridia > Oscillospirales > Oscillospiraceae > RUG626. Next base: position 5,654 of record CAZKLU010000051.1, on the reverse strand, counting down.
GTGCGGCGGCTGTCACGCGGGCTATGAGCTTCTCAAATCGGTCGGACACACGGTGACGGAGCTTCACCCGTCGCTTGTCCCTGTAAAATCTGACAAGGCGTTCACAAAACAACTGAAGGGCATAAGGACGGACGCGGATGTCAGCATATTGCGCGGCGGGAAAACAATAGCGCGTTCACGCGGGGAGCTGCAGTTCACGGAGTACGGGCTGAGCGGTCCCGTGATATTCGATGTTTCCCGTGCGGTCACTGCCGGAGGCGGTGACAAGGCTCACATAGACTTCATGCCGCTCATGTCATTCAAGGAGCTTCACAGCTTTTTGACGAAAAGATGTGACAATCGCACACTTACAGCCGAGAATCTCCTGACCGGTATTCTCCACAACAAGCTTGGGAGGGTTTTATGCACAAAAACCCGTATTCCGTTCACAACACCGGCGGCGGAAATTGACAGGGAGCAGCTTCGCCGTCTCGTGGGGAACATCAAGAATTGCGTACTCAGCGTGACGGGTGATTTGGGCTTGGAGAACGCGCAGGTCACGGCGGGCGGTGTACGGACATCGGAGTTTAACCCGTCTACACTTGAGAGTCTGATAGTACCGGGGCTTTTCGCCTGCGGTGAGGTTCTGGATATAGACGGAGACTGCGGCGGGTACAATCTGCAATGGGCGTGGTCGAGCGGATTCACAGCGGGTAAAAAACTATGATACTCAGGATTGACAGCATATCACTTCCGGCACGAGAGGACTGTCGGGAGCTTTTGGAGAACCGTCTCGCAAAGCGTCTTGGCTTTATGCCTGATTTGTTTACTATACACCGCCGTTCAATAGACGCGAGAAAAAAGAGCGATGTGCGCGTTATATACACCGTAGATATAGATCTTCCGGACAGTATTGCGCGAAGAATACACGGAGCGGGGATAGAGCGGACTGAACACCGTGAGTACACGCCACCGAAAGGTACTGTAAAACATGGAGTGCGTCCGGTTGTTGCCGGTTTCGGACCGGCGGGGATATTTGCCGCTCTGGTACTTGCGGGAGCGGGACTGCGCCCTCTGGTGCTGGAGAGAGGCTCAATGGTTGAGGAGCGTACCGTGAAGGTTGAGAGGTTCCGGAGCGGCGGTGAGCTTGATACGGAGTGCAACGTGCAGTTTGGCGAGGGCGGCGCGGGAGCGTTTTCCGATGGCAAGCTGAACACCGGTACACACGATATACGCATAGCGTGGGTACTGAAGCAGTTCGCGGATGCCGGAGCGAACCCAAGAATACTCTATGACGCGAAACCACACATAGGAACTGACGCTTTGAGGGGAGTGATAAAAAATCTCCGGCTGAAGATTCTCTCGATGGGCGCGGAAATTCGTTTTGATACAAGGCTTACAGGAGTAATCACTGACGGGACAAAAGTCACCGGAATTGAAGCCGAGAATCGCGGAACAAGGTTCACTCTTCCATGCGAAAATCTTATATTGGCAACGGGACACAGCGCGAGGGATACGGTGCGTACACTGCACGCGGCAGGTGTATTCATGGAGCCAAAGGCGTTTTCAATGGGTGTGAGAATTGAGCATCGCAGGAGCGATATTGACACGGCGCAGTTCGGGAGCTTCGCGGGGCTGAGTTCTCTCGGAGCCGCCGATTACAAGCTGTCATGCCGAACTGAGAGCGGCTCGGCGTACACATTCTGTATGTGTCCCGGCGGCTATGTAATAGCCGGAGCGAGTGAACGCGGCGGTGTCGTTACAAACGGTATGAGCTTTTCCGCGAGGGATGGCGTAAATTCAAACAGCGCGCTTCTTGTGGGCGTGACTCCCGATGATGTGCCGGAGCGCGGTGTGCTTGGCGGCATGAGGTGGCAGGAGAGTATAGAGAATCTTGCGTTCACTCTCGGAGGTGGGAATTTCGCGGCTCCGGTTGAGACGGTGGGGGAGTTTCTCGGCACCGGTTCCGCGTCAAACGCGGTGGAGCCGACATATAAACCCTCTGTCAGGGAATGTGACCTGCGGGAGCTGCTGCCCAAAAATATAGCCGATACCATAGCCTGTGCGCTGCCTGCTTTTGACAGAAAGCTCCATGGCTTCGCGTCGCCCAATGCCGTAATGACCGCGCCGGAGACAAGAAGCTCGTCCCCTGTTCGTATAACAAGGGACGAGACATTGCAGTCTGTGAACTTACGGGGTCTTTACCCGTGCGGAGAGGGCGCGGGCTACGCCGGCGGAATAGTCTCTGCGGCCGTTGACGGTATAAAGTGCGGGGAAATGGTTATTTGCGGCTCGTGACGGAACCGGCTTGTTATTGCCGCTCTGAGGGGCAATTTGAGCTTTCCACTGTTTCACGCTGAATAACAGCGATCGATACGGCAGTGATATTATATCCTGCCCAGTGCTTTTAGCGCGCTCTTTATAACCTCGATCGAGCCGTCAATTCCGAAAAGAGATGTGTTTATGCACAGGTCGTGAGAGTACATATTGCCCCATTTCTCGCCGGTGTAGTCGCGGTAGTAGTTGGAACGGGATTTATCATGCTTTGTGATTTTATCGTCGGCTGCCTTGCTGTCGCACATTAAATCTTCCATAACGCGCTTTATTCTGTCCTCGCGGTTGGCGTAAATGAATATTTTTATGCAGTTTGGATCGTCTTTCAGCACATACTCGGCACAGCGTCCCAGAATCACGCAGCTGTCCTTTCTCGCTATCTCGCGTATCGCGTCCGACTGAGCGGAGAACGCCGCGTATGTCACAGGTACATCGTATTGCGTGAACATACTCGCCGGATACGCCGCCGCCGCGAGACTGAAAAGAAAGCTTGATGTTGAGTGCTTTTCGATCCCGTCTATGTAATCCGCTGATAGACCGCTCTTTGCCGCCGCAAGCTCCAGTATCTTCTTGTCGAAAAGTGCTACTCCCAAATCATTTGCCAGTTTCTTCGCGACCTCGCCGCCGCCGCTTGCATACGAACGGCTGACCGCTATTACAGTTTTTTTCATGTCAGTACCTCCATTCGTTAATTATTTTGCATAACTATTATACCAAATCCCAATGAAAATTTCAACAGTTTTTAGAAAAAATTTTTGCTCCGGAAATGGAGAGCCGCCTTGAAGCCTTTTGAGAATCGCTTCACAAGCCGAGGCTTTGAAACACCCTTTTGAAATAAATTTATATTCCCTCTTGACAAATGATACTATGTATGGCATAATATTATGTGAAAGGAGGTGTTCGCGATTGTGGATACGCAGCTGCGACGTGGCATATTAGAGGTGTGCGTATTGAAATCGCTGACCTATGGTGATTCATACGGGTACAGGATAATCAAGGATCTTTCGGAATACGTTAAAATTTCCGAATCGACGCTGTACCCTATATTGAGACGGCTTGAAGCGTCTCAATGTCTTACGGCTTTCAGCGTTGAGCATAACGGCAGGACGCGGAAATACTACAGCATAACGGATAACGGCAGGCAGAGGATAGCGGATTTTTTAGAGGACTGGAAGGATATTGTCAAAATATACAGTTATATTGAAGGAGAATAAGAATGGGCAAAAGGGAATTTATCGAAGAGCTTTGTAAAAGGCTGCGGCTTATGTCGGCGGAGGACGCTCAGAAAACTGTGACATTTTATTCGGAGGCTATAGATGACCGCGTTGAGGACGGCATGAGCGAGGAGGATGCGGTTGAATCTCTGGGCAATATCGATGATATAGTCCGCGAGGCTTTCGAGACTGCTGACAGCGAAAAACAGGGAGGTTCCGAGTATGACGGCGGCGCGTCGTATAAGGGCTGCGATGAAAACGCCTCCGAAGCATACGGGGAATACGGTTCCGTGAGGGTGGACAGAGACGGTATCTACACATATCCGCGGGTGAATGTCGAGGAGCTCAGGGTGTACGATTCAGGAACCGATATAACTGTGAAGCTGTCGCGTGACGATATGATATATCTGATCTGCACGGGGCTTAACGGCGAGTGGTACGAGGTCGAGACAGGGCAGATCATGACGGTGAAGAGATTAGCGAGAAACGAGGTCAATGTGTTTGGCGTGTCGGTGACAATGCCGTTCAGCCACTCTCAGGGGGAGCTTACGATTGAGCTGCCGAGGAATATGCTGCAAAGGCTCACGATGTCGGTAAATACCGGCTCCGGAGATATAAGCGTGTCACTGCCAAATCTGAAAAGTCTCCATGTAAAATCGGGGAGCGGAGATGTTACTGTAAACGATATGCGTGAATCGAGCGGCGTGACTGTAAACACAGCCAGCGGCGATATTGAAGCGATTGATGTTATGTGCGGTAAGCTCTCGTGCGGAACAGCGAGCGGCGACATTAACGTGAAAGAGTTCAGAGGCGGCGGGCTTGCGCTGAACACAGCCAGCGGAGATATTGAAGCGGAGCGGTTCTCGTGCGGGAGATTGCAGTTTTCAACGGTGAGCGGTGACAGCAATATAGAAGGTTCGGCAACTGAGAGAGCTGACGCTAAATCAATAAGCGGCAACATGAGAATCGCGCTCTACTCCGCGACGCGCAATATAATTTTCGACAGTGTCAGCGGGGAAATAAAAGCTGAGATTGACGCGAACCCTGACGACTACGCGATAACTCTGCGTTCAGCGACAGGGCATCTGTCCTCCCCGAATGGGAACCCCGTTGGGAATAAGAGTGTTCGCGGGAAGACGATTTCCGGAGATATAAGAGTGCATTTCGAAAAGGGCTGATTAGTTGTCACTGCGTAAAAATCCTTATTATATAACAGAAACGATTTTCGACTGGTTATCCGGTCGGTATAGAGACGCATTTGAAGATAAAAAATCCCTCATCCTGAGATGAGGGAAACTTTTTGGCGCGGAAGGAGGGATTTGAACCCTCGCGCGCGGTTTAGACGCCTACTCCCTTAGCAGGGGAGCCCCTTCGGCCACTTGGGTACTTCCGCATATGCCGCAGTAATAATTATACAATATCTGATAGATAAACATTGGAAAGGATGGCGGAGAGAGTGGGATTCGAACCCACGGACGAGTTACCCCGCCGACGGTTTTCAAGACCGCTCCGTTATGACCGCTTCGGTATCTCTCCGTGTACGCCCTACCGCTTAATTATATTACCACAGCTTGAGCGATTTGTCAAGGGGAAATTTTCGCGGAGCGCAATTTTCCGATTAAATCCGCGGCAATAAACTCTCTACTATTATGCAAAATATGTCAAATAATTACCAAATATTAGGAAAAAATAAATTTTTTTGAAAAAAAGTGCAAAAACCACTTGACAAAACGCGGAGAACGTGGTAATATATCAAAGCTGTCAGCGATGAGCGAGCGAAACACGAAAGAGAGTCGTGAAAACACCGGTCAAGAGCTGAAGCGAAAGAGTAATTGAGCGCACCAATCGGTTGCAACAAGCAGCGCAGTTGGAACGCACCAAGTAATTGCGATGAGCAAAACACTTGCAGCGTACCAAGTAGTTGCAACGCACCAACAAGCTGCACCATAGCAGCGCAGCCGGAACACACCAAGTAATTGCAACAAGCAAAAACTTGTAGTACCGCACCAAGTTGCACCGCACACCCCCCAATTACTCACCCCAAGCAAACACAGTGTCAAGGAAAAAGGCTTTCAAAAGAGAGCCGAAATTTTTTCAAAGAAATTTTGAAAAAAGACTTGACAAAAA
>CAZKLU010000050.1:0-12947 GCA_964553775.1 uncultured Oscillospiraceae bacterium | reverse complement strand
CGAACGGCTCATGGTTGAATACCTTAACGACCTTCTGACCGTTGATCATCTCCTCCGCGAAACCGTTTACTCTGCCGAGCGAACGCTGCTGCTCCACGAAGTATTTTCCGCTCTTGGAAGTGACACGCGACGCGAACATCAGCTTTATCGCCAGAAAGACGACAACTATCAACGTGAGCTGTATCGACATCACGCACATACTTATAAACACGACCAGAACCGTAGCCGCTGTACTCACAAGCTGCGGTATACTCTGCGCTATGAGCTGGCGGAGAGTATCGGTATCGTTTGTGTACTTGCTCATTGTATCGCCGTGCGTGTGCGTATCGAAATATTTTATCGGCAAGTCCTGCATATGGGAGAACATATCATCGCGTATCTCCTTCATGAACCCCTGTGAAACGGTTATCATGATCCTGTTGTACGCGAATGTAGATATAACACCCGCCACATATATACACGCCATCATCATAAGTGCGCGTACAAGTCCTGAAAAGTCGGGGTTTGTAACACCGATAAGCGGCTCCACATAATCGTCAATGAGCGTTTTCAGAAATATGGAGCTTGACGCGCTCGCTATAGCCGAGATTATGATACAGATAAGAACGATAGTGAGCTGCAGCTTGTGACGTGTCCACAGCATTTTGAAAAGTCTCGTGAACGTGCCTTTTGAATCCTTGGCACCGCGTCTTTTATTCGCCATCGCTGTCTCCCCCTTTCTTCTGTGATTGATAGACCTCTCTGTATATATTGCTTCTCGCAAGAAGCTCCTCATGTGTGCCGACATCCATTATTCTGCCGCCGTCCATGACGATTATCTTGTCCGCGTCCTCCACAGACGCTACGCGCTGAGCTATGATTATCTTTGTTGTCTCAGGTATGAAGCTCCTGAATCCGGCGCGAATCATAGCGTCTGTTTTCGTATCGACCGCGCTCGTTGAATCGTCAAGAATAAGTATTTTCGGCTTTTTCAGAAGGGCGCGGGCAATACACAGTCTCTGCTTCTGACCGCCGGAGACGTTGCGGCCTCCCTGCTCAATATGCGTATCGTAGCCGTCAGGCATTTCGTTTATGAACCCGTCCGCCTGCGCCAGTTTGCACGCCTCAACAAGCTCCTCGTCTGTCGCGTTCTCGTTGCCCCAGCGGAGATTATCCTTGACCGTGCCGGAGAACAGCTCGTTTTTCTGAAGAACCATAGCCACCGAATCTCTCAGCGGCTTCAGCGCGTACTTCTTCACATCGATGCCGCCGACGTACACCGTGCCGGATGTTGTGTCATAAAGTCTCGGTATAAGCTGGACGAGCGTCGATTTTGACGTTCCTGTTCCGCCGATTATGCCGACAACCTCACCGGATTTTATATCAAGGTTCACATCGTACATACAGAGCTTATCCTTATCGCCCTTGTAGCTGAAATCAACATGGTCGAACTTTATACTGCCGTTCTTCACATCGGTTACAGCGTTCTCCGGATCCTCGATAGTCGGCTCCTCAACAAGAACCTCGCCTATACGCTTCGCGTCCGCCATAGCCATCGTAATCATGACATACGTCATTGAGAGCATCATAAGCGACATAAGAACCTGCATAGCGTATGTAAACATACTTGTAAGTCCGCCAGTTGTAAGCTCTGTCTCGCCCGATTTCACGATGATACTCGCGCCGAACCATGACAGCAGTATCATACAGGTGTACACAACGACTTGCATTGACGGCTGGTTGAATGAGATTATTCTCTCGGCGCGGCACGACAGGTCATGTATCTCTGTAGATTTTTTGTCGAACTTCTCACGCTCGTGATCCTCACGGACGAACGATTTCACAACGCGGATACCGTGAAGGTTTTCCTGAATTATGTTGTTGAGCAAATCGTAGGTATCGAACATCTTCTCAAAAACAACGTGCGCCTTGCTTGCAATAAATATAAGTATACCGCCAAGTATCGGTATTGCCGCGACGAATATCCAAGACAGCGGAACACTTATCTGGAACGTCATGACAAGCGCGATGAGCATATTGAGCGGTGCGCGGACGGCAACTCGTGTCAGCATCATAAACGCCATCTGGATATTAGTAATATCCGTGGTAAGTCTTGTTACAAGACCGCCGGTACTGAACTTGTCGATATTGGCAAACGAGAAGTCCTGAATCTTGTAAAACACATCGTGGCGCAGGTTCTTTCCGAATCCCGCGGCTGAGATCGCGTTATACATACCGGAAAGTCCTCCGCAAGCCATTCCAAGCGCGGCAAAAATCACCATAATAATACCGGCTTTGACAGTGTAGCCGAGGTTCCCCTCGTTTATGCCATAGTCTATGAGATTTTTCATGACGAGCGGTATAAGCGAATCAAAGATGACCTCGCCCGCGACAAAAGCAGGAGTGAGTATTGTCTCACGGACGTAACCTCTGGTACAGTTTAGTAGCTTCTTAAACATCTGGTCTTGAAATGCCTTCCTTTCTTTATTATTTTATTTTGAACATGGATAAGTATTATACAACTTTCAATGCGTTGTGTCAAGGGAGTGTGTTCAGCTTTGTCGAGCGGTATGTGTAAATTATTTTCCGCAGCTTTCAGGATGTGCCGTCAGGTGCGTTTGAGCGTACCCAGATACGATTCAAGGATCAGCGCGGCAGCTACGGCATCTATGCGGTTCTTGCGTTTTTTCTTGAACACACCGTTTTCAGTAAGTATTCTATGGGCATCAACGGTTGTGTTGCGCTCATCCCACATCACAGTCTCAATTCCTGTTCTGCCGCGCAGCATTTCCGCCAGCGTCATAGCCTTTTCGGAGCGTTCGCTGTATTTGGCATCTGTTCTCAGCGGATTGCCGACCACTATCCGCGTAACTCCACGGCTTTCACATTCAGACGCTATCTTATCCGCAAGGCACTCCTGCGATCTCTCCTGTATTACAAAAGCATCGCCCGTGATGAATCCTGTCGGATCTGAGACAGCGATTCCTGTACGCACATCTCCATAGTCTATTGCCATAATTCTCACAGAATCATCTCCTTCCTGTCACGGAAATATTCGCGGGGCTGCCCGCGTTCCAAAATTCCGAATTGTATCGAGAGACAGTAAAGTCTCCTGAAAACGCTTCATTGTGAACTCTTAAAAGCGCACAAGAATTTCACAGCTTTTTATAAGAGAAATCCCCGCCATTCAGACGGGGATTTCAAGAAAAATGAGGGGGAATTATTATATCAGCTTGCGCTGACGGCGGATTTAGGGAGGAATCCGCCTTGAAGCTTATTGGGCTTGCCTGCCCAACTACACATGGAGGAATCGCTTCGTGTTATATTTTAGACTATTTGAGCCTTTTTTGTGTTAATAATCTTTATATTTTTTATGAATTGCGTGAATTTTCTGTAAATTTGCCCGAAAGGGTCAGAGTAAAAGTGAATGTTGTAACTCCGTCATGGCTGGTGACGAAAATGTCCTCCTCGTGATTGTCGAGTATAGTTTTGACGATATACAGCCCCAGCCCCACACCGTTGCGGTCAATGCTGCGTGAGCGGTCGGACTTGTGGAACCTGTCGAAAATAAGCGGCAGCTCCTCCTTCGATATAGTCTCGCCTTGATTCTCAATAGAGACACGCGCTTTGCCATCGGCTTTCCAAAGCGAAATGCCGATCGCTGTGTTGGGCTTCGCGAACTTCGCGGCGTTGTCAATAAGATTGTACACCACCTGCATTATCGCGTCGCGGTCGCCTATTGTCATAACAGGCTCTTCCGGCAGTCTCGCGTCAACATCAAGACCCCTGTCTGTTATTTTCTTTTCAAGGCTCAGCAGTGCCTGACAGACAACTTCATTCAGATTAAAGCTCTTGAACCTTTTCTTATCTCCGCTTCCGCTCTGGAGCTGCGACATATCAAGCATACCCCTGACAAGCCGTGAAAGTCTTTTCGACTCCGAGGAAATGAGTGCCAGATATTCCCGCTCTTTCTCCGGCGGTATCGTACCGTCAAGTATGCCGTCCGCGAAACCGGTTATTGTTGTCATAGGCGTCTTAAACTCGTGTGAGACATTCGCTATAAACTCACGGCGCGACTTTTCGGAACGCTCAAGCGAATCAGCCATTGAGTTGAACGCCTCCGCAAGCTCCCCGATCTCGTCATCGCGTCCTCCGGTGTTGACTCTTGAGGAGAAGTCACCCTTTCCGAACCGTTCAGCCGCCTCCGCCATCTCATGTATCGGCTTTGTGTTGCGTTTCGTAGTAATTAGTGCCATCATAAGTGCCGCGAGAGCGATAACAACCGAAGATGAGATACACACAATAAAAAATTTATTCCAGATATTGAGCATACCTCTCCATGTATTGGAGAGCAAAATATACCCCTGTCCGTAAGTCTCATAGCGGCTGTTTGAGAGCGGAACACCGACTATGTACCGCCCATTGTCAAAGATTCCGCCGAGAGTGCCGACATCGGAGTATTCACCGTCGCGGTTTATGCTGCTCAGAACCTCCGCCGGTATTGTTTTATCGATGTGTTCGCAGCCGTATGGCGAATCGGAGCATACGATTACGACTCCTCTCTGGTTCGTGATAAGTATATCGGAGCCTGTAACCTTTGAAATCCAGTTTACCATAGTGTGAACCTCAAGCTCCGCGTCTCCGCCCCACTCCTCAATGCAGGCTGAAACCATGCGGCTTGCGTATTCGGCGTTTGAACTCATCTCCGATGTTCTGTCTTTCAGAAGAAGATGATAGCTTATAATCGATGTTACAAGTGCTAAAGCGGCGAAGCTCAAAAAAAGCAGCAGTATTACGTTAGCGGCATTCTTTATATATATGCTCTTGGAATGCGCTGTACGCTTGTGAGCGGTCATTGCGGTTCAGGCGCGTCTTTAAGCTCAAACTTGTATCCGACGCCCCACACTGTTTTAAGGCACCACTTGTCGCTGACATTTTCAAGCTTCTCACGCAGACGTTTGATATGCACATCCACTGTACGCGAGTCTCCGAAATAATCAAAGCCCCACACCTCGTCAAGAAGCTGGTTGCGTGTATAAACTCTGTTCGGCGATGAGGCAAGATGGAAAAGAAGATCCATCTCCTTCGGCGGCAGATCAACCTTTTTGCCGTCAACTCTCAGTTCAAAAGCCTCCATATCGATAACGAGCTTGTCAAATACGAGCTTCCTGCTGACTTCCTCGCGGCTGCTGTAACGGCGCATTACCGCGTGTATTCTTGCCAGCACCTCTTTTATCTCAAACGGTTTTACAATGTAGTCGTCCGCTCCCATCTCAAGACCGGAAACTGTGTCAAGCGTCTCGCCCTTGGCGGTAATCATGATAACCGGCACCTTGGATGTAGCGCGGATCTCCTTCAACACGCTCCAGCCATCCATTACGGGCATCATAACATCGAGCAGTACAAGATCGGGCTTCGACTGCTCAAACTCTGTAATGCCCTTGCCCCCATCGTGGGCTATCACAACGGTGTACTCCTCTTTCTCAAGGTATAAACGCAAAAGCTCCGCTATGTTGGTGTCGTCTTCTATAACAAGTATCTTTGCCATCTAAACTTCCCCTTTCGTGTAAAGTATCAGCCACAAATCGGGTCGAAACCGACTTTTAATTCGAGTTTACATATTCATATTATATATCAAAGCGGGACTGATATGGATGAACATTTTGTAAAACCGTTTATTTATACTCAAAACCGAAAGTATTTCAGACCTTGAGCGTTGCTTTCGCGGGAAAGTCACACTCCGGCTCTTACGCGAATACTATAATATATTGAGAGGGGGTGAAGGAATACATGAAATACGCTGTTATTGGCGGTGACACTCGGCAGATCTGTCTTGCGAGGCTTCTGCGGGCTGACGGGCATTGGGTGAAAACCGCCGCTCTGGGAGACAACTCCGGCGTACCTGTTATGCGTCAGGCGGCGCAGGCACTTGAGGATGCGCGATACGCCATATTGCCGCTGCCCGCCACCGCCGGGGGTGAGACGCTCAACGCGCCTTTGGAGCAGGAGAATATCAATATCCGCGATATACTGGGACTAATATCCCCTGATACGCGGGTGCTGGCGGGAAGATGTGATGAGACATTCAGAAAGCTCGCCTCGGAAAAATGTCTGCGTATAGCCGACTACTTTGAACGCGAGGAGCTTACGGTAAAAAACGCCGCAATCACAGCCGAGGGCGCGGTTGAGATCCTCATGCGGGAGCTTCCGATAACTATTCGCGGAGCGAGGATCCTTGTGACCGGCTTCGGGAGAATAGGCAGACTGTTGGCACTCAAGCTCCATGCTCTCGGCGCGGACGTTACAGTATCCGCAAGACGGCTGTCTGATTTCGCTCTTATTGACTCGCTTGGTCTTCACGGAATAGACACGAGGGAGCTTTCCGGCAGACTGTGGAGCTTCCGTGCCATTGTGAACACCGTACCCGCGATAATATTCGACAAGGCACTGCTCGGTCAGCTTGACGCGGGCTGTCTCTGTGTAGATTTAGCGTCCGTACCCGGCGGGTTCGATACAGAAGCCGTGTCAGAGCTTGGAGTGAGGTTTATTCACGCGCTGGGTATACCTGGCAAAAGCTCTCCGGAATCGGCGGGAGCCGCCATTCGTGATACGGTATACAATATTATTTTAGAATGGGAGTGTGCGGAGTGAACAGCATTCGCGCCGGAGTTGCCATGTGCGGCTCCTACTGTACATACTCGAAAGCCATAAAGACGATAGAGAGACTTTGCGGCGCGTATGATGTCCTTCCGATCATGTCAGAAAACGCCTCCGCCACCGATACACGCTTTGGCAGATCCGATGATTTTCTCGCGAGTCTCCGTGCCATGACAGGAAAGGATGTAATTACAACCATACACGGCGCGGAGCCTGTCGGTCCGAAAAAGCTGCTTGATGTGCTTATAATTATTCCCTGCACCGGCAACACTATCGCGAAGCTAGCAAACGGCATAACCGATACAAGCGTCACAATGGCGGCAAAGGCGCATTTGAGGAACAGCGGTCCCGTTGTTATAGCGGTATCGACAAACGACGCGCTGTCGGCGAACGCGAAAAACATCGGGGAGCTTCTGTCAAGGAAAAACATCTACTTCGTGCCGTTCTATCAGGACGATCCGGTGAAAAAGCCAAATTCTCTCGTCGCGGATTTTTCGCTTGTCGAGAAAACAGTGGAAAACGCCCTGATGGGCATTCAGATACAGCCGCTTCTGCTGCAAAATGTGAAATAAGGTTATATACTCAAAGCCGAAAATCTTTTCGGCTTTGCTGCTTTTGCGGAAATTTTCGGATAAGCCGGATCGATTTCTCAAATCCGGTCCTGACAGCGTTCGGCTTTCTCGCAAAGAATTTACTTTTTTTCTTCCGATTCCCTCTTGCAAGACTCCACGCAACCTGTTATAATATACACTGCGTGATAAAAGCATTCACGGTGCCGCTTTGTCACGCTGAAAACTATATGATCATATATCACAACGGCGGGGTTATATTATGGAAAAGCTTCTCAATCGATTACATTCGGTAAAGAAACGCACATGGATCATTATTGTAGTTGTCGTGAGTCTGCTTCTCGTGCTAATTACGATGTACCTGATGTTTGTCTACTCTAATCTGCCGTTCATCAAAAAATGGCGCACCATATATATCGAAACAGCCATGTCAACGTATACTCACAAGTGGCTCGCCACAGCGTTTATTCCCGAGGATGTTGTGAATGACGTTATGAACGAAGCCTCCATCCAGCAGGAAGAGCAGCAGGATCTGCAAAGCTCATGGCCGGATATTGATGACACAGAACCGGACATCTCAACCGATGAGCAGCAGGGTGAGGGCGATACTGACAGCGGCACGGAACCGCCTGACGATGGCGGCAACTCCGTGAACACCGGTTTTCCCGCTCTTGAGGGAAGACCCATGGAGCTTATAAAGACAAAGTTTTACAGGCAATATTGGGAGCTTGACGAGGACGGGTTCGAGACATTTCTCAAACGCAACCCTGAATACCTTGAGGACGGTTATTTCGGGATCGTTATTGAGGATACAGATATGAGTCTCGGACTTGAGACAACAATGGGTGAGCGCATCTGTGTGCTTGACGCTGTAAACAATTTAATGGTGGTTGAAGTTACCGGTTCCGGATACAACGGCAGACTTGCGATCGTCAAGGATCCATCTCAGGTGGGGCTGGTGAAGTCCTCATATTTAGGAGTTCAGGGTGAGCAGCTCTCATCCTTGGGTTCAAAAAACGGGGCTATACTCGCAATTAACGCAAGCGGATTCTTTGACGAGGGTGGTGTCGGCACCGGAGGAAGAGTTGTAGGCGCGACTATTATTGACGGAGTTGAGTACGGTTATCCCGACAGTTCGCTGAAGCTCTTTGGAATAAAGACAGACAATAAATTCTACATAGAGAACTACAATTCCAATGAGACTGAAAACTATCGCTGGGCAGTGCAGTTCAGTCCCGCGCTTATAGTCGATGGTCAGCAGTACGTTGACGGCTCCTACGGCTTTGGTATTCAGCCCCGCACAGCTATCGGTCAGACACTTACAGGTGAAATGCTGCTGCTGATAGTTGACGGCAGACAGGTAGGTCACAGTCTTGGCTGCACCGTATCGGATCTCTGTGATGTGATGCTGCGCCACAACGCTTATCAGGCGATGAACATTGACGGCGGAAGCTCCTCACTGATGTGGTATAACGGTACGCTGCTCACAAAGACATCAAGCCCGCAGACCGGAGGACGCTATCTTCCCAACGCTATAGTTGTATTTCCGGCTGAAAACGAAGATGAATAGTAAATTACCGTCCGGCACACAAATTGAGGGTGCCGGACGGTACTGTTTTGTTTACTTAAAGGCTGCGGCAAATTTTCCCCGCCGTGTTCAACGCTTCGTAAAGATGTCGTCTGTATCGCCGTTTTGTGAAGCTTTATTGTCAGCTTCAATCCCGTTTTCGACCGGCTCAAAAAGACTGTCCCTGAAGCTCTCCCACTCTTCGGGGTTGTCAACGTAATACTTCGGGCATATCTTTCCGGTAACATCGTAGTGCCTTATGATGTCCTCGCGGTCTAAATCGTATGTATCTATCAGCCATTTCAGCAGATTCGTGAGTGATTCAAGCTCCGTCTCTGTGAACTTGCCCGACTCATCCAGATGACAGCACTCGATTGAAATGGTATCGCTGTTCCTGCTGTTAGAGCAATACGCTATTTCATCAAGAGGAATACATTGTATAACGGTTCCGTCAGTGTCAACTATGAAGTGACTGCTGGCGTATCGTTCATGCGTTGTTGCCAGATTATTGAAGTAATCTCTGTTCTGCTTCGCTGTCGTACCCGGATTGCCGACATAGTGTACAACAACACCGTTCACCTCCGTGAGAGATTTGCCCGGACGCGAATATTTGTTCACATCAATAAAATCCTGCACTACCCACCTTGGAACACCCGCCGCGGATATTTCCGCCGATCCGGCTCCGACAGAAGCGTTAGTGCCTGTGTATTGCGGATCGTCAGCATCGTTCCCGTCAGCGGTGCTTTCATGTGAAAGGTTCTGCATAATTATGAGCGCGGTCACAAAGGCAAACAGCGTAACCGCTATGCAAAGAATAATCGTTATAATTGTGGATGTCCTGTCGATCGATCGTATATCCTCAACGGGTTTCTGCTCAATATCCGCATCGGTAAACATAATCCTATCACCTCATTTTCACTGTACCGTACACCGCTTTTATAACCGCGCCTTTTCCGATCTCCTGTACTTTTATGGCAATCTTGATATGAGCGCGGAACCGTTTTCCTTCAGCCAGTTTCTGCGTTTTTTGTAATCCGGCATAACACGTTCAACCTCATTCCAGAATCTATAGGAATGGTTGAGTTCTATCCTGTGGCACAGCTCATGGACAACAATGTAATTGCGTATTTCCGGCGGCATCAGCATCAGCAGGCAGTTGAAGTTGAGATTTCCCTTCGCGGTGCAGCTGCCCCATCGTGTGTGCTGACATCGTATTGTGATTTTCCCGCAGGTGACACCGACTATCGGCGCATAGTAACTGACGCGCTCAAGTATATCAGCGAGTGCCTCATCAGCGAGAGCGTTCAGCTCATCGCAGGTGAGCTTCGGCAAATCAGCCGCCGCGTTTTGAGCCAGTTTTTTTGCGGTTCTGTCTAACCAGTCGGCATGGCTGACTATAAAGCTGTCAATGTCGCGTCTCGGCATATAGAGCGGCACTCTCACCTCAAATCCGGAAACGCCTTTCGCTCTCAGCTCTATACTCTTCCGTCTCGCGCTTCTGTATTCCGTTATGTTATACTTCCCGCGAAGCTCGTCCGCCGTCATTACCAAGTCTCCCTTTGAAATCATCATAGCCGAATCGCGTCAGCCGTTCCACGGTACCGTCCTCTCTGAGATCGTATATATCCGGCAGCGGCATACCGTTGAACGTATTGTTTTTACAGGTCGTATATATAGCCATGTCACCGAATATTACGCGCCCTCCGATTTCAAGGGGCTTTGTGAAGCTGTAGTCACCCACAATGTCACCCGCAAGACACGTCGGACCGCCAAGTCTGTACCTGTATGCCGCGCTCTCATTTCCGTTCGCTCCGTAAACAGGCGGCGTATACGGCATTTCAAGCACGTCCGGCATATGACACGCGGCTGACACATCGAGTATAGCGTTCGTCACCCCGCCGTTTGCTGTTATATCAAGCACGCTCGACACAAGATAACCCGCGTCAAGCGCGGCAGCCTCGCCGGGTTCAAGATACACAGTCACGCCGTACTCGCTCTGTAATCGCGTTACTATGCTTTTGAGAAGCTCCAGATCATACCCGCGCCTTGTTATGTGCTGACCGCCGCCGAGATTGAGCCATTTCATATCCCTGAGATACGCCCCGAACCTTTTTTCAAACGCTGCCACTGTCGCGTCAAGAGCGTCCGCATCCTGTTCGCAGAGAGTATGGAAGTGCAGACCGTCAAGAAGCGGAATCAGCCCCTCGTCAAACGCTCCAATGGTCGTACCGAGACGGCTACCGGCGGCGCATGGGTTATATATAGCGTCTTTCTGTGTCGAGAACTCAGGATTTACGCGAAGACCGACGCTTTTGCCGCGTTTCTTAGCGATGGGAGCGTATTTCTCAAGCTGGTTCGGGGAGTTGAACACGATATGGTCAGCATAATCAAGAATCGCGTTAAACTCGCTGTCGGAGTACGCCGCCTTGTAAACGTGTACCTCGCCGCCAAATTCCTCAAATCCCAGACGCGCCTCAAACAGTCCGCTTGCCTCCGTTCCGGCAAGAAACGGGCGCATAACGGGGTAGATGTTGAAATTTGAGAACGCTTTCTGAGCGAGAAGCACACGGCAGCCTGTCTCGTCCTGAAGCGTTTTCAATATGGTGCAGTTTTCTATAACGCGCCTTTCGTCTATAACATAGCACGGTGTCGGAAGAGAATACAGAGTATTGACTGTTTTATCGTCAAGCCCCTCAAACGGGGCAGGTGTCATCATTCGACAAGTGTCGGCGCGTCCGACTCAAGGAACGGCAGCCCGTATTTCGTGAGTGCGTCAAGGTACGGGTCGGGGTCAAATTCCTCGACTGTGAACACTCCCTTTTTGTTCCATTTGCCTGTAAGCAGCATAAGCGCGCCGCACATAGCCGGAACGCCGGTCGTGTAGCTTATAGCCTGTGAGCCGCACTCTCGGTAGCTCTCCTCGTGGTCACAGATGTTGTATATATAATATGAGCGGTCAACACCGTCCTTTTTGCCGGTGAATATACAGCCGATATTTGTCTTGCCCTTTGTCCTCGGTCCGAGAGACGCGGGGTCGGGGAGAAGTGCCTTCAAAAACTGTATCGGCACTATCTTCTGCCCCTCGTAATCTATCGGCACGGTCGAGAGCATACCGACATTCTCAAGGCATTTCATGTGCGTCAGGTAGCTTTCACCGAAAGTCATGAAAAAGCGTATTCTCTTCACTTCGGGGATATTGACGGCGAGAGATTCTATCTCCTCGTGGTGCAGCAGGTACATATCCTTCTTCCCAACGCCGTCAAAAACGTACTCGCGCTTTATGCTCATAGGCGGTATTTCAACCCAGTGTCCGTCCTCCCAATAGGAGCCAGGGGCGGAGACTTCACGGAGATTTACCTCCGGATTGAAATTTGTCGCGAAGGGATAGCCGTGGTCGCCGCCGTTGCAGTCGAGTATATCTATAGTGTCTATCGTGTCGAATTTGTGCTTTTTTGCGTAGGCGCAGTAGCTCTGCGTCACGCCCGGATCGAAGCCGGAGCCGAGAAGAGCGGTAAGTCCCGCTTTTTCAAACCGCTCGCGGTACGCCCATTGCCATGAGTAATCGAAGTACGCTGAAAAGCCCTTGTCCTTGCAGCGTTTTTCATATATTTTACGCCACTCAGGATCCTCGGTATCCTCCGGCTCGTAATTGGCGGTGTCCATGTAGTTCACGCCGCACTCAAGGCAGGCATCCATTATCGAGAGATCCTGATACGGCAGCGCGATGTTCATAACGAGATCGGGCTTATAGCTTTTTATGAGCGCGGTAAGTTCCGGAACGCTGTCGGCATTCACCTTGGCTGTTGTGATTTTTGTCGCGGTATTTGGCTGGAGTTTCGCGGCTAAAGCGTCACATTTTGATTTGGTGCGGCTCGCTATGCAAAGCTCGGAGAAAACCTCCGACACATCACAGCACTTTTTTATCGCAACGGACGCGACACCGCCGCAGCCTATTACAAGCACTTTACTCAATGGTGTTATCCTCCTCCTTCAATATGTTGTCCTCATCCCCATCGGTCACGCGGCACAGCGCGTTGTCACCTGTATCAGACGATAAAAGCTGATTTTCCCCAGCTGTGCTTTCATTCCTCGTTTTCCCCGCAGACAGCGCGGCTTTTTCGGCTTCACGTTCTTCCGCTTCACGTTCTTCCGCTTCACGCTTGAGACGCTCCGCT
>CAZKLU010000049.1:0-13058 GCA_964553775.1 uncultured Oscillospiraceae bacterium | reverse complement strand
AGTTTGAACTGTTTTATTTCCAATTCTTTTGTCTAACTTTTCGGGGTCACTTCAACCCACAGGAAACGGCGGTTATAGTATTTTCATGCAAAAGTCTCACAAATCACTTCAGGTTGCAGATATGCCATAGCTTTTTTACTGTCACGCTCATATAGAATAGTAAATTACTGTAAAAGCGAATGATCTCTGAGAAACTATATTATCCTTAATCAGTTATCATCTGCGTTGCCGCACGCGGAATGTTCACATCTTACCGATCCATTTTTGCGGGAATTTTCGCAAATGAATTGATTTTCACCGTCACCCGCACTTTTTATATTGTCCACTTTGTCTGGTCTGTATGTAGAAGCTCATGCGCTTTGTGTGACATCGGTTTACCAAGATACTCGTCATACAGCTTGATTATATACACATTCTCGTGGCTGAAACGTACCGCTGACGCGGAATCGAGATTTCTCAGCACCTGACCGCGCTCGGCGGCAAGCTCCTGACCGTCTGATATAGGCTGACCGCCGCCTCCGGCACAGCCGCCGGGGCAAGCCATGATTTCCACAAAGTCGTAATTGACCTTTCCGGCTTTCAATGCTTCAAGCAGCTTTCTTGCGTTTCCAAGTCCGCTCGCTACAGCAACCTGAAGGCTTACGTTGCCTACCTGCACGGTGCGCTCCTTCCAGCCCTCCATGCCCCTCACGGCACTGAAAGCGTCCGGGTGCGGGTTCTCGCCCGTTACAAGATAATGTCCTGTTCTCAATGCCGCTTCCATAACGCCGCCCGTTGTACCGAATATAACACCGGCACCCGTACCGAGACCGAGCGGTTCATCAAAATCACTCTCTTTCAGTGACTCAAGGTGCAGTCCTGATGCCCTCAACATTCGCCCAAGCTCCCGTGTTGTGAGAACTATATCGACATCCTTTGAGCCGCTGCCTGACAACTCATTTACATCAGCCTCGTACTTTTTCGATGTACACGGCATTATAGATACGGAAACTATTTTATCAGGCTCTACATCAAGCATTTTTGCGAAATATGTTTTCGCAATCGCACCGAACATCTGCTGAGGTGACTTTGCTGACGAGAGATTTGGCAAAAACTCAGGAAACTCATGCTTCACAAAACGTACCCAGCCCGGGCAGCAGCTTGTGAACATAGGCCACTTGTATTCATCCCTGTTGCCAAGTCTCGCCAAAAGCTCGCTTCCCTCCTCCATGATCGTGAGGTCGGCACCGAAATCTGTATCGAACACATAGTCAAAACCTATGTTCTTGAGTGCTGTCACCATCCTGCCTACTGTGGCGGACTCAGGATTCATTCCGGCATCCACTCCCCATGCGGAACGGACAGCGGGAGCTACCTGTACAAGAGTAATCTTGTTGGGATCGGCTATCGCGTCAAGAACCTTTTGCGTATCATCGCGTTCGTGAAGCGCACCCACGGGACAGTGAGTTATACATTGACCGCATAGTGAGCAGTGTGTATCGTTGAAGTTTTTCGTTCCGCGCATTGACACCATCGTTCTGGAACCTGTTCCCACAACATCCCACACTCCGAGACTCTGCACCTTCTCGCAAAAGCTGACACAGCGCATACACTTGACACATTTCTCGTTGTCGCGGATAAGCGGAATAGTATCGTCCCAGTTCTTTTTTTGATAAGATATTTCAAACGGAACATCTGTTATGTTTAAGTCACGGCACAGACTTTGAAGTGTGCAGTTGCCGTTTCTTACGCAGCTTGTACAGTTTGTATTGTGGTTTGAGAGTATAAGCTCAACATTTATTTTGCGAGTCTCGCGCACTCTTGGAGAGTTTGTATATACTACCATGCCCTCTTCAGCACAGGTATTGCACGACGCGCAGAGATTTTCATTGCCCTCAACCTCCACGACACAGACACGGCAGGCACCGATTTCATTCACATCCTTGAGAAAACACAGCGTGGGTATTGTTAATCCGGCAATTTTAGCGGCCTGAAGTATTGTTGTTCCCTCTTTTACACAGACTTTTTTGCCGTCTATAGTGAGATTTACCATCTTGTCCAACGCTCCTCTCTGCCGCCTCTGAAGGAGCCGTAGCCATAGTGGTCACAGCGCAGACAGCGGCTGCACTCCTGACGTGCTTCCTCCTCGGTCATGCCAATCTCCATCATGTCAAAATCATCGCTTCTGTCGCTCGGTGTGCGTTCGATCATGTTTATTCTTCCAACCGCGCCTCTCGCCTGATGACTTGGTCTGGGAATTTCCGGAGGCTCTGGCAACGTGCTGTGAAAACCGAGATACTCGTCTATGTTTCCGGCGGCTGTCTTTCCGGCTTCTATAGCCCTTATAGCAGTGAGCGGACCGCTTGAGCAGTCTCCGCCCGCGAACACTCCGTCCATACCGTCAATCATGCAGAGATCATCGGAGAGTATCTTGTTGCGTTTCGTTGGTACGCCCTCTCCGGCAAGCTCACCGGAATCAATAACCTGTCCTATAGCACCGATTATCAAGTCGCATGGTATGCGTTCCTCTGCTCTGTTAGCGTTCACAGGTGCCGGTCTGCCATGAGCGTAAGCACCTGGTATTTGAGGCCGAACTATCAGCGCAACAGCGTTATTATTTTCATCTGTCTCAACCTTTACAGGAGCCATCAGCGTAACAATATCGCAGCCCTCAGCGATTGCGCCCTCGACTTCCTCAACCTGTGCTGTCATATCGACCTGTCTGCGGCGATACACGCACTTTACAGTTTTTGCTCCGAGACGTTTTGCTGTTCTTGTCACGTCCATAGCGACGTTGCCGCCGCCTACTACTACTATATCTTTATTATTAAAGTCCGGGGCGTGACCGTCACCCATGGCGCGTAAAAGCTCCACAGCAGATAGTACACCCTTTGCGTCCTGCCCCTCTATACCGAGACTGTGGGAGGAATGCGCCCCAATCGCTATATACACAGCATCGTAATCGGCTCTCAATGTCTCAAGCTTGATGTCCTCACCAATGCGGACATTGGTATTCACCTCAATACCGGTCGAGAGGATAACGTCTATATCCTCGTTCAGATATTTGTCGGGAAGTCTGTAGCGGGGTATGCCATATCGCAACATACCGCCGAGAAGCTCGCGCTGTTCAAAGACTGTAACCGCGTGACCCATCAGTCTCAGATAGAACGCGGCTGTAAGTCCGCTCGGACCGCCGCCGATTACAGCGATTTTTTTGCCTGTATCAGGGGATGAAGCCGGAGGCGGAACGTGTCCTGCGGAATCGACAGCGACACGCTTTATGCCGCGAATATTGATAGCATCGTCAATGAGATTTCTCCTGCACCTATGTTCACATGGGTGTTCACACACGAGAGCGCAGACGTTTGGAAATGGGTTGTCTTTTCTTATAAGGCTCACCGCTTCGGCGAAACGGCCCTCTTTTACAAGTGCTATGTAACCTGGAATGTCAACGTGTGCGGGACAGGCTCTTCTGCATGGCACAGGCTGAAATTCAGCAAGGCAATGACCTGTTCCAATGTGCGCGAGATAGTCGGCTCTTGTGCCTTTGAGACTTGCGAGAACGCTTCTTGCTGCTTCCGCACCTATAGCGCAGTCAGCGGAATCCATCACGACCTTTGCTGTGCGTTCCAAAATGTCGAGATCGTGTACTGTTGCTTCGCCATCGAGAATCTTGTCAAACAGCTTCTTCATTTTGTCAAGCCCGACTCTGCACGGCACACATTTCCCGCAGCTTTGCGAGATACATACGCCGAGAAGAGCTGCTGTCTGTTCCACCGGACAGTTACCTTCCGGTGCCGCCGCATTGCGATGCGCCAGATCCTCATATAGAAGATCCATTGTTTGCTGCATCCCATCCGGACGGATTATTTGCAGTCTGCTCACAATTCAACCTCCAATTTTATTTATTTCGTAACGGGGATTTATATACTCAAAGCCAAAAAGGGTATCGACTTTGAAGGTTTTTGCTGCGGTTCCTAAGCGGTACCGAATCTCCGGACACGTCTGCATAATTACCTTGAGAAATGAAGAGAGGCGTAAATTATGTCTGAAAAATGCTTTCTTTTGCGGCTATCCTGGCAACAATGAAGAATGGTAATTTCGGATCCGGATTACGGTAATCAGAGGAACAATTTACATTTTACTGCGGATATATAATTTAACTTATTTATTATACAGCATAAAAGTCAGTTTGTCCAGACTAACAGTGAAGGCGGTTGAGCGTAAAGCACAGGGTTATATTTCCGTTTCTCATTTGCATATGCTTTACAAAACAGTGCGGCGGGGGTGTGTTTGTGAAAGGTAAGAGACTTCTTATTAATACTGTTTTTTTGACAATTACATCGCTTCTTCTTCGTTCGCTGGGACTTGTGTTTCAGGTGTATCTGTCAAGAGCTATGGGTACGGCGGGGATAGGATTGTTTGGGCTTATTATGTCTGTAAATTCATTTGCTGCTACAGTCGCTATTTCAGGAATACGTTTCGCCACTACACGGCTTGTTTCGGAGGAGCTTGGTAAGGGTGAGTACGGGTGTGTCTCGTCAGTTGTGAAGCGGTGCCTGCTATATGCTGCGGGATTTGGTCTTTTAGCCGCAGTACTTCTATATTTTATTGCTGAACCTGTCGGCGTATATGTTATCAGCGATATAAGAACAGTTTTGCCCCTGAAAATTCTATCTGTGAGTATGCCGTTTTTGTCATGCGGAGCGGTCATTGGAGGATACTTCACTGGATCGTGCCGTGTTGGAAGACCGGCGATTGCGTCTATTACGGAACAGGCAACAATGATGGCTGTCTCGGTTCTTCTGGTATCTTCGGTTGACACATCGGATGCTGAGATTGTTTGCTGCGCTGTTGCCCTCGGAGGCGTGTCAGGTGAGGTGTTGTCATTTATTGTAGCTATGCTTCTATATATATTTGACAGGCGGAAGAAACAGGGCATCTCTGCTGATAGCAGAAATATAACGGGAAGAATGTTCAAAATTGCTCTCCCGCTTGCTGTCTCAGCCTACGCGAGAACGGCACTTAACACACTTCAGAATGTGCTTGTACCCGATGGACTACGCAAGTCCGGTTCCACATCAAATGAGGCACTGTCACAATACGGAATAGTTCAGGGAATGGCGTTGCCTGTTGTGACGTTCCCGCAGGTTCTGTTCGCGTCTTTGTCTGAACTTATTGTTCCGGAGCTTACAGAGGAGCAGGTTCGTGGGCGCGGTGACAGGATAGCAAGCTCAGCGAATATTTTGCTGAAGCTGTGTTATCTGTTTTCGGCTGGAGTGATGGGCGTGTTTGTATGCTTCGCGGACGATTTGGGAAATGTGCTATATAGCAGCGAGGAAGTTGGTATTTTCATACGAACGCTTGCGTTTCTTATGCCGATTATGTACATGGATTCAGTAACGGACGGTTTGCTAAGGGGGTTGGGACAGCAGCTATACTCTATGAGAGTTAATATAGTCGATTCGCTTCTTTCAACTGTGCTTATATATACGCTTTTACCGAAATTCGCGGTGTACGGGTATATATTTGTCCTGTTTGCGTCGGAGATATTCAACTTTATATTAAGTATGAAGAAGCTAACAGAGGTTACAGAGATACATCTTGATTCGAGTGATTTTCTGCTTCCGATAATTGCGGCGGGGGGAGCGGATAATTTCACGAGACTGCTTATAAATGTTCTATCAGTGCCGACGGGAACATTCTTTCTGATTTGCGAAGCGGTAGTATTCACGGTTATATACGCGGCTCTTCTGAGACTGCTCTCGGCAGTAAATATGAGAGAACTGCGTGGAATGATGACAGCACTTAAGTAAGGCTGCTTCATTATAGAGCGGGAAATAAAATGAGTATATATTCAAAAGCCTGGAAGCAGCAACAAACGAATCTCTATATGGCAATTAGCAAAAATGTAAATTTTCTATCCTTTGAGTATTTAGCCATACACATTATTTCTATACAGTTATTTGAAAACTTGTTACAAACCTGATGAGCCATATGGTCTGATGGTATAGTTCCATTTTGATGTGCCTGTCAGGAAGTGAAATACATAGATATTTATGTGTGTCTCGTCTGCTGTTTTATGCACACAATTCTTCTAATCAAAATTTGAGAAATCTGTGGCGCAAAGAGTCTTGAAAGGTTTAAGAAGCTGCAGAGGGATAATAAACCAAAGCAAAAAACTCGGCATTAAGGTTTGCGTTGCGTTTTAAATTAGAAAACCATAAGTAAATAATCGGTCAAGCAAATTGTCTGAATGTTCTAAATAAATTGATTTTACCGCTTGCGGGTTTTCAAGGCTAATTATTTGCAAATTACCGCCTTATATAAATTCCGAAGGGCGTTTCCATGCTCGGATCGAATTATGTCACGATTCTATAGTTTGCTGAATTTACATACATTGTGCCTATGTCACCGCAAATAAAGCTATCGCAAATGTTCGGAATCCGTAGCGTTTTTAATAATTTCACGAAAAAATTCAAGCCCGTTTGAGAATTTTCTCCCTAACGGACTTGAATACCTGCGTTATTTTTATACCAATGCCGCTCCAAGTGCCTTGCAGGCGGCAAGAGCATCATCATCCGGCGTATCGTTTGCAATAACACTGTTGCAGGCGAGTACCGCGCCATCTCCCGCACAGGTTTCCTCCCATGTACGCATCCATTCTCCATCTCCCCAGCCATAAGAGCCAAAGAGGGCAATTTTTTTGCCGTTGAGTTTAGGTTCACAGTCGTTGAACATTGGTTCAAACTCGCTCTCCTCCAGATTTTCCGCACCCATTGCCGGACAACCAAAAGCGACAGCATCGTATGAATCCATCATCGATTCGTTAAACCCTGATGCCGTGAAAAGCTCACATTCAGCACCCTTCTCCTGCACACCTTCAACTACAGCGTTTGCCATAGCCTCTGTGTTTCCTGTTCCGCTCCAATAAACTACCGCAACTTTTGCCATATTACATTGTTCCTTTCATGAATTTTGATTTATAAAATACCGTGTAACTGACAGAACGATTTGCCGGAACTGTGGTTTATAAATAACAGGCTCTTAAAACTTAACGACAAATAAGTCAAGATTATTTAAGGTTTTTAAGCATTTCACTTTGTAATCTTTGTTTTAAGATTCCACTAATCTTCGCAAACGCGAGCTTCAGGTTCACGGGTTTTATCATTGAGATACTGTAAGACGTTCAAGACTTCTGCCTTTTTTCCACAACGTGCAGTATATATCAGTACACTTGCGGTATTTTGCAAACAGCGTTTCCGCTGTTTTCTTATCACCGTACACCTTCCAGTAACCAGTACATTTACTGTGTGAGCCTTTATTGTCGATAAACCCTTTGACATCATCAGCGGGATAGCCGAGGAACAAACCGATTTCATGCGGAAAGCTGCCGCCAGAACGAAGTCTGCGGATAAGTCTCACGACACAGCCATCGGAGTTATCTGTCGTATATCCGTATTCCTCTAAAATAGACTTTACAGGGAGTCTTGAAAAATCCTCTTTGAGCTTGTTCGGACGATATACATAGACAAGTGAGCGATTCTCCGCAACTCTCACCGAAAGCACACGAAGACCCTTCTTCACAAGTCTGTGATTCAACTCACGAACACTTGTAGAGACTTCATCCTTCGATTCATGTTCACACGCGAAGAGACTGCCCGTTTTTATTCCGGCTAAAGTCGGGGAACAGTGCCGTACTATCATTTCTTCCGACATATTTTGCCTCCCGCGTGTTTTTCTAAAATGTTTTTCAGCGCGGAGGCTGAGCTTGTATGACATCGTGCTATAGTTGTATCCTCACCGACACCGTCAAGAGCGTAACGCACCATCTTGTGAGATACAGTGTTCGTAAACAGTATTAAAAGATCA
Source organism: uncultured Oscillospiraceae bacterium (assembly GCA_964553775.1). GTDB lineage: Bacteria > Bacillota > Clostridia > Oscillospirales > Oscillospiraceae > RUG626. The sequence goes on along the minus strand of CAZKLU010000049.1, from coordinate 5,207 downwards.
GGGCTGCCTAAATCCTTCATCCCACGGCTCATTCTTGGGTATACCTTTGCCTTGCAGCTGTATTCGCCGCATATATCCGTGTATCGGCGTACCATACATTCGTTTCCGCCTACTATGACAACGCTCATGTTGCACCTCATTCCCGATAGTTAGCGTTGACTAATCACTGTCTGAAAACAAGTTGCCTGTTGGCAACAGTAATATTTTATCACTTGTCTTTTGTATTCTCCGCTCCAAACGGATAAAGAAACAATCCAAACGGACAAAATTACATAGCGTACATAAAATTTATGGAAATAACAAAAATTATCAAATCAAACACGGGCGTTTCTATATTCAATCGGTGTTGCACCCATAACAGTTTTGAATGCGTTTGAGAATTTGCTGCCGTTGTTATAGCCGCAGCTTAAAGCTATGTCAAGTACACTTTTATCTGTATCCCGAAGCAAAATAGCGGCAGATTCCATTTTTTGAGTTCTGATGTATGAGTAGACTGAAATGCCGTATACTTCTTTGAACGCTGTTTTTATTGTTGTGCCTGAAACATGGAACAGATCGGCAAGCTGCGAAAGGGTTATACGTTCGTCCATGTGACTTGTCAGGTGTTGACAGATCTGTCTGGCAAGTGCCTTCTGTTCTTTAGAACCGGCGCGGTGCCGCACATATCCGTTTTCTGCCTCAATTCCGGAAAGATACAAAAGAAGCTCTAAAATTTTCACCTTGAAATAGCCCTTTTGTATGCTTTTTGGCACATCGTAAAGCTCTGAAAAAATGTGTTCAATATACGGCTTTGAACGGGCAATATAGCAACCGGTATTTCCGCAATATTTGTCCAATAGCTCTGAAATAGTTACGTTCACATCCTCAAGGATACATGACATACAGTTCGGTGTGCGATCTAAGTCAACAAGAATCGACACTCCAAGATAATGATGAAGAGGGAAGTACGCTGTGCATTTTAAGCCGCTATTTTTCGTTATTGAGAGATCGCCGGAGGAAAGATAGAAGAACTCGTTACCGTATTCGCGCTCCATTCTTCCCTCACGACAATGCGAAATCTCCAGAAAGTTGCCCGTTGCGGTGGAATTAAGATTCTCGTGTTCCGTATGTATATTGTAAAAGTTTAGCTGCACACACGGGAACACATTGAAGCTGCTTACAGCAGTTTTGCACTCATCGCCTGTCACACTCCACGGAGAGCAGTTTCCGCCTTGCTCCAGAATACGCGAATTGTTGTTGTCTATGGTGTTCACAAATAAATCAATCAACTCCTTAATGTATGAAAACAGACATATCAAAATAATAACATAAGTAACTCTCAGAAGCAGGAAAAATTTCGTTCTTAATGTTCGCGGTTTCTATAGTTTGTTTATCTGAACAGACCTCTTTTTTCATAAGGTTCTCTTGCGGCTGATACAAAAACATAGCCTGTACTATCGATTGCGGCTTTCAGCTTGTTATCGTCAATATCAGTTTCCGTCAAGATAACAGTCTGGTTTTTAGAGTGAGAGCTTGAGACTTTCTTCACAGAGAAGTTTTTGCGTATAGCATCATTGATATGTGACTCGCACATTCCGCACATCATTCCGTCTATGTGAACAGTGATTTTTGTCATAAACATTCTCCTTTATTATTGATTATATTTTACTGACCTACGGAAAAGAAGTATAGCAAAAGCATAAAATAAAATGTTTGAAAATCCAAAAAGCGTGTGTGTTTGATTTGAAAATTCTGTAACATTTAGAAACTCAGGAGAAGCAATCCAAAAATGAAAAGCTCAAAGCCTGAAAAATCTATTGTTTTTGCTATGTTTTTTCTCATAATATTCATATTTATTGTTTATAAAATTCTCATTCCGCGCACGGTGCTATTCCTGATGAAATCCGGTAACAATATTCAGAATTGTATGTAAATTATAATATCTTCACAGTAAACCTGAACGTCATTATCATGGGTAAATTTTTTTCAATATATCCCAATCAGGCATTGCGGCTTTTAAGCTGTCCCATGCGGGCATGGAAAAATCGGGTTTTTCACCACGCAGCTTTTCAAAGGCTTTGTCAATGCCTTCAAGCTCACAGACTGCGTTGCGGCAGTGTTCAGTGACGGCAAGTTCGCCGATTTTTGTCTTTGCCATAATCCAAAGCATCGTGTATGACAGCTTACCCTTGAAACCGTGGAGGCTGGAAAGTGTGTCTTCCGGCAAAATCTTATAGCCCAGTGCATCAAGCAGACCATAGCCCTCTTTGACTGCCTCTAACGCTTCTGAAAGCTGTGAATGTGTTATGTGTTTTAAATTGCAGTCCAAAATATAGGACAGGTAACATATTGGAAGAATGAACACGGCATGGCATTTAAGCCAGCTATCCATATCGTTTGTAAAATTGGGAGTATACTTATCTCCGAATATTCTTTCAAGAGTTTTCTTAGCTGCTTTCGGGGTTTTACCATATGCGGCTCCGCAGGTCATTTTTGTCGCTCCGAAGCGGACGCATATTAACTTGTCGTTTTCTCTGCGACCGGCTGTTGCGGAAAATCCAAAAAGAACAGTTTTCCTGTTTCCGCTATTCTTTATAATATGCTCACGCATTTCACCGCTGGACATATTATTGCCCACAAGAACAACAAGTTCTGTGTTCGCCTTTGCGACATCGTCAAGTACCGCCCACATCTGAAGGTACTGCATAACGACAAATACAGCGTCGTAATGTATGTCGGTATCGAGTTTGTTTGTAACTTTAACACGATCTTTTGTCTCTTTCCGCTGAATCTCGTGATAGATAATAAGACCCTTTTTTCTGATTCTGTCACCCCGCTCGCCCCTTGCCAGCAGCGTAACATCGTTGCCATTTTCACACAGCTCATGACAGACATAGCTGCCAATCACTCCCGCTCCATATACAAGCACTTTCATTGTACACGCACTCCCTTCACCGATATTTTATTCCAGCAAGATGCCATCAGTTAGCTGATTCTAACTATTGGTGCCAAAAAACAGCCGTTTCAATTATCTAATCTGCTAATGTGTATAAACTATAGCAGTCTATGAAACAACTCTATTTATATTATACCATACTCGATACGAGGATGTCAAGACTTGAATTATTACTTTTGAATAGAAAAATGTGCAAAACTGTTTGTGTGCCACAGGGCTTTGTATTTTGCTCCCGCTTATCAAAAACTTTATAGTTTCTCTTTACTAATAATCTTTAGAAAAGTCTCTTGACAGAACCGCTTAATAGGTGGTACAATAAAAAGACAAGTTAAAGAATGTTATCAAGTGAATATGCTGCACTTTCTCGTGTATATCCGAACGAAATTGGAAGGCTTAGAGGCTTGCAATTCGTACATCTTTGCCGTGTCTTGAGAAATTCAGCGATACAGACAAAGGCAGTCAGATTCATGGTAATGAGCGATACTTCTTAAATTGGATTCATACGAGAGCGATTGGGTATTGTGACAGACAAACGGATATGGAAAATCAAACGAAAGCGAAATAACCTATGCAGAAACAAAAGTGTAAACTGAAAAATAAACAGAATTGTATGTTGTTTCACTGTCACTGTCATTGTTTAAATCAGATTTAAGATAAATAAGTTTTTTCGCTTGAAGAAATGCAAGCATAATCAAAGCAAAAGCTGTTATATGGTTTTTAAGCTGCATATTTCCAAATTTTCCATATAAAAGAGATTTTACTGTCAGACAGCGAGAAGCCGGTAATTGCGAAAACACCATTTCCACCGCAATAGCATGAAAATCATCAATTCAGCTTGCGCCCCACTCAATACCGCCGTGCAAATGGTAACGTAATAAATTCGGGAAAATCTATGTTTATGGTTCATTCTGATTACAGGTTAATTACTTACATATACTCAGCACTATATAAAAAGGAGATCACAAATGAAATTATTCATCGCCTCCGATATTCACGGAGCCTCTGACCGATGCGAAACACTTATTGAAAGATTTAACATGGAACACGCCGACAGGATTCTTCTTCTCGGAGATATACTGTATCATGGACCGAGAAACGACCTGCCATATGATTACGCTCCTAAGAAGGTTATCTCGCTTCTTAATCCTCTGAAAAATGTTATCTTCTGTGTACGCGGCAACTGCGACACTGAGGTTGACCAGATGGTGCTTGACTTCCCGATTATGGCAGATTATTGCGTTCTGACAGTGGGCGAGCGGCTTATTTACGTCACTCACGGTCACAACTTCAACCTTTCGTCTCCGCCGCCGATGTCAAGGGGCGATGTATTGCTCCATGGTCACACGCACATTCCCGCATGGGACTGCTTCGGTGAAGACAATCTCTATCTTAATCCGGGTTCCGTCTCAATACCGAAAAATGGAACCCCGGCTGGCTACATGACGCTTGAGGGAACGCAATTTGAATGGAAAACAATGGAGGGAGAAACATATCATACATTGACAGTATAACAAAATCTCGACATTTTCACGAAGTAACGGCACTTGCCGGCTGATTGACAGTGATAGGTTAATGTTCGAATCCGTAGCGTTCAAATCTGATTAAGCGTGATTTCCTCAGATTTAGAAGCAAGCGATATGAAGATTTGAATATAAAGTATGAGGAAGGAAGTTTCCCAGTCTGCACTTTGTGTCGCAAAGACGGCGGCGGTCTGTCGGGCAAAGATACGAGGTTTCTTTGAATGTTCGGGAAAACGGATGTAAAAGCTTTTTGACGCTGAATAAACGACAAAGTCAAAGCAATTTGATGGACATATGTTCTCTCTTCAGGTATAATAAATGCGAAAATGAAAAAGGAGGACGGGTCTATGGATATAGGAACTAAGATAAGAAACGCTCGGTTAAACGCTAATCTCACGCAGGAGCAGGCGGCGGAATTTCTCGGTGTAAGCAGGCAGACAATATCTAACTGGGAGACAGAGAAAACGTATCCCGATATTGTGAGCGTTGTTAAAATGAGCGACCTTTACACATCAGTCTCGATCACTTGTTAAAGGAGGAACAACCTGTGTCAAATTACCTGAATCATCTCGAAGAAAGTACAAACACGGTAAAAAGCAGAAACAGATTTTCAAAGCTGATTCTTATCACAACATATCTCGCAATATGGGCAATATCCCTGATTGTATTCTGGCTTTTTTCAGGCAGGTCTGACGCAATGGGATATAGTATCATGTTCCTGTGGATTTTGCTGCCGGTTACAACGTTTATAC
>CAZKLU010000048.1:0-13446 GCA_964553775.1 uncultured Oscillospiraceae bacterium | reverse complement strand
AGTTCGGCTGACCGTAGGGCTGCGGCTGGTTGAAGTTCGGCTGACCATACGGCTGCGGCTGGTTGAAGTTCGGCTGACCGTAGGGCTGCGGCTGATTGAAATCGGGCTGACCGTAGGGCTGCGGCTGGTTGAAGTCCGGCTGACCGTAGGGCTGCGGCTGGTTGAAGTCCGGCTGACCGTAGGGCTGCTGATTGAAGCTCTGCTGGGGCTGGGGCTGCTTTTTCACATCATCGTTCGAGACAAAACCCTGTTCGCGCAGGAAGTCGCGTTCCTTATTCTTGTTGAGATTTGCAATCAGAACAACGAGAACGACCGCGATAATCACGATTCCGCCGACGATCGCAACAATTATCAGCGCACTTATGCCCTCATCATCCTCGTCCTCGTCATCGTCTTCGTCGTCATTCTCGCCTTCATCGTTTTTGCTTTTGCCATTTTCTTCTTCATCTTCGCCGGAATCCTCTGTGCCGGTGTCTTCCTCGCCGCCGGAATCCTCTCCGTAGCCCTCAATATTCGCGTCTTCCGGATCTATCTCCAAATCATCGGGTATATCCGTTGTATCTATATCATCAGGGATCTCCGTTGAATCAGGATCCGTCGGTATGTCATCGGTACCATCATCGGTGCCATCCGGGACTGTAGTATCGTCACTCGGAACCGTACCGCCGCCGGTAAAGATGTCGTAGTGAATGTTAAGACCGTCCATAGCCTCCATAGCGTAATCTATGTATATGGACATAGCGTATGTATCATCCGCCGCGTTGCCGTAGGTGTTAATCGCGACAACCGCGCCATTGGAATTGAGCAGCGGACCGCCGGAGTTGCCGCTGTTTATATGAGCGTCATGCGTAACGACACTCGTGTTATCGGCAGACGCAAGAACCCCTTTTCTTGTAACAGAGCCTTTTGTCACCATAATATTATCCACACCGGCAAGGTACTGCATAAAATATGTAGAAGTTTCATCGTTATATTGATACGAGTCCCTGTCTCCGACAGCCGGAAATCCAAGCGCGTAGACCGTATCAAGCACATTCACGTTATCGGCTGCCAGAAGCGGCAGAGCGGTCAGACCGTCAACCGGCGTGTCGGTTTTCAGTATGGCAATATCCGGATAACCGTTGGTCGTGTATATAAGCTGGCATTGCACAGCCTGAGTATCGAAATCGGCACCCTTTACGAACTGTGTAATCTGTTCGTTCCCGTTGCTGTCAAAAACAAACTCAGCGGAAAATGCCCCCGTCTCAAGCAGCAGATATATCTCATCCGCGCCCTCTCCGCTGTTTGTAGCAACGTGCCAATTTGTCACGAAAGTGTCAGAATCCTCACCGACGTTGCCTACAGCGAACGCTGTGCCGGAGCCAACAAGCGTTCCGCCATAGTCGTAATTTTTAATTGCGATGACACGCACTACACCGTCTCGGGCTTCTCTGATCGTCTCGTTTTCATTGTCTGCGGCATTGACGCTTGTAATCTGGCAGAACATCACCATAGCAAACGTAAAAGCTATAGCAAGCGGCAGAATTTTCCTTTGCATTATACTTTCTCCTCTCGTTACATCTCTATATGTGGAGCTTTTATGCGTATACTCTATTATGTATTTTATCATGTAAACATAAGATAGTCAAGTACAAAGTTATACTCAGAACCGAAAAATATGCCCCATCAAAAATAAAACTCTTGACAACAGCCACAAAATCAATTATAATGGTCTTTCAGAAAAGAGGTTATGAAACGAGGTGCGATATGCGTCTTGATTTACGGGCATTACGGGATAATCCGGGCAGCGAACTGACGTTCGACTATGAGCCGGACACATCGCGGCTGTCCTTCGACTCGGTAAGCGACCTTGGCATGGTGAAAGCTTGGGGTTCTGTTCAGAATCACGCCGGTTCCATAACGGTGAGCGCGGATATAGAGTCGGACATGGTCTGCGTCTGCGGAAGATGCCTTGATGAGTTTCATAAGCCCCTGCGTGTTCATACCGACGCTTTTTTAGCGGAGACATTTCCGGATGATGATGATACGGATTATTATCTCATTGACGGGGACGGGTTCGTTGACCTTGACGAAATTGTTATAACAGCCGTGACGCTCAATATGGATAGCCGTTTCCTCTGTAAAGAGGACTGTAAGGGTCTCTGCCCAAAATGCGGAAAGAATTTGAATAACGGTTCATGCTCCTGCGGGAGAGAACGCGATGAGAGATTTGCTGTCCTCGCAAATCTTCTGGACAGCGATTGAGGAGGTGTATTTACTATGGCGGTGCCAAAGGGTAAGGTTTCAAAGGCGAGAAGAGACAAAAGACGCGGCTCCAACTGGAAGCTCAAAGCGAAGGTTTACGCGGTCTGCCCTAAATGCGGGGAATTGTACCTTCCGCACAGAACTTGTCTGGCGTGCGGCTACTACAACGGCCGTCAGGTTATTGCGGTTGATAACTGACACAAAAAACGTCGGGGAACCGGCGTTTTTTGATTTCACCAGAAGAGCATTATAATCTTTTTTGACTCAGAGTATTAAGAGCCTTCTAAGCATCTCGGTGTGCGCGGATTTTTTCTGAGCACAAGGCAAAAGCTGTAAACTGTCTTGACGTATTGCGGGCTTTTTAACGCAATAATCGGCAAGTCTTTCCGAAAATATGTGCGTGAAGAGAAGCTCAAAAGGTTCTTAAAGAAAGGCGGCGGCGTTATGGAGAACCGCATAAGCTCTGTCGGGAGCGGCAGTCCATCGGAATACGCCGGTATAGCGGCGGGTGAGCGTCTTTTGGCTATAAACGGCAGCCGCATACACGATGTGCTGGACTATATGTACTACTCCTACGATGAGGATCCGGAGTTCACATTGGAACGTGAGGACGGCTCCAGATACACCGTTACACTTGAAAAGGATGACGGCGAGGACGCGGGACTTGAGTTTGAAACCTACCTCATGGATAAGCCCCGCTCGTGCGCGAATAACTGTATATTCTGCTTCGTTGACCAGCTTCCAAAAGGGCTTCGCGGCACACTCTATTTCAAGGATGATGATGTGCGTCTTTCGTTTCTCACAGGCAGCTACATCACACTCACCAATATGTCCAGACGCGAGGTGCAGAGAATTATCGATCTGCACATAAGTCCTATTAACGTGTCAGTCCACACAATGAACCCGCGTCTTCGCTGCGAGATTCTCGGCAACCGCAACGCCGGAAAGGGCATTGAAATCATTCGGCAATTCGCCAAAGCGGGTATAACGATGAACTGCCAGATCGTGTCGTGTCCGGGTATAAATGACGGCGCGGAGCTTATGAGTACAATGCGGAAGTTAGAGAATATGTACCCCTCAGTAAACAGCGTGTCTGTGATTCCCGTGGGTCTTACAGCTCACAGGGAGGGACTACCGTTAATAACTCCGTACAACGAAAAAACAGCCCGCGATACAGTGAGCCTCGTTGATGCGTTCTCTCTGAAGTGCCTTAAAAAGCATGGGACACGCATATTTTTCTGCTCCGATGAGTTCTTTCTGAAAGCGGGGCTTCCCATTCCGGAGGAGGATTATTACGAGGACTACCCGCAGCTTGAAAACGGAGTGGGACTTATAAGACTTCTCAAATCAGAATTTTCAGACGCTGTAAACCGCGCCCTTGAGGACGGTCGGAAAGCAACCGGCGTGAAGTTCTCAATAGCAACCGGCGGCGCGGCGTTCGGTACAATGTCGGAGCTTTTGCAGATGGCTAAAGCGTCGTTTCCAAATATTGACGGCACAGTATATAAGATACTGAACGACTTTTTCGGTCACTCAGTCGATGTTGCGGGGCTTATAACGGGACGCGACCTCACGGCACAGCTCAAGGGCAAATCGCTTGGTGAAAAGGTCTATATAACGAACCGTATGCTCATGACAGGCAGCGACGTGTTCCTCGACGATATGACGCTGAAAGATGTGTCTGACGCGCTCGGTGTTCCGGTGGTGCCGACAGAGAACAGCGGCGAGAGTGTTCTTAACGCTATGCTGAACGCCTGAGCGTGTACAAATCATACCTGAAGCCGAAACAGATTTCGTTTTTTAGTATATCAAGCCGCTTTTACGGGCGGCAAAAGGAGACATTCGTATGTCAAAACCACTAATAGCTATAGTAGGAAGACCAAATGTTGGCAAGAGTATGCTGTTCAACCGTCTTGTCGGCAGGAGATTATCAATAGTTGAGGACACACCCGGCGTTACTCGCGACAGGCTCTACGCGGAGAGCGAATGGTGCGGACGCGGGTTTGACATCGTTGATACCGGCGGAATAGAGCCGAGAAGCGACGATGAGATTTTGTCATTCATGCGCGAACAGGCTGAAACCGCGATTTCGGCGGCAACTGTTATTGTGTTCGTTGGCGATATAACAACAGGCGTGACAGCGGCTGACAAGGAAGTCGCCGCAATGCTGCTCAGATCCGGCAGACCGGTTGTTTTAGCTGTAAACAAGATGGATTCCATAGGTCCCGTGGATCCCGATATATATGAGTTCTATTCGCTGGGTCTTGGCGACCCGATAGCTGTCTCCGCCGTACACGGACACGGCACCGGAGATCTGTTGGATGAATGTCTCAAATACTTCCCGCCGGAGAGCGAGAACGATCAGGAGGATGACGCTATTAAAATCGCGTTCATCGGTAAACCGAACGTCGGCAAATCCTCAATAGTGAACCGCATACTTGGAGAGAACCGCGTTATCGTATCCGATGTAGCGGGAACAACGCGAGACGCTGTTGACACGCCGTTTGAGAATAAATACGGAAAGTATGTGCTTATCGATACGGCGGGGCTTCGCAGAAAATCCAGGGTTGACACCGCTATAGAACACTATTCAATACTCCGCGCAAAATTAGCTATAGAACGCGCCGATGTATGCGTTATAATGCTCGACGCGAGAGACGGCGTTACGGAGCAGGACACCAAGATAGCGGGTATGGCTCACGATGCCGGAAAAGCAAGTATTGTGCTTGTAAACAAGTGGGATCTTGTCGATAAAGAAACCGGCACAATGGAAAAAGAGCGGGCAAAAATACAAAATGACCTGTCATTCATGTCATACGCGCCTATATTATTTGTCTCCGCTTTAACGGGGCAGCGGGTTGAGCGCATATTTGAGCTTGCAAACTATGTGAACGACCAGAGCGCGATGAGAATAACTACAGGTACGCTCAACAATGTTCTCGCCGACGCTCAGACAAGAGTTCAGCCGCCCTCCGATAAGGGCAGACGGCTCAAAATCTACTACATGACCCAGACCGGTATCCGCCCTCCGACATTTGTACTTTTCTGCAACAGCGCGGAGCTTTTCCACTTCTCGTACCGCCGATATATTGAGAACCGCATACGCGAGACGTTCGGACTTGAGGGTACTCCCGTAAGACTGATTATCCGTGAACGCTCAGATACAGAGAGATAAAGCCTGAGAAGCTTCAGCTTTCAAACATTATCTACAGAAAGGATGATTCGCCATGAAGAAACGTTTTGCGGCTATTATTTTAGCCATATCAATTCTGACAGCCTGCTTTTCCGTAACGGCGTTCGCGAAGCTGGATTCGGATTATTATTACGGCACTCTCAGCGGCGACGCGAAGGAAATCTACGGAATACTTCTCAGTAACCTTGAGACGGTGAAGTCAGGCGGCAGTGTAACGATAGAACACGATATGACAGCGGATGAATACGATGATTTTGAGCAGTCTCTCAACACCGCCGCCGAAGCGTTCATGCGCGACAGGCAGGAGCTTTGCTCCCGTGAATGGATGTGGGGTACATCGTATACATGGAGGAGCAATTCGTCTGTTTATCACTATACTATAGAGCTTGCGTTCAGTCTCGGTCGCGAATGGCGTTACGGGGGACGCTCCGTAACAGCCGACTGGGCGGCTACTCAACATTACGTCTCCCAGCTTGCCGAAGCCGCGAGAAACGCCGGAAGCACACGGTACGACCAGCTTCTCTATCTGCACAACTGGCTTGCGGAGAACAATGTATATGACCAGACCGCCGCAAGAACCGAGGCTATAATCGCCGTTATACCGCTGAGCGCGCTCGACGCTTCTCTCAGTCCGGTGTGCGAGGGCTACTCAAGGGCGTTCATGCTGGTGTGTCATGAGCTTGATATACCGTGCATACTTGCGACAGGCACCGCCGACGGCGGCGACCATATGTGGAACTACGTCCAGATGGAGGACGGCAACTGGTACGCCGTGGACATAACATTCGATGATCCGTCACTCGTATCACGCTACGGCTATGTCCTGCCGTATGTCAAGAGCGGTTATGAGACAACAGAGTATTTCCTCGTCGGCAGCACGAAGCTGCTCTCTGACCACTCGCCTGACAACTGGACATACCCGACCCTGAGTGCCGCCGATTACGACCCTGACAACGCGGCTGCTGTTAATACCGCGCCTGAGACAACAGCACCCGAAACCTCTCTTCCGGAGGAGTCAGATCCTGAGACAACAGTTGTCGGGGAGAATAAAAACGCTGCCGCTACGAACGACGCGCTTTATGTTGACAGTGTAAAACAGTCACCGGCAATCTACAAGATAGACGGCAACAACTATTTCAAGCTGCGGGATGTGGCAGCACTTCTCAACGGTACATCGAAGCAATTTGAGGTAACGTATGACACAAGCGGAACCGTCACTGTCACCTCCGGATATTCCTACACTCCGGTTGGCGGAGAGCTTACAGGAACGGCACTTCAGACGGCTGACGCGATACCCGGAAACGATGTGGTTGTAATCAACGGTGTCACCCCCGAACTTACAATATACAAGATCGCGGGAAATAACTATATAAAACTGCGCGATTTAGGTGAAGTGCTTGATTTCTACGTCGGTTATGACAGCGTGACAAGGAGCGTGTTTATCGACACATCACGCGGGTATTCATCAGATACCTGAAAACAATATAGCAACCCGGTCAGCCCGTAAAATCGCGGGCATCATATCAGCTAAATATAAGATATTCCCCGCCAAAACAGACAGTTTCATGTTTCGGCGGGGAATTTTCAACTATTCAGAGCTTTTAACGTCACAGTACGCTGAAGTTTATTATATGTAAGCCGACTGGACAGGACGCGCTCCCTGCCGCTCTGCCGTGAGCACCAGTCTCAGTCCTCATACACGGCTTTCGCCGCTTTCATTGTCATGTAGCAATCGAGCTTTGAGACAACCTCGTATGGTGAGTGCATTGAGATTACTGGGGTTCCCGCGTCAATAGTGTCAATATTTCTGTTCGCGAGATAGAGCGCAACTGTTCCGCCGCCGCCCTCATCGACTTTTCCAATCTCTCCGGTCTGCCACACAACGCCGTTATCGTCAAGTATTTTGCGAATACGCGCCATTAGCTCAGCCGACGCTTCGCTGCCGTCATATTTGCCCCTGTGTCCTGTACCTTTCATTATGCCGATACCGTGGTTGAGACGGCAGGTGTTATTCTTCTCGAATACCTCCGGGAACATCGGGTCATAAGCCACCGATACATCCGACGAAAGGCACAGCGACTTTTCAACGCACCGGCGCGTCTTAACGCCTAAGCTGTCGCATATATCCTCAATAAAGCAATCGAACGCCTGTGATTCCATGCCTGTAACGCCCATTGAGCCTATCTCCTCCTTATCAGCGAGCAGGCAGACCGCGGTGTGTTCCGGCGCGTCAAGAGACAGCAGCGCGTTCAGAATCGCGTAGGCGCAGACGCGATCGTCATGCGCGTAGGAGCCGATAAGCGAACGGTCAAGCCCCACTTCGCGTGTCGGCAGCGCGGGAACAACCTCCAGTTCCGCCGACAAAAAATCAGTCTCTGTTATGCCATACTTATCATTGAGAAGCTTCAAAACAGCAAGCTTTACCTTGTCGCTCTCCTTATCATCGCTGTCCTCATCTTTCAGCGGCATGGTACCGGCAATCAGATTAAGACGCTCACCCGGTACGAAATCGTTCACTGTCTTTGCAGCCTGTGAACGTTCAAGGTGCGGCAGAAGGTCGCTTATCACGAATACGGGGTCTTCAGGGTCGCTGCCAACGCGAATCTCATGCTGAACGCCGTCTTTTGTAATGACAACGCCGTGCAGCTCCAGCGGTATTGTGAGCCACTGGTATTTGCGTATGCCGCCGTAGTAGTGCGTCTTAAAAAACGCTATACCATCGCTCTCAAACAGCGGCAGCTGCTTCAGATCAAGCCTCGGTGAGTCAATATGCGACGCGCAGATACGAGTACCGTCCGATACGCCGCTTTTGCCGATTACAGCGAGGTACACCGCCTTGCCGCGTGACAGGCGATAAATCTTATCGCCGGGTTTGAGCGGCTCATCGCCCGAAAACTCCTTGAAACCGGCAGCTTTCGCAAGTCTGACTGCTTCAGCGGCAACCTCACGTTCTGTACGGTTCCTGTTCATAAAATCTATGTAGTCCTTCGCGTAGCTCTCCACGTTTTCAAGCTCCGTCTGTGAAAGCGTCTCCGCAACGCTCTTTGATGTGTAGCAAAGTTTCTCTTTGATTTCTGACATTTATTAGTAATCCTCCTGTTTCTTTGAATATTTGTTATTTATTTCTAACCGCGCCACGCACAGGGCGATGTCTCGCGGCTATTTTGATAGTGGATAGTTGGCAGTGAGAGGTTTTCGCTCTGGCAGTTTGAGACTCTCTGAGCGGGGCACGGGTTGCTATATTGTTTCTATAGCAGCCGCGTCACATCATTTGGGTCGAAACCGTTGGCGGTGTCAATCACATAATCGCAGCGTTCGATATAATACGAATCCGGCTTCTGCGCGTGTATTCTCGTCAAGGCGGCAGTCTCGTCTATCCCGTCACGCGCCATAACGCGCTTCACTCTCACACTCTCAGGCGCGGTAACGAACACAGTTACATTACAGAGTTCATTCAGACCGCTCTCAAAAAGACCTATAGCGTCTACTGCCGCGTATTCATAGCCGTCCTCCTGTAAAATCCTCTCAACGCGCCGCTTTACAAACGGGTGCGTCACACGCGAGAGCTTGTCGGTAAGCTCAGGACTTCTGAACACCTCCGCTAACTTCTTTCTGTCAAGTACGCCGTCACGCACAGAGCCAGGAAACGACGCTTCGATTGCGCTGAGCAGCTCCGGTGACGTTTTAAGCATCTGATGGTATACCACATCGCAGTCTATAGCTAACGCGCCGTGCTTTATAAGCTCGTGGAGAACCGTCGTTTTCCCCGCGCCGCTTCCTCCTGTTATGCCTATTATTTTCACAATTTCACGCTGCCCTCTCTCAGTACCCTGTATGGCGTAACGGTGAGATCCACGACTGTTGACGGCACCCCCAGTTTGCACTCGCCGTCTATAATATAAGGTACGCGCCCGCCGAACGCGCTCATTACGTCAGCCGATGTCTTCAGCTCCGGCGTACCGGACAGGTTTGCCGATGTTCCGGTAAGCGGCAGACCGGTAAGCTCCAATAGCTTCAGCGTCTGTTTGCTGTCAGGGCAGCGGATTCCTACAGTATCACCGCCGCAGGTTATAGCGTCAGGAACAATCGTGGAACGGTAAAGTATCATAGTCAGCGGCCCCGGCCAGAAACGTTCCGCCAATTCAACGGCGATGTCCGGCACCTCGCGGCACAGCGTATATGCCATATCAATATCGGTGACAAACACACTCATCGGCTTATTATCGGGGCGTCCCTTGAGAGCATATATTTTCTCAACAGCCGACTTGTCGAGCGCGTTCGCGGAAAGCCCGTATACAGTCTCTGTCGGGACAGCGACAATCTCTCCGGCTTTGACTGCTTCGACCGCGGGGGTGATGTCAAATGTCAAAAGCTCCGTTTTCATTCTTTTCCGACCCCCTGCGCCGCCAGTCTTTCCGTCTCGTCCGCAAGCGTGAGAGCGTCAATCAGCTCATCAAGTGCGCCATCCATTATCTGGTCTATTTTGTATAGTGTCAGACCAATGCGGTGGTCTGTAACACGCCCCTGCGGGAAGTTGTACGTTCTTATGCGTTCGTTCCGCATACCTGTACCGACCTGACTTCTCCTCTCGGCTGATACCTCCGCTTCGCGCTTACTGCGCTCCATATCAAGAAGACGCGATGCCAGAATCTTCATCGCCCTGTCCTTGTTCTTGTACTGACTTCGTTCATCCTGACACTCGACAACAAGACCTGTCGGAAGGTGCGTTATACGAATCGCGGACTCCGTTTTATTGACCTTCTGCCCGCCCGCGCCTGTTGAACGGAACGTATCAATCTGAAGCTCTGTCGGGTCAAGCTCAAAATCCACCTCGTCCATTTCCGGAAGAACAGCCACAGTAGCGGTACTCGTGTGTATACGCCCACCGGCTTCAGTTTCCGGCACACGCTGAACGCGGTGAACGCCCGATTCAAATTTGAGTCTCGAATACGCGCCATAACCCTCGATCAGGAAGCTGATTTCCTTTATACCGCCAAGTTCGGTTGAATTTACATTCAGGATTTCGGTTTTCCAGCCCTTTGTCTCAGCGTACATTGTGTACATTCTGTAAAGGCTGTGAGCGAACAGAGCCGATTCCTCGCCGCCGACGCCGCCGCGTATCTCAATTATGACGTTGCGCTCATCGTTCGGATCCTTCGGCAGCAGCAGGAGCTTCAGCTTCTCATCAAGCTGTGCAAGCTCCTTCTTCGCGTTCTCCATTTCCTCCGACGCAAGCTCCGCAAACTCACTGTCATTCAGAAGTGCTTTCGCGTTCTCGACGGCGATAGCGGCACTTGCGCGTTTACGCAAAACGTCCACAAGCGGCTGGATCTCCTTCTGTTCTCTCGCGAGCTTTGTATACAGCGCGGTGTCTCCATAGACCTCCGGTGTCTCCATTTGTGACGCGAGGTAATTGTAACGCTCCTCAATTTCGCGGAGCCTTTCCTCATACTCCTCCATAAACGTCTCCTTCATATGGTTTTGACTGCATTATACCACATTTTTTCGCGTCTGTAAATAGTAAAACGCACATTAACGAGGAAATCAATCATGTCGTTAATTTACTGTTAATTTTTAGCTAAATTATTTGACATTATCCTCAAAGTAAAAGAATTGCGGATGCTGTCCAGAGGGGATGCTCATTTGACGCGGAACCTGTATTTTATGTATGCTTTGAAGCAAGTCCAGGATGGATTGAAAAACCGGCATGGTTTCTCCCATGCCGGTATTATTTTTACCTGCCCGTGTTCCTGTCAAACGCCGGATTATACATATACACGTTCTTCTGGTCGAGACGCTCAAGAGTTTTGTTGAGTGCCTCGCCGAATCTCTGGTAGTGGACAACCTCACGCTCGCGCAAAAACTTTATAGCGTTATTCACGTCGGGGTCATCGGAAAGGCGCAGAATATTGTCGTAAGTTGTTCTCGCTTTCTGTTCTGCCGCCATGTCCTCCGTGAGATCCGCGATTACATCTCCGGTCACCGCCATAGTAGCGGCAGTCCACGGTGCGCCGGACGCGAACTGCGGGTACACTCCGGCTGTGTGGTCAACAAAGTATGTGTCGAAGCCGGAGCGTTTAATCTCCTCAATGGTCATGTCGCGTGTGAGCTGGTGAACGATCGACGCAACCATCTCAAAATGCCCAAGTTCCTCTGTGCCAATATCTGTCAGCAGTGCCTGAAGCTCAGGGTACGGCATACTGTACCTCTGGCTCAGGTACCGCAGCGATGCGCCAAGCTCGCCATCCGGTCCGCCGTACTGACTTATTATGAATTTCGCGAGAGCCGGACTTGTCGCGGCTATCTTCACAGGATATTCGAGACTTTTCGTATACTTAAACATCGCAGCCACTCCTTTCCGCGTACTCCCACGGCCAAGGCGCGTCTATCCAGTTATATGTCTCGCTTGTCACGAGGTCATCAACGCTCAGCGGTCCGTACATCTTCACATATCGGGCACGCCCCTCTTTCTCAAGCGTGATCGTGTCCTGAAGTGCCTTGAACGCCTCCTTGTCGTTCGGGTGCGTGTCAAGATATAGCTGCAATTCGCGAATTACAAACATCAGTGCCATCAGTTCCCCAAGCGGCGTTCCCGCGTAGGGGTTCGTGCGGTTCACCATATTCTGAAACGGCAGGTCAAGCCCCGGAAAGAGCGTTCCGCGTGTCAGAGCCTCATTTGTGCCATAAACCGGCGGGTTCTCGCTCTGCTCCGCTGTCCACGAGGTCGCAAGCGGCGCACATCCGGGTGTTTTCCCGAACTTGTACCCGCACTCACCTGCGGTTTTACTGCAATTCAACTGTTATCACTCCTTAAATTCACTTATCAAGCGCATACAAAGATTCTAACGCGCTTGGAACGGCATTTTCACCGTCCGCTACATACTATTCGCGCTATCAGCAAATTGTTCACACGCAAAAGCCGCCCGAAAAATTAGGGTGTCGCGGAATATCGCTGTTTGTTTCTAAAGCATATTGAATTTGCAAACTGAAAACCGCGTTATCCGGCAAACCCGGCAGAGAGAATAAATATATACGGGATTCAATTAGTTATTGCTTTGTGATTATAAGCTATATCCGCGTCTTCTCAGACTTAAATAGAATTAGCTAAAAAAATAAACGGACAATCTTCTCAAGAAAACTGCAAACCGTGTTACTGCCCCGCCTGCACGCTTTGTAAATTTTCCAAGAATAATTCCCCGACTCGTTGCTATTTATGCGTCCTTGTGATAAAATAGTATATGTAAAGGTGTAGCTTTTTGCAAAAGAATACTATATAAACTATGGATCGGAGATAGCGGGAGATGAATAGAGAAGCTGTGAATATAGAAGAAAAGATAATGGAAGAATCGGAAACACAGCGAAATTCAACGCCGCCACAGGAAACTCCTGACAGTATACACAATATATTCGATTCTGTGTTCCGCACGATAGTTGAATATTTACCGGAGCTTGTTATTCCGCTTATAAATGAGGTATTTCACACAGCTTATTCACAGGATACTCCGATCAATGTTAAGAAAAACGAGCATTACACATGGGGCGGAAGAATTATTACGGATCTGTTTTTTAAGTTGAACGGCAAATATTTTCATGTGGAATGCCAATCAACAACAGACGGGCGAATGATCATACGCATTATGGAATACGCGATGAGTATTGCCCTTGAGAACGCTTCGGAGAACAAGGACGGGAGTTTTACGATAAATTTCCCCAGTTCATGTGTGATCTATCTTCGCTCCACAAATAAAACTCCGGATAAGCTGATCATGCACGTTGAGTTTCCGGCGGGTGAAAATGTAGCCGTTGATGTTCCATTACTGAAGGTTAAGGAATATACAAAAGAGCAGCTTTTTCAGAAGGATCTTCTTATGCTGCTGCCGTATTATCTTATGCGCTATGAGGATGACTGCAAGGAAGCGGGGAAACTGGAAAATCAGGAGGAAGCGGATCGCAAAATGTCCGTATTCATTGAAGAATGTGAGGATTTACTTGAGAAGCTGTCCGACAGA
>CAZKLU010000047.1:0-14749 GCA_964553775.1 uncultured Oscillospiraceae bacterium | reverse complement strand
TCAAGCTGCCCGGAACGGCAGCCATAACGCCGACAACTCCAGCAGCCGAATACATTTATGACACCGAGGATCCCGGCGCGTCTGTAGTTCTCGACACCGACGCGCTCAAAACCGTTACCGACACCAACACCGCTGTTGAGGCTGTCGAAGCACTCACCGACACTATGACGAGTGAACAGAAGCAATCAGCAACAGGTGTTGACCTCGCAACGCTCTACGCCGAAGAGACGACCTCGAACGCTGCAAGCAAATCAGTGACAGGAAACGAAATTTTAATTGACAGGGCTAACATCACAGAACTGGCGGCTATCGCGGCGCAGACGAGTTCAGCAGTCGAGACAGCACTTGTGAACGGCGGTGTTACCACTGCGCGTATCATCTCAAACACCGTTACGCTCACGACCGATGAGACAGGCGAGATTACGATACTCGTTGACCCAGATGTTCTCGAAACTTCCGTTGACAAGGTTCAAGTCAGCACTCCAACATATATGTTGACGTTCAAGTTTGATGATTTGAAAGAAGATTTTGAAACAACAGGACGGCTGACGTTCAAATCTGAAAGTCTCGGAACAGGTATGGCTGTCTATGATTCGATCGATACCGTTGACACTGTAAAAGTTACGACAACCAGCCCTGTCACAGTTTCACTTCCGGCGGGGAAAGATGATACAACATATAAGACGATTGCGAAAGATGATGGCACTGCAATTTCAAGTAAACTTAATCCCGCAAATAACACTATAGGCGGTAAAGTAAAAGAAGACGGTAATTATACAATTAAAACAAACGAAAAAGACTTCACTGATATATCCAACAAGAGTACCGAAATGCAGAACGCTATTCGCTATCTTGCGTCAAAAGGCATAATTGAGGGCAGAACAGAAACAACATTCGCGCCCGATGATTCGATTTCGAGAGCCGAAATTGCGACATTGCTTGTTCGCGCACTTGGAAAACTTGACAACAGTGCTGTTTGCTCATTCAGCGATGTTACAACAAACAACTGGTACTATCACGCGGCGGCTTCAAGCGCGAAAGCGGGCTATATAAACGGCTATGCCGAGGACAACACGTTCCGTGGGAACACGACAATAAGCAAGGTACAGATCGTTGCTGTTGCGGCGAGGGTTCTTGAAGAAGAGATGGGTTACAAAACACCGTCCAATACGGCAACTTATCTCGGAAAATACAGCGACACGGTAAACAACTGGGCGCAGTCCGAGGTTGCTCTTGCGACACGCGAGAATCTTGTAGTGTATCGTACAGATGGCACGTTCTCAGGTTCCAAGGATATGACACGCGGTGACGCCGCAATTATACTCTACAGGCTGTTCCAGAAGATATGGTAAATAAACAAGCTCGGCTCCTTTCAAGGAGCCGAGTTTTTTCTCACCACAGCATAATCGTTATTTCCCGTCCATCTGGCAAGAGACAAGCCCAGCGGCGGGTGAGGACAGGTGTGTACTTGTAACATTGTAAAATATTTGTGGGAACACTTGTAATTTGTGTTTCAATGTGGTATAATAATTTCTGTACATTTGCGGTGGAGGTGATGGTGTTGTCCGGCAAGAAGACGGGTATAAAACCGCTCAGTCAGAACAGAAAAGCGTACCACGATTATTTCATAGAGGAGAAATACGAGGCGGGTATAGAGCTTTTCGGAACCGAGGTTAAGTCAATACGCGCCGGAAACGCAAGCCTCAAGGATTCGTTCTGCACCGTCAAGGACGGGGAGCTTATCGCCTACGGACTTCATGTTTCGCCCTACGAGAAGGGTAACATATTCAACCGTGACCCTCTGCGACCGAAAAGGCTTTTAATGCACAAGAATGAAATTCGCCGTCTCGGAGCGCGTATTCAGCAGGACGGTCTGACGCTCATTCCGCTGAGCTTGTACCTGAAGGACGCAAGAGTAAAGGTTGAACTGGGGTTGGCGCGGGGCAAGAAGCTCTATGACAAACGCGAATCAATGGCGCAGAGAGATGCCGCAAGAGAAATAGACAGGACGATGAAAGAGAGGAACAGGTAAAATGGCAAATCCGATAGCAACAATAGAGATGGAGAACGGCGGTGTAATAAAAGCGGAGCTTTACCCTGATGTCGCGCCGCAGTCAGTCAGAAACTTTATTTCACTCGCGAACGCGGGATATTATAACGGGCTTATTTTTCACAGAGTTATCAAGGGCTTCATGATTCAGGGCGGCTGTCCGAAGGGCAACGGCATGGGCGGTCCGGGGTACTGCATTAAGGGTGAGTTCTCCGCGAACGGCGTTAAAAACGATATACATCACGAAGCGGGAGTACTCTCAATGGCGCGTACAAATGAGCCAGATTCGGCGGGAAGTCAGTTCTTTATAGTGCATGAGGATTCGCCGCACCTTGATGGTCAGTATGCCGCGTTTGGTAAGGTTATCGAGGGAATGGACGTTGTGAATGAGATAGCGTCTGTGAGAGTTGACTACAACGATAAGCCGAGAAAGCCGCAGGTTATGAAGTCTGTGACTGTTGATACTAAGGGTGTTGATTATCCGGAGCCGGACAAGCTCTGAAAGAGGGCAAAAATATGAAAACAGCGATAATAACCGGCGCGTCCTCCGGTCTTGGGCGTGAGTTTGCGTTGCACATATCCGCAGCATTTCCCGAAATTGAGCAGGTGTGGCTCATAGCAAGACGCAAAGACCGGCTGGAGTTTCTTATAACCAAAATACCGGGAAAAACAAAAGCTGTGCCGCTGGATTTATGCTCAGATGAGGATTTAGCGGTTCTCGAAAAGAAAGTCAGTGATGAATGTCCGGAAATTGAGGTGCTGGTGAACTGCGCGGGGTGCGGGTTTTTATCGAATGTTGCGGACTGTGACGCGGAACTTTTGCGGCGAATGGCTGATCTCAACGTAAAAGCGACAACACTTGTAACAAGAATATGTCTGCCATATATGACGGTTGGCGGGCATATAATAAATATTTCCTCTATCTCATCGTTCTGCCCAAATCCGAGAATGACAGTATACAGCGCGACAAAGGCGTATATTACGGCGTTCTCGCTGGGTTTGAGAGAGGAACTGAGAAACAGAAAAATATCAGTTACGGCGGTATGTCCGGGACCGATGTCAACGGAGTTTCCCGATGTAGGCGGTATAACCGGCAATTCACAGGCATTTCAGCTTTTGCCGCACTGTGAACCGCGCAAAATAGCGAAGAAATCATATAAGGCTGCGAAAGCGGATAAGGCGGTATACACGCCTACTATGATATATAAGGCTTATCGCGTCGCGGCGAAATTGGTTCCTCTCAGGGTGCTGGTAAAATTCACAGGAGTTTGACGATATTAAGCGTAGCTTGAATACTGTTACACAAGCAGTGGGCGAAAGTCTTGCGAGGGGATAATATTATGCGGTTATACCGTTCAAAAGCTCATGTGAAGTTATGAATTTGTAAGATAATTAACGCAAATGTCGATAATAATCGCGTACACATTCTGGCATTAGAATTTGCCGGTTTTAAGGCTTACAAGATATAGTTTGTGCGCGATATAATATGGGGGCGTACCGGTTTCGACGGGGACGCGGAAATCTGAATAGCGGGCGGATGTGCCTGACATCCATAAAACGGGCAAATTATAAATTAAAGAACGATTATAATAACGTTCCTGTCGCAGCTTAAGCTGTGACCGTTCTCGCCGGAAGTGCCGCGAGCCGGATGAGAGCGTCAATTAGCGGCGTCCGTGAGTGTGCGAAGCTTTGAGTACACCATGAATAATGAAGCTACCCGATATAGCGGTTTGACGGCTGACCGCTATTGAGGGGAACAGCAGGTACAGATCTGCACAACAACCGTCTGCGCCCGGAGAAGTTTGGACGGATGTATTTTCGGACGGGGGTTCAACTCCCCCCGCCTCCACCAATGAGGATTCATACTTTACTCATTATTCGAGTATATTTTGCGCTTTGAATAAAACTCAGAGTGAACGTATTAAGGTAGAAAATCCTTTAACATTTGAGCATAAGCACAGCAGAAAGTCGAAGAGTTGTACGCTCTGTGGCTTTCTGATTTTTAGTATACGGGAATAATAATTGCCGTTTTGCTCAGGCTTATGGAGAAACCGCAAAACAAAACCCCCGATATATTACGTTCCTTGCAATTCCTGCTTCTCCGACTCGAAATTCAGATAATAGTGTGAATCCGGCTTTATTTTGCCGCTCATTGTATATTCATACTCGGATATTAGCTTTTTCGCGAGAGGAAGCGCGAACTTGTAAAGCTCCCAAAGTCTCCTGACAGGCTTTGCACACTCAGGGTTTGGCTCTTCACTCATTATTAGCCCCCTGAACTCGCTGTAATGCTTTCCCGTCAGATGAAGCAGACCCGTCACAGCACGGCGCGTGATCTTGTTTTTTGATGACAGCAGCTTCGTTACATCAGACATTGAACGTATTGAAGCCTGTATGTCCTTGGGCTTTACTTTTGGATAGAACGCACTCACCACGGCACAGTTTCGCACAGACGGTACAAGATACGAGCAAGGCTGAAACGAGAATGGGTCAAGTCCGTCGTTGGTCATTAACGCTCTGTCAAACTCCATTTCGACTTCAAAGTGCGAAAACTCGCTTGCGTGTATATACCCGTGACATATGCAGTCAAGGATAAAATGACAAAGATAACCATATGTGTATGAATAGTAGAGCGGTGAGCGGTCATGCTTTGTAATTGTTTCGTAGCAGTCAGTGAATACCTCAAGACCGCTTTTGCTGTGCAGTACACTTCCCATGCGACAGATGCCGTTTGGCAGATAGGGGTCGTGATAGAAGAGAATGTCCGCTCCGTGCAGACCTATGTTGTAAATCTCCCGATTCTTTAATACCACCTCGCGAATATCCCACGGCAGTTCGCGTAAAACGTCTTCCCCAAAACGACGGTGCGCGTATGAAGTCGGCAATTTTAGTCACCTTTCCCTTCCAAGAACAACTTTCTGTAATCTAAGATGTACATTACGGACGAAAATATTACAATGACGGAATTTACCAGCATGACAGCGTTTACGAATGCTAACGGTATTTCAGACCAGAGAACAAGGATAGCGGCAGAAAATTCGATAAAAAATGTAGCAATTTTACCGTGCCACTTCGCGCTGTTCATCCTGTCAAATTGCTTGAGCATCAGTATTCCTACAGTAATTACCGCAATCTCCGAAACAACGAACACCGCGAGAAAACAAATGACAGCAGTGTAACGGCTTGACAGGCACAGCAAAACCGCTAATTGCGTCAGCTTGTCCGCTATCGGGTCGAGCAGCTTGCCAAATTCCGTTACCATATTGAATCGCCGCGCGATAAAACCATCTGCAACGTCTGTTATCCACGAAACAGCCATCAGCAAAACAGCCGGAGCATATCGTTTTCGGACGACGTACATAATAACAAATACAGGAATAAGAAGCAAACGAAAATAACTCAGAAAATTGGGTATTGTCTTCCAGTCGCGTTTCATTATCGCAACAGTTTTATTTATTAAATCTCGCACCTGCGAACCCTCCAGACTATATATTTCTGTTAAATATAGAATACACTGTTTTTGAGAAAAATGCAAGAGCAAGATAGTTAATTTTCTGTTTATACTCGCGCAGTTAAGAGTTTGCCGGTGTATATTATATTCGTGTACGAAAAATAAACTGAAAATAAAACACGGAGGTGTTACAATGAAAAAACAGGCTTTCAATCCCTATCTTCCCTCATGGGAATACGTTCCAGACGGAGAACCGCACATATTCGGAAACCGTGTCTACGTTTACGGCAGCCACGATGCCTTTGGCGCACCAATATTTTGTGTGAACGATTATGTCTGCTGGTCGGCACCCGTTGATGATTTGTCGGATTGGCACTTTGAGGGCGTTATCTACCGCAAAAAGCAGGATCCGGGCAACCCTCTCGGTATTCGTTCCCTCTACGCGCCGGACGTGACACGCGGTTCAGATGGGAGATATTACCTCTACTATGCTTTCGACTTTCTGGGTGAAATCGGCGTGGCTGTCTGCGATACACCGGCGGGAGAGTATAAATTCTATGGCAAGGTTCACCACAAAAACGGTAAGGTCTGGGGTAAGAAGTCCGGAGAGCAGTTCCCGTTTGACCCCGGCGTACTTACAGACGATGACGGGCGAGTTTGGCTGTACTCAGGCTTTGCCACTAAGGTTCCATTCGTTGCGTCACGCTGGCACAATCTGCGTAATGACGGCGGTGCTGTGCTGGAGCTGGAGAGTGACATGGTTACTATACGTCAGGAGCCAAAGGTAATCTTCCCCACAAAAGGTAACGAGGGCGCGTTTCCCGGTCACGCATTCTTTGAAGCAAGTTCCATTCGCAAGGTGGATGGAAAATACTGCTTTGTATATTCCGGTCAGAACAACCACGAGCTATGCTACGCGATGAGCAACCGACCCAATGGAGGGTTCCGTTATGGCGGTGTGCTTGTGGATTTGGGCGACCTGTACTTAGACGGCAACGAGGACGAGAGTCATGCCAATAACTATTTAGGCAACACACATGGCGGGCTTCTGAATATCGGTGACGACTGGTATATATTCTATCATCGCCAGACGAATCGCAGCTCATATGCCCGTCAGGCTTGCGCTGAGAAGCTTCGCCGTAGCCCTGACGGTGGTTTTCTACAGGCGGAGGTGACATCCTGCGGTCTGAATGGAGGTCCGTTGAAGGGCAGGGGATGTTACGCGGCACGGATTGCCTGCAATTTGTGGGCGAACGGTCATGAGACAGGTCGCGTGGACGGCTCCGGAGTGAAAAAGCGTCTTGCGGCGCACCCCTATTTTACGCAAACCGGCAAAGACCGTGAGTGCAACGGAGATCAATACATCGCCAATATGCGAAAAGGCGCGACAGCCGGATTCAAGTATTTTTTGTTTGATGGAACGGAGAAGGAGATAAGATCGAGTGGTCGCGGAACGGGTCGGTTCATAGTTACTGACGGGAAGGACACCGTTGCGGAGGTTCCTGTAAATGGCAGTGCGACTCTTAAAATATCTGCCGGTACCAAGCCGCTGTTCTTCACCTATCAGGGAGATGACGCGGCGGACTTCATCGGCTTCGAGGTAAAATAACATTTGCAGATGTATAAATATACTCAGAGCTTATCACAGAATTTCCGGCAAACCGATTGCTTGCTGATTTTGCACCATACGTTGTTGGTTTTTCTCGTTACACAAACAATATGTTTCATCAAAATAGCCTTCATCTGGCGCGGTATTTGACGGCGAATCGGCGCACTGTTAATTCTGAGATAAGCTCTTATGATTGAAAGAATCGCGGTATCCGCAAATCAGAACACGTTTACCGACAGACGGCACTTTGTACCGATTGTGAGACGATACCGGTCAGCTTTTCACACAGCAATTTATTATTACGGGATTAAAAGACCTTTGAACATTCTGATTCAGGTTATTTTCCTCAGCTTATTGCTTATCGCCGACATTGAGTCCGCTGACTAAAAGATTCGCGCCGCCGCGCCATTCCCAAACGCTGTTTTCGTCGGGGTGAGATATGTAGTATTCGTGTTTTTTCTGCAAAAGTGACAGATATTCGTCCGCCTCTTCACGCGAGAACATTGCGCGAGCATCTTCAAGTTCCATGAACGCTTCAAGCTTATCGCGTTCCGCCTTTGCTTCAAGCGCAAGGTACTCCAATCTCTCCTCATATGAAATACGCGCATTACTGAGCGAAAATATCTGTCCGATTGGAAACGCGGCTATATTTTTAAGCCCGTGTCCCGCAAAGAAATGCGGCACTGTCGGCAGCGAAAGAGGACTTATGTAATTTTTCACAGGGCTGAAGCTGTTGTACATTGTCCACATCTTCTGATTGAGGTCAACAAACCGCTCTGTCCAATCGCACTCAAGAGGATAGTTGCCCCCGTGTACGGCTGTTGGCTGAAATGACATCGGCGTTACTGATGAAATTACTCCTCCGATTCTGCACACACGTTTCATTTCATCCATAGCTTTGTCAGGGTCTGAAACGCTGTTGAGAAATGTGTGCCCGGTCACAGCGTCAAAGCTTGCGTCCTCGAACGGCAGATCCATAGCGTCACCCTGAACGAATGTTATGTCAAGTCCCTGACGCGCTGACTGCTCTTTGGCATAAGCTACAAAGTTTTCGTCATACTCAAGCCCTGTAACATGGGACTGAGGTTCACTTTCGGCAATGAAACGGCTGAAAAATCCGGTACCGCACCCTAAATCAAGCACTTTTGTACCCGCTTTTACCCCTATTTGTTTCATTATCGTGGGGCGCAGCTCGTCGGGAATAAGGAATTTCCGCGTAAGCTCCAGATATTCCGGCGTCTGAAAATATTTTGACCATTGAAGTCTCTCGGCTGCCATATTGTAGTCTCCTTTATGTAATTAGTCTGCCGTGAAGCAAAAATCCGGCAACTGATATATAGGTTATTATACGGCATATTTGCGGGAAATGCAAGATTTTTTGTCTTGCCGTAAAACACGCAATAATAAAACGCGGTCTTCTTTTCAGAAAACCGCGTTTTTACAGAGTGGCAAAATGAATAAAGGCTGAATGGTTTGCGATAATTTAATAAACAACAAAAAAGATTGCTGCGGAAGACCCCTGTTAAAAGAAACCTTCCAATGCTTGATTCAGGCGAATTGTCTCCGTATCTTCTGAAAATAATTTTATATATACTCAGAGCCAGAAGATTTCAAATCTTGAAGCTTTACACAAATTCGCGGAGAACGGAACGTCTGAAACATATATTGCGGTAAACGACAATAAATATTAAAGCGTTGAATCGGCGTTTTGCTCACACCGTATGGCGAAACCAAGAACCACAGAATATATAAATTTATTGTGACCTGACGAGTTTGAAAAGCTCACTTTCGCGAGTATAAATCAATGTACTTGCCGATAGTGCTGGTCGCTCAATCAGCAATACTCAGTACCGCTATGCTCCTTGCGGGCATAGACAGCGCGTTACCGTCAAGCGACATCTCGCCCTCTGTTAGAAGCTGTGCCGCAAGCTCAAAGCTGCCGTCAAGTGTCACATCTGCCGGTTCCTCCGAGAAGTTGACGGCTATAAGGACACTCTCGTCCTCGTAGGTCTTACGGAGAAGAAGTATTGTTTCGGAATCGTAATCAACACGCTCCGCTGTTCCGCGCATAACACTTGGAAATGCGTTGCGGATACGGTTCACATCCCTGTAGTAGTTCAAAATTGATTCGCTGTCCTCCTGCTGCTGTGCAACTCCGTCAAAGGCGTACTCAACCGTAGTCGCTCCGGGAGGCGGGTCAGTTGTCTCCTCATCGGTGTTCCATAACATTCCGATTCGCTTATTCGGGTCATTCTGCGAACCTATCATACCTATCTCGTCGCCGTAATATGTAAAAAGATTGCCCGATATTATTCCTGACAGACCGTAGGCAAATTTAATTTTCGCCGCGTCACGCGAAAGGAAGCTCCCTGCTCTGCCCGTGTCGTGGTTATCGAGAAACGGAACGCAAATTCCGCCATCGGCTGCTTCAGTCATCGCTTCCATGTTCGCGGTGAACAGATCTGCCGGTGTATCGCTCTGAAGAGTCTTGTTTATAAAACCGTCAGCCTGAGACATTGGGAAATAGAAGAACGTTGCTCCGCTGCCACTGTAAAAGCTTGCTATTGTCTCGCGGCTGTCCCAGACTTCACCGACAATGTAAGCATCGGGTTTTATCTCGGTAGTTACCTCGCGCACCCAGCCTGTGAAGTCCGCACTCTTTTCGGTGTTGCCGGTGTAATAGCTTGTGCAGGCATCGAGACGGAACCCGTCAACATCCATATCGGAAAGCCAGAACTTTATTATTTCCGCAATTTCGCCGCGCACCGCGTCACTGTCAAGATTCAAGTCCGGCATATATTCTGAGAACTGCGCCTCGTAGTATATACCGCCGTTTTCTGTGTAACCGGCTTCAGCTGAGTCGCGGAAGTTGTAGTATTCATAATATTTTTCGTCCGTATTACCGGACTGAGCGGCAGAGAGTGCTTCAACGAACCATGGGTGTTCACTCGATGTGTGGTTCACCACAAGGTCTATAATTACCCGTATACCCTTCTCATGAGCGGCGGCAACAAGCTCCTGAAAGTCCTCAAGCGTACCATACGCGGGGTCGATACTCTCATAATCCACAACATCGTATTTATGGTAGGACGGAGATTCACATATCGGCATGAGCCAGATACCGGTGTAGCCCATATCCCTGATGTAATCGAGCTTCTCTGTTACACCCTTCAGGTCACCAATACCGTCTCCATCCGTGTCGCGGAAGGAGTAGACAAATATTTCGTAGTAATTGTCATACAAATCATCAATGATGTTGTCTTCCAATCCTCCATTCACCCCGCTTTCGCTGCTTTCCTCTTTCTCAGAGCATCCGACCACGGACAGCAGCATTATAAGTGCCGTGCAAAACGCAAAAACTCTTCGCATACTTGTATTACTCATTTCACTCTCTCCTTATAAAGCAGTTTTAAGTTAAGCGCAGTATCGAAACATTTCGCCTCTTTTTACGAAACAACTGATTTAATTCATGCTTTTATTATACAAAGGTTTGTCTCATTTGTCAAGATAAATGTGTAAAAACTTGCGGAAAAATTAACATATTAACGTGACTGTTACGAAAGTATCGAAACTTAAGGCATGACGCGCAAAAAGAAGCGGCTCTACCGTGAGAAGTGCCGTCCTGTTCCGGTTATTGTTTCGCAACTAAACTTGCGGGTATACGCAGCTGCCGGTTTACGTTATACCTGCGAGAGCCTGTTTGGGTAATCGGTGAAACGAGACGCGATGACAAAAACAAAAGAAGCCCTTTTTGGGGCTTCTGTCAGAAAAAGCAATTTAAAGTTATAAGATGAGAGACTCGCGGCGCGTAAGAGTGCAGCGGGAAATATTACGGCTTTGATTTTTGCGATTTAGAGGGTAATTATCTGCGTTTTTTTAATCAATATACTCGCAAAATCCGTTACACGATTACACCGCAAAACCGCCGTCAACAGCTATCACCTGTCCCGTGATAAATCCGGCTCTGTCTGACGCTAAAAATGCCGCAAGTTCCGCGATATCCTCCGGCGTTCCGAGTCTGCCGAGCGGAGTGTCGTATACAAGCGAGTCGAGTGTTTCAGGCGAGAGTGCTGCGTTCATATCGGTATTTATTACTCCCGGTGCGATGCAGTTGACTGTAATGTTTGAGGGACCGAGTTCCTTCGCGAGTGCTTTTGTCAGTCCCACAAGTGACGCTTTTGACGCGGAGTACGCCGCTTCACACGATGCTCCACGAAGTCCCCACATCGAAGATATTATTATTATCCTGCCCCATTTATCATGTACCATGTCAGGTATTGCAAGACGGCAAACATTATAAACTCCTTCGACGTTTACAGCGAATATCCTGCGCCACTCCTCCGGTGTTGTGTCAGTAAAAAGTTTCCAGAGAGAGATTCCCGCGTTTGCGACAAGAACATTGATGTTGCGAACATCAGCAAGTGCCTTTTCGGCTGCTTTGTAATCTGAAACATCGAATTTGAGAGCTGCGCCGCCAGTACGCCGTGTGATTTCTGAGTCGTTTTCGGCATTACTGTGATAATTTACAAGCGTATCAAAGCCGTCACGGGAGAGCGCGACTGCACACGCCGCTCCGATTCCGCGTGACGCACCTGTGATAAGTGCGAGTTTTTTCATAGCAGCATGAACCACTGCACTGCGAAGAGTGCCGCGACACCTGGTATTCCGAATACAGCGACTACAATGCCTGTGAACCAGTTAATTCCGATTATCACGCCGAGCTGCGGGGCAAAGTAGTTGACAGCGAACAAAGCCGCGAATCCAAGCACCGTATTGATAAGCAATTTAATAATAAATTTGAGAGGTCTTGAGAAGACAAATATAGCGACGAAAACGAGCGCAACGGGAACAATACCTTGCGCGACAGAGAAGCGAACCGCCTCATCGAGGATTTCTTCTCCTGACGTTATTAACCTCTGAATTTCTTCCATAATATGTAGCTCCTTTTCTGTCAGCGCAAGCCGACTGCTTCTGTCCTTATGCGTTATATGTTACCGAAAGGGGGTTTATACTTGAAACTGAAAATATTTATAATTTTGAATCTTTCTGTGAATATATTGCGTGTGGTGTTCCATACACAATAATTCCGAGGTACCAATAGGCGGGAGAATCGGCGAAAGAAATAACCATTACTTGTGAAAACTTCGGAAAACGCGGACAACTCCGAATATTTAACCGGTTTTATCTACAGTGATTTACTCTTGCAAGCACAATACTCATTGACAAATGTACAGCAGCGAATAGATTTTATAAGGCTGTCTGCTGACATCAGACAAGTCTATTGACGGACGGGCGCAAAAAGCAGAAATAAATATAGACCGAGAATAATCCCCGGTCTATGCTTCTGGAGCGGCTTACGAGGCTCGAACTCGCTACCTCCACCTTGGCAAGGTGGCACTCTACCAGATGAGCTAAAGCCGCAGATCACTATCTTTCTCCCTTGTGTCCTTTATTATACAGTAATATTTTGCGTTTGTCAAGTGTTTTTTTAAAAATCACACGGCGGAGTACCGGAACCACCATTGACGGGATTCAACGCTTTCTTTGAATTTTTGCGTACCGCATATCGAGAACGCCCCTTTTTGGACTGTCAACCCGCGCCGAGAACGTAATTATTGTCGAAATTGCGGGAAACGTGGCTTCTTTTTACTGAAGCACCGCACAAAGAGAAAGCGTTATAGAACGCAGACCATCGCCGCAGGCAAAGAGGGGAACCGCCACAGACAGCAGCGGCAAAAAATCTTAGAGAGAAGCAGTGTGTAACCTGATAGGTAGTAAGTGCGAGGAGCGTCGAGAACCGGAATAAAGTTTTCATGAACAAGCGTACCGCTATTCTCATAGTGGTACGCCTGTCACGTTTTATGTCTAATACAATAAGGGATAAGTTTTTTACTTCATATCCTTAATTGCTGCCTGTGCTGCCGCAAGTCTCGCAATGGGTACTCTGAACGGTGAGCAGGACACATAATCGAGTCCTATCCTGTGGCAGAACTCAACAGAAGTCGGATCGCCCCCGTGTTCACCGCAGATTCCAACGTGAATATTCGGGTTCGTTGAGCGTCCCCAGCGTGTCGCGTTCGAGATAAGTCTGCCGACACCGTGCTGGTCGAGTTTCGCGAACGGGTCAAACTCGTATATCTTCTTGTCGTAGTAAGCGTCAAGGAATTTGCCCGCATCGTCACGCGAGAAGCCGAATGTCATCTGTGTCAGGTCGTTACTGCCGAATGAGAAGAAGTCAGCGTGCGGTGAAATTTCGTCAGCGGTCATGGCGGCACGCGGTATTTCTATCATAGTGCCAACCTTATACTTCAAATCTGACTTGGCTTCCGCAATCAGCTTGTCGGCGGTAGATGTGATTATTCCCTTGACATACAGGAACTCTTTCACCTCGCCAACCAGCGGTACCATAATCTCCGGCACAAGATTCCACTCAGGGTGCTTTGCCTGAACATTCAATGCAGCCTTGATTACAGCGGTCGTTTGCATAACCGCAATCTCAGGATACGTCACCGCAAGACGGCAGCCGCGATGTCCCATCATCGGGTTGAACTCATGAAGTCCCGCGATTATTGCCTTAATATCCTCGACAGTTTTGCCCATATCCTCGGCAAGCTTTTCAATATCCGCTTCCTCGGTCGGCACAAACTCATGGAGCGGCGGGTCAAGGAAACGTATTGTAACAGGACTTCCCTCCATCGCCTCATAAATTGCCTCAAAGTCACCCTGCTGCATAGGTTCAAGTTTTGCAAGTGCTTTTTCGCGCTGCTCGACTGTATCGGAGCATATCATTTCGCGTATTGCCGGAATCCTGTCCTCATCAAAGAACATATGTTCTGTACGGCACAGACCGATTCCCTGTGCGCCGAACTTCTTCGCCTGAGCCGCATCTCTCGGTGTATCGGCGTTCGTGCGAACTTCAAGACGGCGGTACTTGTCAGCCCAAGCCATTACGCGACCGAACTCTCCGCCAATAGTAGCGTCAACTGTTGGAATTATACCATCGTAAATGTTGCCTGTGGAACCGTCTACAGAGATTTCATCGCCCTCTTTGTAGATTTTTCCCGCAAGCTCAAACTGTTTATTTTCCTCATCCATCTTAATCTCGCCGCAGCCTGAAACACAGCACTTACCCATGCCTCTTGCGACAACCGCAGCGTGGCTAGTCATTCCTCCGCGAACAGTCAATATGCCCTGAGCGGCTTTCATGCCTTCAATGTCCTCCGGACTTGTCTCAAGACGCACAAGAACAACCTTTTCGCCTCTTGCTGCCCATTCCTTGGCATCTTCTGCGGAGAATACTATCTTACCGGCTCCGGCTCCCGGAGAAGCGGGCAGAGCCTTTGCGAGCGGCTTCGCGGCTTTGAGCGCGGCAGTATCGAACTGCGGGTGCAGCAGAGTATCAAGGTAACGCGGATCTATCATCAGCACTGCCTGCTTTTCGTCAATCATACCCTCGTCAACAAGGTCACAAGCAATTTTGAGGGCAGCCTGAGCTGTACGTTTACCGTTGCGGCACTGGAGCATATAGAGCTTTCCGTTCTCAACGGTGAACTCCATATCCTGCATATCGCGGTAGTGGTTTTCAAGTGTGTTACATACTCTGATAAAATCTGTATATGCGTCGGGGAACTTGTCCGCC
>CAZKLU010000046.1:0-14798 GCA_964553775.1 uncultured Oscillospiraceae bacterium | reverse complement strand
CCATCCCTCTGCAAGTGGTGAAGCATAACCTCACCGCAAAGCCCTGTGATTTCCCACCGGAGTTTGATTTGAATGATTATCAGATATTTCAAGGAGAACCGACAGCGGTATTTACGGATGGAGTCAGCTTTGATTTGGGCTGCCGCAAATTGCTGGTTATACATACGCCCGGTCACTCTCCCGGACACTGCTGCTTCTATGAGTCTGAACGGAAATACCTGTATTCGGGTGATTTGATATATTTGGGGTGCCTTGACGCTTTTTACCCTACCACCGATCCTGTACAGTTCTATCGATCCGTAAAAAAAGTTGAAGCCTTGAGTGTCGAGCGGATTTTACCTGCCCATCATCGGCTTTCTGTTCCTGCCGATACCGTGAGTAAAGTCTCAAACGCGTTTGCGGAAATTGAACGCGGCGGGAAATTGAAACAAGGCGCGGGTTTATTTGACTTTGGAGATTTTCAGATCCGCATTTAGGAATTGCGGGAAAAAATATGAAACGCTCAAATCTGAACATTCTTTTGTTACTTTCTCGAATCCGGTAATGTATATTATATATGGAACATCACATAACGCGGCAGCCCCAAACCTTCAAACGCGCCGCTTCCGGACTGTCTTGCCCTCCGCCGCGCAGAAATCAATTTAAAAACTTATTCTTTGCTATGGACAAATTCGTTTTACTGTGTTATAATATTATGTATCGTTGTAAAAGCGCAGCGGGGAGGACTTATTCATGGATGAAAAATTTGCGTTCCCTATACAGTATGTAACTCAAGCCGACGCGGTATTGCCGCGGCGTAACCGTGAGACGAGCAAACGGGACTACGGACGTGCCTTGATAATCGCCGGAAGTATCGGTTACACCGGCGCTCCATCGTTTTCAAGCCGTGCGTGTGTACGCTCGGGCGCGGGGCTTGTTTTTCTCGGTGTTCCGAAACCGATTTACCAGATAGAAGCCCTCAAAAACGATGAAGCTATCGTTTTCCCGCTCCCATCCGACAATACGGGCAAGCTGTCCATTGATGCTCTTGACGAAATTATGACAAGGCTAAATAGCTGCGGCGGATGCCTTATCGGTCCGGGTCTTGGTATGTCAGAGGATATTGAAAAAATTGTCACGCACATATTGAGAGAATCCAATGTGCCGATAATATTGGATGCTGATGGTATAAATTGCGTTGCGAAGCATATAGATGTTTTGAACGAAGTACACTGTCCGCTTGTACTTACGCCGCACGATGGCGAGTTTAAGCGTCTCCTTCCGTCCGCCGGTTCTATGGAGCGAAACGCTGAGACACGAGAGTTCGCTATGAAATACAATGTTGTACTCGTCCGTAAGGGACATCGCACAATAACCGCGTTTCCCGATGGCAAGGTGTTCATAAACACCACCGGCAATCCCGGCATGGCAAAGGGAGGCAGCGGCGATGTTCTGGCAGGTATGATATTGGCGTTCGCGGTTCAGGGAATACGGCTCAAAAAATCCGTACCCACCGCCGTATTTCTTCATGGAAGAGCCGGAGATCTGTGTGACGCGAAGTTTGGCGAATACGCACTCACCCCGTCAGATATGATTGAGGAGCTGAAGAATGTACTGAGATAGTGTCCGGTCTGTTGACAATGGACACATAATTCGGTTGATATTTCCGTGAAGGTTTCCTGACGCTCTGCGCGGTGTTAAGCGTTGCTCTCCGAAAATGCGCGGACAAGGTATATTTCGTCCAATATAATTTGGAGGTGCAGCATTGCCGCGCAAAATCTTCTCTTGTACGCTCATGGCTGCCGCGATGATTTTGTCCATTTGCTCATGCGGAACGTCCATAAGCTCTGAGGATTATACGGATGAAATAAGAAACTATCTGACAGATTGTGCCGCAGTATCTTTTGTTGCGGGTATCACCGCTGATTACGGGGACAGGGTGTACATATTTGAGCTTGGTTTCGAGGAAAGCTCCGATGAGAGTGTTATAACCGTCCGTTCTCCTGAGAGCATAGCGGGTGCGGCGGTAAGAATCTCGGACGAAGGTACAACGCTTGAATACGATGGCGCAAGAATATACACGGGCGAGATAATGCCGGATGGCGTTTCACCTGTAGACGCTCTTCCGATTATGTTAGATGCCTGGCGCGGCGGTCTTATTATTGGAAGTGTATTTGAGCAATATAACGGCACTGACTGCGTGGCGGTTGACTATATGATAACCGATGACGCGGAGCTTAGAACGTGGTTCGATATTGCGACATCGCTGCCGTTACACGCGGAACTGTACTATTCGGGTTATACCATAATTGCGGCTGAGTTTTATGATGTAAAAGTGGTGTAGCTGATAACCTTGCTGCAATAGCCGCGAAACGGTGACGCTCAAAAGCACTCTCACAAAACACAAAGGAGATACCGGTTAATGGATTTACAAAAAAGAACATGGGCTGAAATTGATCTTGGCGCAATTAAATATAATTATAAGATAATTCGTTCGCTGATACCGGATTCCTGCAAGTTTCTCGGTGTAGTGAAAGCTGACGCTTACGGTCACGGAGCTGTGGAAGTCTCACGCTGCCTTGAGGAGTTGGGTGCTGAGTATCTCGCTGTGTCGTGTCTCGATGAGGCTCTGGAGCTGAGGAACGCCGATATTACGCTGCCGATACTTATTCTGGGTCACACGCCGCCTGAATACACAAAGCTTCTTTGCGATAACGATCTCACTCAGACAGTTACCTGTGAGGCAAAAGCGATAGAATACTCCAATATGGCAAGGCGGCTTGGGAAAACGCTTAAAATACATATAAAGGTTGATACCGGTATGTCGCGTCTCGGTTTTCTCTGCGATGGAGATTACTTTGAAAAGGGAGCAGCAAATATTGCCGCCGCTGTCTCCAAGCCGTGTCTGGAGCCGGAGGGGATATATACGCACTTTGCCGCTTCTGACGAGGACAACGACTATGGTCGCGAGTTTACAGAAAAACAGTTTTCGCTGTTCCGTGCGGTTTTAGACGAGCTTCAAAAAAAATACAACATAAATTTTAAGATTTGTCATTGCGCGAACAGCGGAGCTGTGGTAAACTATAAGGAGACAGCACTTGACATGGTGCGTCCGGGTATACTTCTATACGGTTATGGTGACGGAGGCAAACTCGGTCTTGCTCCGTGTATGCGCCTTTTGACAAGAGTCAGCACTATCAAATTCTATGAGCCTGATACTCCGATAAGCTATGGCGGAATATGCAGAACCAAACGCCGTACACGCATTGGAGTTCTCCCTATAGGCTACGCCGATGGGCTTATGAGAAGTCTGTCAAATAAGTGCGAATTTTACGCCGGTGACGGATTTGCTCCGCAGTGCGGCAGAATATGTATGGATATGTGTATGGTGGATCTCACGGAGCGTCCGGAGGTTGGTATCGATACACAGGTTGAGATATTCGGGAGCCGCGCCGGACTTCAAAAGCTCGCGGATGAAGCCGGTACAATACCTTATGAACTTTTGTGCGCTGTATCAAGACGTGTGCCGAGGGTGTATATGAGGTAACATTTCATAGGACAGTCACGGGAATTTCAAAATGGGAAAGACCGCAGGCGTAAAGTGTACGATACGATTTGACTGTGCCGCTATGATAATTGTAAAGATTAAATTCGAGGTATAATTTTCACTCTCATGTGAAAGAATGTATATATCACCGGTTACATAAACATATATTATGGAGCCGTGGTATTATATACATTATGGAGATGAATATTGTGCCAAACGGAGTTAAGCGAGGAGACATTTATTATGCCGACTTAAGTCCCGTTGTCGGGAGCGAACAAGGAGGAACAAGACCTGTACTTATCGTCCAGAACGACACAGGCAATAAACACAGCCCAACCGTCATTGCGGCGGCTATTACATCGCAGATAGGGAAAGCCCGTCTGCCGACCCACATTGAGCTTGAAGCAAGATCGTTCGGGCTGACAAAGGATTCAGTCGTTCTGTTGGAACAGATCAGAACGATAGATAAACGCAGACTAAAGGAACGTATGGGACGTGTGGATGACCAGCTCATGGACAAGGTTGACAACGCAATCGCCGTGAGCTTTGGATTGCACTGAACATAGATATATAGCGCGGAGTGCTTTTGCGGCGTTAAGGCAAATTGCCGCGAATAATCTCAACACGCTGTATAAAAAGGTGCCGTGCCGGTATAGTGTACGGAAAACGCGAATCTTCCGGAGACAATACCACAGCACGGCGAAAAATCAGGAGGTACATATTTTATGAAAAAGAAGATTATCACATCTGTCGGTATTCTGCTGGCTGTCGCGCTTGTAGTCGGTCTTACGGTTGTTGCCGTCGGCACTTACGGCTCTGAGGATGACCCGCTTGTCACGCTGAGTTATCTCAACGATACCGTGACGCCCTCCATTATGGAGGATCTGGACAGCAGTCTTGACGCAAAATCTGAGGAGCTGTCCGGAGATTTTCAGAAGCTCGCGTCGGAATCGACATCCGGCTATGAATCGGTGACGCTCAAAAAGGGCGAGACGCTTATCTGTTCCATCGGAACTGAGCTTTTGCTGAGATCAGGCACCGCAGTATCCGCGGGAAGTGAGTCACCGTACCTGATAGATGAAACTGGCGGTGTAAGTCTGTCAGCAACCGATATATCGCTGACTGTCAACCATATGTACATGGTAACATCTGCCGGAGGCGGTGCAAAGGTATCGTCAGACGAGGCGGTTCTGTTGGTACGGGGAGCGTACACAATAAACTGAAACTAAACCCGAAATCACGGTATATTTCGGCTCGGCTGCGATTTGTGAAGTGCGGAGTGTCAAGTGCCTGAATTTCTGACGGGTGCATACGCACTGACAAGGGGTAACGCCCGATATTTATGTCATAATTTCGCGGCTCCGGTCATAGTATTATTATATGTCCGGGGCGAAGAACTGTCTGCCGCACGGGTATCTTGTATGCCAGCTTTTTACCAATGCGCCGTATAAATTACGTCAGCGGTAAATTTGCCCCGAACCCCAAATCGTCAAAAGGAGGTTCGGTAATTTTGGAATTAACCGGCGAATATGAGGTATACTTCGAGGACGCGCCGGCGGGACATCTCGCAATACGCCGTATCGGTCTTAAAACGCAGTTTGAGTTCCGCTCGGATTCAATATTTGATGTATCGCGGCTTGTCTGCGTTTCGGACGGAAAAGCTGTTTCAATAGGCATACCTGTGCCTACAGACAGCGGTCTTTATTTAAGACGCGGTTTTTCGGACGCGGCGATTGCTTCAATGAAGATTTCTGAAATTGAACGCTGTCTTCTTGTACCGGTAGATCTTGACTTATCGACGCTCACTCAGGAACCTGAGAACACGGGCGATACTCACGAAACTACAAGTCCGACCGACACGGGAACCGCTTCAGGCTCTTCCGGCACTTCAGATAATTGTGCAATACCGGATGCTTCGTCCAATGCGGAACCGGAGCGATCCGATGATAACAGAACTGACGCGGATAAAACTGCTGTTTCAGCCGGATTGGAAAACGCACACAGCACATCAGGTGAAAGCCCTGTATCCGCGTCTTTGCAAAAGGGATGGCATGAGGAACGTGAACCGGAGAAGCTGTTTGCGGATCCGGAACTTGCCGCGTCATGCAAAAATTCTGAGGGAGTGCTGACGTTTTCGGATAATGATATTACGCTTGTGGCGTTTCCGTATTCGCATGATAAGCCATTTCCGCTGGAGGATGAGTTCCCCAAAAGCGGACTGGAGACAATAAACGGGAGCAACTTCATTGTATATAGAGTGCGAGATGGGAAAATAATATAATTAACGCAATTTTTACTTTACATAAGAGGAAACATCTGTTATAATAAAAGAAGCGCAAAAAAGCGGGGGTGAGGTTTCGGCATGGATATTGATAAGTACACGAAGGAATTTGAAGTTGTCGATAAAAACATTGGTATACGCGAGGTGATGATGTCGGTATACGACTCATTAAAACTCAAGGGCTACGACCCGATAAATCAGATAGTGGGCTATATTCTGTCGGAGGATCCGACTTATATTACAAACTATAACCACGCAAGAAGTCTCATTTGCCGTATAGACCGCGATGAGCTTTTGCAGGAGCTTGTGATAAGCTATATTAAGAATAATCTTCAGACCTCTGACGAGAATGAATGAGAAAAATTTTGCGGAGACAAGTTTTATACTCAGGATTGAAAATGTCTTCGGCTTTGTATATTTACGGAAAATAGAAACTGTATAAAAATAACCTGTAAAAGAGACAGTCAAAAGTTTAGAATTCTCTGACTTAATGGCTGACAGCTTTTACAGGTTAATTGTTTATATTTCTCAGTGTACCGTGTAAGGGAATCGGAGATACGCTTCATTGTCACAGTCCGTTCGCGCAGCTCCGGCATATCGAGTTTGGTGACAAATCCGTCTTGCCATTTTGCGAATATACCCGCTCATGTTTTCTGTGCTTATCCACGCCATCTTCTGTTTTATCAAGTCCGGTTCTTTGGCGTTTACGAAGAATTTCACCTGTATCGGGTGCTGGCGGTTCCGGTTTTATGGCATGAGTGCGTCTTTTTTGGTGCGGAAAATTGAAGTACCCTTTAAAGCGTTCACCAACATATGCCAAAAATTCCAAAATTGCCTGTTCCATCGCTTTACTGATGTTGAAACAGATTGTTTGAAGATAATGATCCTCCGGAATCCAAAAATAGTGAATCATTCCCTGCACTTCGCCTTCATACTCAAATGGAATTTTATCTCAATAATCCAACAGCTTATGCTCGGTTACAGCATTGAGAACGCCTCCGGGTCACTACAAGATAGTCAAGCTCTGAACGCTTATACATATTGTCGGCAGCTTCGTTTTCCACGGCGGTACAATCAATGGCAAGCATACTGCCGTCACTTAACTTCAATTCCACGCAGCCGCTGTCCATGTTGAACGCGCAGGACAATCGTTTTTTGCTGTTCCTCCGCTCAAATTCGCATAGTGTGTACACGCATTATTGTACATGGAGACAGCGCGATTGTCAAGAAGCTGATCTGAATTTATGCCGCTGACTGTGCAGCGTTTTATGTACAAGCATCAATCAGCGTTTTTTGAAGGTCAAATGTACCACTCATTGAAAGGACAGCTAATCGAACTTACAGTTTCGCGAGTGTTTTCACAAAAAACAAACTGTCAAACTCTCTGGCGTATGGTGTTTTCTCCGGAGCGATTCTCTGCTTCATAGAGCTTTTAGCACGGAAATTCGTTTCATTTTCCTTGGCTTATAAAGCCGTTTTTCGAGAGTTCAGCCCAAAAACGAGAGTGGCATCCAGCCGTAGCCGGATGCCGTTGTTCTCTTTCCAATTTCGCTAAACAAATTCCGTGATTTGCAATTTCCGATGGTTTACTGCCTTACGAGCGATCCTCTTAAAGTGTGTTTCTTTTTTACTGTAAACTTTAATTTATCGCGGTACTATTGAGCGCGAAATCCCGCTTCGCTCTGTCTCAATACGGCACATTTCGCGCTTAACGCACGATTCTAAACGCGCATTAGTTTACATTACTGAGCCTGTAGAATGTCGCGATAGCCTGCTGTCTTGTGTAGCTTCCTGTCGGGTCAAACGTGTTGTTTCCAACGCCGCCCATCACCGCAAGACCGCTTTCTGATACAAGTCCCGCGACAAACGCCACGCTTTCAGATGCCCAGCCGCCTATAGATGATGCGTCATTGAATGATGTTGTGCTTACAGCCGCTGTCAAGCCGAGATAATTCGCCGTCCTTGCGAGCATTACCGCAGCTTCCTGACGGGTTATTGTGTTGTATGGCTCAAATGAATATGTTCCGGTGCTGTCGTTCTTGTAGCCGGTAACTATGCCGAGAGCATACGCCGCAATTACTGTCTCATCCGTTGTATCGGTAAGCGGATAAGTGTGCTGATAGTCTGTCAGCGACATACCAACAGCCGTGAACACTATGCTGTCTATGCTCTTCCCTGTTGTCGTAACTATGAGATTTATAGCGAGATAGCAGAAATCAATGCGTGTTGTGTCGTCTGTGTAGCTGTTCTGAAGCTCCGGAGGCACGAGGTCATCATCAATCGCGTCCGGTATCTCATCGTATGCCCAGTTTGACATATCATCCTGTGACGGAAGCGCGGGGGTATACTCCATGCGCTTGTAACCGTAAAGTCCGTTTTCCTCAAACACCACATACTCCGTAGGAGCGTAGGTGCCTACAGTGCCGTAGTTCTCAAACTCGACAAAGTACGCCGAATAGTTCGGACTCCAGCCGCTGCTTATGCGTTCTCCCTTATTGTCTATAAGATACGTCTCAGAACCATCGTTTACAACAGCGTACCCGCTGTCAGAAAAGCTCGTCGCCTTGTAATACCGCGCCGTTATAACCTCGCTGCCGCTCGTGTCCATATATCCGTAATATCCATCTTTAGAGAAGGACGCAAGACCGAAGCTGTAGGGCATTATCGCGTCATATTCAAACGGTATAACAGTCGCACCCGTTTTGTCTATGCCGCCCCACTTGCCGTTTGAATTCTGCACCATCGCTGTGCCGGAACTGCCGAACACTATATGCTCACCCTCCATATCGTCAACCGACATATCAAGGTAGAGCGGCTCGGTTATCCACTCGCAGCTTTCATCCACGAATCCGAAAAGGTGCGCTTTCATTCCCTCAGAGCCATCGCTGTACCAGACGCACACAGGCGCGATACCCTGATTGTACGGATAAAGCTCCACAAACGGATTTTCAAGACTGCCGGTATATGTCACAGTCTTCACTGTGTCGCTCGTGAGGTCATAGTAGCATGAGCTGAAATCGAAGCCCGACACAAACAGAATCACAACACTTTCCGTCACCTGACTTGCGACAACATAAGTAACATTTTCAGAGTACCCCGCCACATTCGCAAGACCGGGGAATGTCACAATGTTACCCGAATTATCATAAAGACGGCTGTCAATGTTGATATAACCGCAGCTGAAACGGTGTTCCTCCGGTTCGGAGACTGTTATAAGCTCTGTCTCGCTGTCGTAATAGTCGTAAATGTATTCGCCGTCAATTTCAGGCGTTTCAAGCCATGTCTCAGTGCCGGACTTGTCGATAAAGCCGATCTTTGCCACATAGGTGCCGTCTTCCCATTGCGTTGTCACCTCTTCAACCACAGCATAGCCCTCGTAGAACGTATACGCTCTGTCGTACTTGAAATCTATGACAGTTGCACCGCTCTCGTCAATGTAGCCCCACTTGCTGCCCTCACGCACAGCGGCAAGACCCTCATTGAACGGCTGCGCCGCGTCATACTGCGCCGGTATAGCGTCAGTCGTGGTAAATGTGCCGTACTCCGCGGTTTTATTGGTCGCTATGAGCATATTGTCTCCGGTTTCGGCAGGCAAATCGTCTGAGGGCGCGGTGTCTTCCGATGATACATCGTAGTCGGGGTCGGATGTCGAATCATCCGGCAGGCTGCCGTCCTCAAAATCCGTTTCGTCCTCCTGTGATGTAACGTCCTCGCTCTCCTCGCCGGATAATGTGTCCTCGCTTTCCGGCACTGAATCGTTCTCGTCAGCAAAGACGGGAACCGCAAGTGTCAGCAGCAGTGCCGCCGCTAAAATAATAGTGAGTATGCGATTTTTCATGTAGAACCCTCCAAATCTTTATATTTCTCCAAATCCGTCAAGGCAGCGGTCAAATCGCAACGGGGGCTTAGAGCTTATCGCAAAATTGCCAACGCAAGGCTTGGCTGCAAATTTAGGATAAGCTATAAGATCTTACGCTTATTTTTACGATACACGCCGTAAGGTTTTTGCCGTATGTCGAAATTTCCGGCGGTGCGGAGCCTTAAAGCGGTAGTGCCTCAGGTCAGATCGCAAAAATACTTAGCGGATCCGGATTTATAACAACTCCACGCGAAAGTCCTGTGTCCTGAAATCTCAGGTTTGCGGGAACATCACAGATACTTCCGCAGCACTTCACTCAGCTTATCGAAATCTATAGGCTTTGCTATGTGTTCATTCATACCCGCACTCTTTGCCGCCTGAACATCCTCAACAAAAGCGTTTGCCGTCATAGCTACGATAGGTATATGTGCCGCATCCGCCCGCGAAAGTCCGCGTATCGCCATTGCCGCGTCATAGCCGTTCATAACAGGCATTTGTATGTCCATGAATATTATATCGTAATAGCCAACCTGCGACTGCACAAACTTGTCAACAGCGTCTCTCCCGTCCTCTGCCGTCTCAACCTTTAAGCCTGTAGACTCAAGTATTTCCTCGGCGATCTCGCGGTTAAGCTCGTTATCCTCAACAAGAAGCGCGGTCTTATCTTCGTAATTCTGTCCCTCAAGTGCTTTCAGTGAATCCCGCGTACTCTCATGTTCCGTTTCCTCTTGAACATCGCGGTTGCTTATGTGACTGAATGTGCGTATGAGGTCGGAACGGAACACCGGTTTGCTCAGGAAAGCGTCAACTCCGGCTGCTCGTGCTTCCATTTCTATCTCAGACCAGTCATAGGCGGAGAGTATTATTATTGGCATATGAAATTTTGAGATTTTCTTGATTGCTTTCGCGGTCGCTATGCCGTCCATACCCGGCATTTTCCAGTCAAGTATCGCGGCGTAGAAGTCACGCCCCTCGTCCTGAGCGTGTTTCACGGCTTCCACCGCTTCGCGTCCGGAGGTGTAGCCCTCGCCCTCCATGCCAATGCTGTTGAGCGTATCGCACACTGTCTCGCATATATCGGGGTCATCATCCACAGCGATTACACGAAGCCCCTGAAGCCATTCAGTGTCCTGCTCATGCGGCTGCTGGAGTTTCAGGAATATTGTCACCGTGAACGTGGAACCGACACCAAGTTCGCTTTCCACCTTTATATCGCCGTTCATGAGATGCACAACATTCTGAGTTATCGCCATTCCAAGTCCGGTACCCTGTATTTTGCTTGTCCTGACATCCTCCGCTCTTGTGAACGGCTCGAATATATGTTCAAGGTAATCTTTCGACATACCGATCCCGTTATCCTTGAATACAAACTCATAACACGCCGAGGTTGAGACATTCATCGGACATTCGCGAATACTGATGCTTATTGTGCCGCCGTCTGGCGTGTACTTTATAGCGTTGCCGCATATATTTACAAAAGCCTGCTGGATCCTCAGACTGTCACCTATAACGTCCTCGTGTTCGATGTTGTGTATCTGCACTAAAAGCTCATGACCATGCTCCTTTATCTGCGGCTGTATCATCATCACGAGGTTATTTATAAGCTCGGACAGATTGAACGCTGTCTCGTTGAGACTGATGGTTCCCGATTCTATCTTGCTCATATCAAGAACCTCGTTTATAAGTCCTAAAAGGTGGCGGCTTGACGCTGTGATCTTCGCCAGTGCGTCACGGACACGTTCGGGGTTATCAATATGCGCCGCAGCAATCGCTGTCATGCCTATAATGGCGTTCATCGGTGTTCGTATATCGTGAGACATTTTCGAGAGGAAGTCTGTTTTTGCTGTACTCGCGTGCTGAGCCGCCTCAAGAGCGTCTTTGAGAATACGTTTCTGCTCCTGCTCCTCCTTCGCCATATCGT
Organism: uncultured Oscillospiraceae bacterium; assembly: GCA_964553775.1. GTDB lineage: Bacteria > Bacillota > Clostridia > Oscillospirales > Oscillospiraceae > RUG626. Next base: position 3,211 of record CAZKLU010000046.1, on the reverse strand, counting down.
CAACGCACCTCAGACCCACGACCGCTATCTGACCCTTGCCGATATTGTCAACGGACACGAAGTGGAACTCATAGAAATCTCTGTGCTGCTCATTTGGCTTGACACGGAACCTTACGCTGAACTCGCCGTCACGGAGCTTGTCAAGAACCGCTGACGTGTCACGCAGCCATGAAAGCTGCTCCGTGTACTCGTCAAGCATATACTCATCAATATACTCGCCTATCGCGCTTTTATATTGACGCGCAGTGGTAAGCGTCTGACGCAGCGGTGTCGGGTTATCATCCGACCAGACAAGAAGCACCTCATCATCCGTGAAGTTGATGTAGTAAATAGATGCGTAGTCACGGCTCAGCGCGGACAGTATTCTAAGCTGGCGAAGCTCATTTTTCTGACGTTCTCGCTCCTTCACTCTTGAGTGCCGGAACATCAAAGCGATAATAGCCACAAACGCAAGAATTATGCCGCAAACTATCAATATCCATCTCGCGGAATACAGCTTGTCGGAGAAAGTCTCGGAAGTATTCGGCATATTTATATGCTCATACACGATTTCATCGACATAATCGCCTGTTACCGCGCTGAGCGACTTGCTGACGATCGAGAACTTTACGGGATCTACATCTGCCAGAGCAGTGAGACAGGCTCCGGCGGCGTAGCGGTAGTTCTCCATCTGAACGAGGTCTTCAAACCTGTCGTTCTTCATATGGTAATTAAACTCATAGTTATTTACAAGCGCGCCGTCAGCCTCGCCTTTTGCGACCGCGAGAAGGCAGTCCTTCGGTGTGCGGTAGTAGCTGACATCGGCATCCATCCGCAAGCCGCTCATCCAGTACGAACGGTCATTAGTCAGGGCTATTACAGGCGTTTCAATCTCTGAAAACGCGCTGTTCTTGTCCGTAACAAGCACAATATCGTAATCAATAACCGATTTGGTAGCTATGAGGTTATCGTAGTTTTCTATAACTGACAACGCGGAGCCGATATAGAAATCAATGTCACCGGAATTCAGAGGTTCGCGCCATGAATCCACATCACGGCTTATCGGGTGAAGGGTAATATTAAGTCCTGCTGTGTCGGCAATGTATTCAAGTATATCTATATATACACCCGAATACTCGCCGTCCTCATTGATATACGCAAGCGGCTCGGTTTCCTCATAGAAGCCGACTTTTATCTCAGCACCGCTGCGAATAAACTGCCACTCCTCCTCCGTGAAGCTCAGACGGACATTGTTATCGCCGGTCAGACATTTGCGGTATGTATTCGCGACAAGCTCGGAATCGGTTTGCATGAGCTGCTGCATCGCGTGGTCAAGCTCGTCAAGAAGTTCTGTGTTGCCCTTTTTGACAGCGAAGTAGAATGGTACCGCGTCCATCATAGCGACAAGAACCGCTCCCGGAAAATCGTCTCCGCCGCCGCCGACCGCCATATTGACTTCACCTGAAGCAAGGGCTTTTTTAATATCGTCCGAGGTTCCCATAGGGATCTCAACATACTCAAAGCCGTTAGCCTCCGCGTAAGCTTCAAGCGCGACCGCGTGTGAGGACGCTTCAAGAACGGCTATACGAGCGCCGTTAAATTCGGAAAAATTCTCATACTCGTATGTGCTGCTGTCACTCGCGAATATACCGAGAGCGGTATAGCCGCCCGGCAGACGGGAGAATGACATCTGCTCGTGGTTTTCCGTGAGATCGCCTGTTGGGAACATAATATCGATCTCGCCGGAATCGAGCATACTTATAGCCTCGCGCACTGTCACGTCAACGTACTCGATCTCCCAACCCGCGACGGTTGCGAGAGCGTCAAGGTAATCCTTGCATTGACCTATAACATTACCGTCCTCATCGTAGTAAAGGGCGAAGTTTATACCGCATGACACACGGACTGTTTTCAACGCCTGTGTGTTCACAGGAACCGCTGTTATTAGAAGGATCAGCGGCAAAGCTATAAGAACCGCTCGTTTGAAAGCCACTGAAAATTTCAAATGCCTCACTTCCTTTGCATATCTGCCGCAGAGCATAATCAATTTACCGGTTCATGAAACCGTGAAGCTCCTTTTCCGGAACCGTCTCGCGCTCATTGTCAGCAAGGGGTTCCGAATTTCAGGTAAAACCGCCCGTGTAAAGACCCGTTATCCGGAAGCGCGGGAACTTAACGGGTTCGGGCAAATTGACTGTTCTCAGGATCTATGAATAATTAACATCTTAAACTTGTGAGCGAAAACACAACATTCCGCGAATATCAGCATTGTATTATGCTGTTTGGAGAATGCCGGACATACATTTTGCGTGTGTGAACCGCTTTCACCAGTGACCGTAGCTGCCGCTGTTTCTCTGACGGTTCTTGCGGAAATCCGTCTGGATATTGAAGATCATCCTTGAAAGTGCCGCTGATTGCTGCTGGTCAAGCTGAGCGAAGAGAAAGCCGTAATGGAACACGCCGTGTGACGGTTCCTCGACGCGCACTACCTGACCGAGTAAAGTCATTGGCATATAGTCCTCGATTTGCATTTTGAGCCAGAGGACTTCATTCTCGCCGTGGATAAACTCCGACTCGATACACGCGCCGGTTGCGCTGAGATTTACGAGCTTGCACGGTTCGGGATTCTGGTAATTTGTGTCATCCTCGTAGAAAAGTCTGACCGGTGAGTTTATTGAAAGGCGGTAATTGGTGCGCTGCTCGTTGAACGGGACAGATTTAAGGTTCCTCAGTCTATAGCGAATGCGTGATGAGGATTCCACTGTCGCGTTAAGCTCGAATGGGACGGTAAAGCCCCGGCTGAACCCGCGCACAAGAACAGGAGTACCCGCGTCACAAATATCGAATGATAGCTGTCCGGGTTTGCGCTCTATTACCATAGAGACATTAGAGAAGTCTGTAAGTATACCGGTGAGAAGTGTTTTCCCGTCTTCGTAGAAGATAGACAAAGTCATACCGAGGTACATATCGGGAATACGGTCTGACATCATGCCCGACATATAGTTCTGCTGTGGATTAGAGTTTTCGGGAGCCTGCGACTGCGCGTTTTGCTGACCATCCTTGGGAGATTTAGGAAAAACAGATGAAAAGAAACCCATAATAATCAACCGTCCTCTATTATTTTTTATGCACACATAATGTGCGTGGTTTGCTATCTCCTATTTTCTCATAAATGAGCGAATTTGTCAACAATGAATTTAGTGTTTTCAGCGAAATAGGTCTTTGCTTGCGG
>CAZKLU010000045.1:0-15039 GCA_964553775.1 uncultured Oscillospiraceae bacterium | reverse complement strand
CAAATTTTCACGAGACTGACGGAATATTATTTTCCATTTTTCAAAGGAGCCTAAATATCTTGCGTACTCAGACTCCTTTGAAAGAAAAACTGACACGTTTCACGTTGACTTGGGAACTACGACTAATTAACCGTTGCGCACAACAAGCCAAGAATATATAATCTTACGGATCTCTGGGCATTTTAGGGGTTATTATCTTACAGTTTCTTAGGGATTTTCATGTATGAAATTCACCTTTATACTAATAACCTTTTCGATGTTTTTTGCTGTTAAGTTACTGCTCGCTGCGCCGCTGTCTCAACGCTTCATATATGACTATTGCAGCACTCGCGGACACATTGAGTGAGGAAATTTTGCCTCTCATTGGTATTGAAATTATGAAGTCGCATTTTTCCTTTACAAGCCGCCGTATGCCGTCACCCTCGGAACCTACGACTATTGCCACGCCTCCGGTTAAGTTGGTATCCCACAGATCCGCGCTGCCATCTGCGGCTGTGCCGTATATCCAGACACCGTTTTTCTTGAGTTCCTCTAAAGCAGCCACAATGTTTGGTACCCTCGCGACAGCCATGTGTTCTACAGCACCGGCAGATGTTTTCGCGATAGTAGCAGTTAAAGACGCGCTTCGCCGTTTTGGAATAATTACGCCATGTACTCCGGCGGCTTCACAGGTGCGTATTACCGCGCCAAGGTTATGTTCATCTGAAAGCTCATCACATACGACTATAAAAGGGGACTCGCCACGTTCTTTGGCAATTTCAAGTATATCGGCTGTTGTGCAGTATTCCTTGACAGAAGCTATTGCAATGACGCCCTGGTGCGCTCCGGATACGCTCATAGCATCGAGCTTGCGTCTGTCAACCTCAACGACAACAATTCCGGCTTTACGCGCCTCACTAATAATATGCCGGAGTGCGGAGTCACTGTTCCCCTTTGATGTGTAGAGCTTCGATATTGGTCTTTCCGCTCTCAAAGCCTCTGTAACAGCGTTACGACCTTCTATACGTCCGTCTTCTCCAATCATAGATACGATTTGAGCGTGTCAACCATGTCACAGCGTTCCCATGGGAGATCGAGATCGGGTCTGCCAAAATGCCCATAGGCAGCGGTTTGTAAATAAATCGGTCTTAACAAATCGAGCTTTTTGATTATTTTTGATGGACGAAGATCAAATACCTCACTGACAATACCTGAGAGCTTTTCGTCCGAAATTACGCCTGTACCGAATGTTTCAACAAGAATAGATACGGGCTTTGCCACCCCAATGGCATAGGCAATTTCCAACTGGCAGCGTCTGGCAATACCTGAGGCAACGATATTTTTTGCGATATATCGTGCCATATAAGCCGCCGAGCGGTCAACCTTGCTGGGGTCTTTACCGGAAAACGCACCGCCACCGTGGGAAGCGAATCCGCCGTATGTATCGACTATAATCTTGCGCCCTGTCAGACCTGAGTCTCCGCAGGGACCGCCAATAACGAATCTGCCGGTGGGGTTAATAAGCACCTTTGTCTCAGGGCGCAGGTACTCAACAGGGAACGCGGGTTCAATTATCTCGCAGTATATAGCGTCACGAAGCTCCTGAATGTCAATGTCGGGCGAGTGCTGCGCCGATACGACAACGGCTGGTATCCACTCTACATTGCCGTTTTCGTCATAAGCGACTGTCACCTGAGATTTGCCATCGGGACGCAGAAACGGGAGACTGCCGGATTTACGCGCAATGGCAAGTCTTCTGGTGAGATCGTGGGCATAGGATATTGGCGCGGGCATAAGCTCTGGAGTTTCATCGCAAGCGTATCCGAACATCATACCCTGATCCCCCGCGCCACTGTCGTCTTTATCATCGAGCGCGTTATTGACACCCATAGCAATATCGGGGCTTTGTTCGTCTATTGAGGTGATGACGGAACAGGAGTCGCCATCGAAACCGTACTCAGGTCTATCATAGCCGATTCTGTTGATTGTTTTGCGAACTATAGAGGGTATATCGACATAGCACGAGGTGGAAATCTCACCCATAACAAGCACAAGACCGGTAGTGCAGACTGTTTCACAGGCAACGCGAGCCGTCTTATCCTCGCTGAGGATGCCGTCAAGCACAGCGTCTGAAATTTGGTCGCAGACCTTATCGGGATGCCCCTCGGTCACTGACTCGGAAGTAAATATTCTTTGTGTCATAGCTTAAGTTCCTCCTGTATGATGTTATACTTACTATTGTAGCATAGTTTCCGCGAAATTAAAAGATATTTTTTATAAATAAATCCTAAATCTATGCCGCGCACAGAAAATTGCCCACGTTCAGCGGGTGCTGCCTCCTCTCGGCGGGGAAGTGTCTATGCGGAAATCAGCGTTATTGCCAACCTTGGGGCGCGTCATTCAACTTTTTCTTTCCTCATGTAAAGAGAAGAGAAAACAAAAAACGCCCATACTCCAAAGTACCGTCATATATCTATTCCGATACGAATACTTGTGATTTGAGATGTTTACAAAACCATCGAAGTAGAAGCCGCAGCCGGTCAGCTTATGCGCAGCACATCGCCGTTAAACTGCGCTTAACAGTCTCTTCATCATCTCCTGATACGCTCCCTCAACGTTGCCAAGATCTCTTCTGAATCTGTCCTTGTCAAGCTTCTCATGCGTATTGCTGTCCCAGAATCTACAGGTGTCAGGCGAAATCTCATCTGCAAGCACTATAGTTCCATCGGGAAGTCTGCCAAATTCAAGCTTGAAGTCAACAAGGTCTACATTCAACGTTTTCATAAACGCCTTGAGTACATCATTTACCTTGAACGCCATCGACTTTATAAGCTCTATTTCGTCCTTTGTCGCAAGCTTCAGCGCGAGTGCGTGGTATTCGTTAATAAGCGGGTCATGAAGATCATCGTTCTTGAGCGAGAACTCAATCGTCGGTTCGTCAAACACTATGCCTTCTTCAACGCCGTATCTTGACGCGAAATGTCCCGCTGAAATATTCCTTATTATTACCTCAAGCGGCACTATGGAAACTTTCTTCACTACAGTATCTCTGTCTGAAAGTTCCTCAACAAAATGCGTTGGCACACCGTTTTTTTCGAGAAGCTGCATCAAAAGATTTGTCATCTTGTTGTTTACAACACCCTTGCCGACTATTGTTCCGCGTTTCGTTCCGTCAAACGCTGTCGCATCATCCTTATAGGACACTATGCACAGATTCGCATCGTCAGTCGCGTAGACCTTTTTCGCTTTCCCCTCGTAAAGCTGTTCACGTTTTTCCATTTCACAGTTACCTCACATCTCAATGTATTCATCTCTGCCCGCTCCGACAGAGACGTATTTTATTTTGCACCCTACCGTGCTTTCAAGCAGTCTCACATAATCCTGCGCTTCCTTTGGCAGCTCCGTGAAGCTCCGGCAGCCGGTTATATTGCGTTTCCAGCCGTTTACATATTCGTATACCGGTTTCGCTGATTCAAGTTCCAATCCCGTTGGAAAGTAATCGATCTCCTTACCGTTCACCAGATAATGGCTGCACACGGGAATTTTGTCAAGATACGACAACACATCAAGCTTTGTAAGCGCAAGCTCTGTGGCTCCCTGTACCATCACGCCGTAACGCGATGCAACAGCGTCAAAACCGCCGACTCTTCTCGGCCGTCCGGTTGCCGCTCCGTATTCTCCGCCTGCCTCGCGCAAGTCATCAGCTTCTTTTCCAAACAGCTCGCAGGTGAACGGTCCCTCGCCAACACAGCTTGAGTACGCTTTCATTATTCCGACTACTCCGTCAAGCCGCTTCGCCGGAATACCCGCGCCAATCGGGGCGTATGCCGCTATGTTCGAGGACGATGACGTATATGGATAAATGCCAAAATCTATATCACGCAACGCGCCAAGCTGTGCCTCAAACATAACGGATTTGCCACTGCCAATCGCGCTTGTCAGATACTCTGTAGTGTTCTTGATGTACTCAATGAACGGTTCACCGTACTCGCGAAGCCAACTGTAAATTTCATCCGCGTCTATAGGCTCGTGTCCGTAGCCGCCGGAAACTGTGAGATTTTTCCATTCGACTAAATCCTTCACACGTTCCTTTAAGCTGTCAAGGCACTTCAAATCGCCCATTCTGAGCGTCTTTTTCATATACTTATCGGCATATACGGGAGCTATGCCGCGTCTTGTCGAGCCAAACTTCTTACCGGCAAGCCTATCCTCTTCAAGTCCGTCCATGAGTACATGATACGGCATACATATTGTTGCCCTGTCGCTTATAACAAGATTTTCCGGTGTTATTCTGATACCCTTTTCACGGAGCCGCGCTGTCTCCTCTACGAGGTGCTTTAAATCGATAACCATACCGGGACCCATGACGTTGACGGTTGACTCACGCAGTATACCGGAGGGAAGAAGATTCAAGATGAACTTGCCCCTGTCATTTACCACGGTGTGTCCCGCGTTGTTGCCGCCCTGATACCTTGTCACAATATCGTACTTTTCCGAGAGCAAATCGACCATGCGCCCCTTGCCCTCATCGCCCCAGTTAATTCCTACAATCGCTGTAAGCATAGTAAATCCGTCTCCTTAAATATACTCAAAACAGAAATGAATATGGTTTTGAAACTTTTATACGGAGATTACAATCAAAGCTGAGAAGCGTTTGCGATATTTTTACAGCACTTTTCCGCTTTCAGTAATCTGCTTTTAAGTGTTTCCGGCGCAGCTATACGTTTATTTCAGACTGCAAATCCGGAATGATTTCATATTTATCAAGTGTCGGTCTGACGTAATCGTTTATAAATTCCTCAGTCTGCTCCGGCGCGAGACCGATAAACTTTCTCACATCAAGAATCTCTTTTACGGATTCCTCTGTCAATCCGAAACGCTTATCCTCCATGAGATAATCTAAAAGATTATTTTCACCGCCCTCAAGCTTTACACGCGCCGCCGCCTTTTGGGAGTACTGCCGTATTGCCTCGTGAAGCTCCTGCCTGTCACCTCCGCGTTCCACAGCGTCCATGAGTATATTCTCACTCGCGATAAAAGGCAACTCCTCGTTTAGGTGCTTTTCCATAACTTTCGGGTATATTCTGCCGCCCTTTATTACATTTAGTACAAGCTCAAGTATGCCGTCTGTCGCAAGAAAAGCTTCAGGTATTGACAACCGTCTGTTTGCCGAGTCATCGAGCGTTCTTTCTAACCACTGCGCCGAAGCTGTATCCCATGCGTTACGCACATCGTTCAGCACAAACCGTGACAGAGAAACTATTCTCTCGCATCGCATAGGGTTGCGTTTGTACGCCATCGCGGAGGAGCCTATCTGATTCTGTTCAAACGGCTCGTCAAACTCTTTCATGTGTGCCAGAAGCCGAAGATCTGTTGCCATCTTGCTCGCGCTCTGTGCTATTCCCGCAAGAGTGTTCAGAACAAACGAATCGACTTTCCTTGAATATGTCTGACCCGATACTGGCATACACTCCTCAAATCCCATTTTCCTGGCAATTTTATTCTCCAGCTCTCTGACCTTTTTGCTGTCCCCATCGAAAAGCTCTAAGAAACTCGCGCACGTTCCCGTTGTACCCTTACAGCCCAGAAGCTTGAGACGGGAAAGCTCGTATTCGAGTCTGTCTAAATCCATAAGAAAATCCTGAAGCCAGAGCGTAGCGCGTTTTCCAACTGTGGTTGGCTGCGCCGCCTGAAAGTGGGTATACGCAAGAGTAGGCACATCCTTATATTCCATAGCGAAATCGGAAAGTGCGGATATGGCGTTAGTCAGAAGTGTGCGAATCAGCAAAAGCCCCTCGCGCATTTGAATAATATCCGTGTTGTCACCGACATAACAGCTTGTCGCGCCGAGGTGAATTATCGGCTTAGCAGTGGGGCAGGTATCGCCGTATGTGTGGACGTGCGCCATAACATCGTGACGCAGTTTCTTTTCGTAGTCAGCGGCAAGAGCATAGTCTATATCGTCAATGTGTGCTTTGAGTTCGTCAACCTGTTCCTTTGTAATGGGAAGCCCCAGTTCCATCTCGCTCTCCGCGAGCGCGACCCAGAGCCTGCGCCATGTGGAGAACTTGAAATCAGGTGAGAATATATACTGCATACGCTTTGAAGCGTATCTTCCGCACAGCGGGTTTTCGTAGGTATCTTTCACTTTGTTCACCTTTTATTATTCAACAGTTACGGATTTTGCGAGATTTTTCGGTTTATCTATATCGTGGTTATTTGCTTTCGCGACGTAATACGCGAATAATTGAAGCGGTACGATCTCCGCTATCGGGCAGAGAAGCGGATCGGCTCTCGGTATGAGAATAAAATCATCAGCCTGTGATATTATTCTCCTGTCACCCTCAAGCGCAACAGCGAGAACTCTCGCGCCACGCGCCTTGACTTCCTCAATGTTCGACATCATTTTGCCAAAGAGCGGCTCATAGCACGTCAGCGCGACAAGAAGCGACTTCTGCTCCACAAGAGCAATCGTTCCGTGCTTCAGCTCACCCGCCGGATACGCCTCAGCATAGATGTACGATATTTCCTTCAGCTTCAACGCACCCTCCATGCAGACAGCGTAATCAAGGTTGCGTCCTATGAAGTATATTGCACGTTGATCGTGATAGCGTTCCGCGAGGTATTGAAGGTGCATATTGAGATCTATCGCTCTCTGAATTTTTGACGGCATCATCTCAAGCTCGTTTATGAGAGCCGAGTATCTTGCGCTGTCTATTGTGCCGAGTATGTCAGCCATATATATAGCCAAAAGGTCAAGTACCGCGATTTGTGTTGTGTAACCCTTTGTTGTTGCTACGGCAATTTCGGGTCCCGCCCATGTGTATATAACATTTTCCGCTATAGCGGACAGCCTGCTGCCGATTACATTCACAATGGCTATTGTTTTCGCTCCACGCGAGACACATTCTTCAAGCGCGGCTATCGTATCAGCGGTTTCACCTGACTGCGAGACTGCTATTACAAGTGTCTTTTCGTCAATTATCGGGTTGCGGTACCTCAGTTCGCTTGCAATTTCTACAGAGACAGGGAGCCTCGTCAGCTCCTCAATCACATAACGACCGACCTGACCAGCATAGCTTGCGGAGCCACAGGCTGTAATTATGATACGGTTGATGTCCTTAATATCGTCCGGCGTGAGTTTGAAGTTATCAAACTCAATTCTTCCGTCCTTAATGCGCGGCTCAATAGTCGCCTTGAATGTGGCGGGCTGCTCCATTATCTCTTTCAGCATGAAATGCTCATAGCCGCCCTTTTCCGCTGCCTCAATGCTCCACGCTATGCGCTGTATCGGTTTGTCAATCGGTCTTCCGGCGGCGTTGTAGATTGTGATACTCTCTGGCGTAAGCTCCGCAAACTCTCCGTCATCAAGGTATATGACGTTTTTTGTATGCTCAATGAGCGCGGTAACATCGGACGCGAAAAAGTTTTCACCGGCACCAAGCCCCAATATAAGCGGCGCGGACTCACGCAGAGCAAACACTCTGCCATCATTTGCACAGACAACTCCGAGGGCGTAGGAGCCTTTGAGCCGAAGAACTGCTTTCATGACAGCTTTTTTCACATCGCCGTTTTTATAGTAGTATTCGAGCAGATGCGCTATAACCTCGGTGTCGGTGTCGCTGACGAACTCGTAGCCTTTTTTCGTAAGTTCCTCGCGCAGCTCCGCGTAATTCTCGATTATACCGTTGTGGACAACAGCGAACTGTCCATCGGTGGAGAGGTGCGGGTGAGCGTTTATATCGTTTGGAACACCGTGAGTTGCCCAGCGTGTGTGACCGATACCTGAAAAGCCCTCAACCGCCGCGCCATTATCGGTTATATCACAGAGATTTTTGATTTTCCCGCGCACCTTGGATACTGTAATAGCACCGTTATTTGCGACAGCGATTCCTGCCGAATCGTATCCGCGATACTCAAGACGTTTAAGACCGTCTAAAAGTACCGGAGCTGCCGGACGTGTTCCGGAAAAGCCTACTATACCGCACATAAGTCAAACCTCCTGCTATAATTTAAGGTAAACATCGAATCAATTTTATGCTGACAGCTTACTGCGAGAGCTTCAAATCTGCCGATCTGAGCGGGTGAACACGGAAATCGGTTTTCGCTGGGTTGCCGTGAAAAGAACCGCTTCAGCGGTAAAGCTGTCAAAAAGCACCAGTGACAACACCAAAGCAGAGATTCATTCCAGCTCTGACTTTGTATTATCCGTTCTTTTTCTCAGCGTTGTGTAACGATGCCGCTACAAAGCCCTTGAAGAGCGGGTGCGCCTTGTTTGGACGGCTTCTGAACTCAGGGTGGAACTGCACGCCGACAAAGAACTCATGATCGGGAAGTTCCACTGTTTCGACAAGCTCACCGTTCGGAGATGTACCGCTGATTCTCACACCTGCACTCTCAATATCAGCGCGATAATGGTTGTTAAACTCGTAGCGGTGCCTGTGACGCTCATGGATAATCTGGGTACCGTAGCAGCGTTCCATCGTTGTGCCTGTTCTTATGTGACAAGGCCAGCTTCCAAGACGGAGCGTACCGCCCTTCGCTATATCATCACTCTGCCCTGTCATGAAGTCTATGACTTTGTGGGAGGAGTTTTCATCGAACTCACGCGAGTTTGCGTCCTGCCAGCCTATAACGCTTCTTGCATACTCGATTACCGCAATCTGCATACCGAGACAGATACCAAGATACGGCACCTTATTCTCTCTCGCGTACCGAGCCGCAAGTATCATGCCCTCGATTCCGCGTTCACCGAACCCACCCGGAACAAGTATACCGTCAAGATCTGAAAGCATCTCCTTATAATTATCCTCTGTCAGAGTTTCGGAGTCTATCCAGTTTATATATACCTTCGCGTCAAGAGCGAACCCTGCGTGGCGCAGTGCTTCGGAAACGGACAGGTATGCATCGTGAAGCTGCACATACTTTCCGACAAGACCAATAGTAACATTACGGTGAAGGTTCTTTATCCTATCAACAAGAGCGATCCATTCGTCAAGCTCCGGAGGCGGCGTTTTAAGATTTAGCTTGCGGCAGGCAGCGTTCGCGAGTCCGCCTTTTTCAAGCATGAGCGGTGCCTCGTAGAGAACAGGGAGCGTCACGTTCTCAATAACGCAGTCAGAGCCGACGTTGCAGAAGTGGGCTATTTTTTCAAATACGCTTTCGTCCTCTATAGGCTCATCGCACCGGAGAACTATAATATCGGGGTTTATGCCCATGCCCTGAAGCTCTTTTACAGAGTGCTGAGTGGGCTTTGACTTGTGTTCGCCGGACGCTTTCAGATATGGAACGAGCGTCACATGGATAAAAAGCGAGTTGCCGAAGCCGACTTCATGGCTTACCTGACGTATAGCCTCTAAAAACGGCTGGCTCTCAATATCGCCGACAGTGCCGCCAATCTCCGTAATCACAACATCAGCGTTAGTCATCTTGCCAACACTGTATATAAATGCCTTTATCTCGTTTGTGATATGGGGGATAACCTGCACTGTACTGCCGAGGAACTTACCCTGACGTTCCTGACTTATGACGTTATTGTACACCTTGCCGGTGGTGAGATTGGAAAAGCGGTTCAGATCCTCATCTATGAACCTCTCATAGTGACCGAGGTCGAGATCGGTCTCCGCGCCGTCCTCGGTGACATATACCTCGCCGTGCTGATAGGGACTCATAGTACCTGGGTCAACATTGATGTACGGGTCGAGTTTCTGCGCCGCGACGGTCAGACCGCGAGCCTTCAAGAGTCTGCCAAGCGACGCGGCGGTGATTCCCTTGCCAAGACCAGATACGACACCGCCTGTAACGAATATATATTTACTCATAGCGTTATACTCCTATGCCCATTTTCTTATACCGCGCACGAACCCGCACACAGTATAACACAAAACAGCTTTATTATAAACCGTTTTAATCGAGTTGGCAAGAAATTTTTTATCTGTTTTGAAAAAATTAAAGAGTTCTGTCCATGCCGAGGGCGATTTATGGGAAGACAGCCATGAAAAAGCGACCCACTCTACAAAAGTGGATCGCCTTGAATACTGTTATAAAGGGATGTGTATATGAATGTGCGTGTCAGATATAATATTGCTGTGCTTGCGTCAATGTGTGCGGCAGTATTGAATATCGTTGGTATGTTACGGTACAGCGCGGTCTGACTGTCTCCCTCTGTTCCGTGTATTCCACAGGCTTGCAAAACACAGATAAATGGTATGCTTGCTAAAAAAAACAGTGACGCGGGGAGCTTACGATTCTCTGTATCGCGGACAGGCGCGTTTTTGAGCAAAAAACACGCTGGAGCCATATTGATAAGCCGCAGAAGCTGATTTATACCAGTAGAAATACAGCATAATACATAAAAAATCTGATAATCATATCGATTATATTCAGCCAAACTAACAAGAGATTTTGCCGTAATGTGTAAAAAGTGTTCAGAAAAGTATACAATTCCGAACAACGAAAATAAATTTTTTGGGGTATTAACTTCAACGGAAAAATGCCGATATAATATAGGGATTAAGTTTTTTGATAACTTTTTTGGTCAATGGTTTTTATGGAAATCTGAAAACCTGAGTGTTCGGAAAAGTATACTTTTTCGAACAGTCAGCCCGTAAAAGTTACATAATTTTTACGGAGAATGTTTCAGATACTGATAATAAGGGCGCAAGGTATGACTGTCGTTAAAGCAAAAGCTGTTATGGATAATACGGAGAAGATTGCTTATTCAAGCAAAAAAGCTCTGAGACACAGAAAACTTGACCTCACGGGTTATCGGTTCGGGCTGCTTACAGTTTTGAGTCCTGCCGATATAATTGGAAAACTCACCGCGTGGTGAAGAAAAATATCATGACGCTTTTTGGAGGAGTACGGCAAAGCGTGGGCGCAAGCCTGAAATAAGTTTACGTTCATTTCTTCTTGCGAACTCAAAGTGATGAAACGCAGCACCCCAAGGCAAATCTCTGATTGCGTTTTTTCATAAATCAGGGTTCCTAAACAAATCTTTGATGACGCTGATTTCTCAATAAAAAACCGCAGAAATCAATACTTGATCGATTTCTGCGGCAGTATATAGTGAACATTGAAGTGCGCGGTCTTACCGTTTTCCAATGCGGCGTGAGCCTGCGGTCTTGCCGAATGAAACAGCGGAAATGCCAACTATAGTAAAATACTACTTCAAAAAATTTAATATTTCCAAATTTTGTGGGGTAACAATAATGTATACTTTTTTGTTACCCCTGAATTTTAAAAAAAATTTTAAAAAAAGCGTTGCAAAATAAACTGTTTTATGCTAAAATATGTACTGTACAATATTGAGTGAAAAATAACAAAAAAGTATACTTTTTTGCTAACTGGCAGAGTGCGAAATCTGCTTCGCGAACAAAAAAACGCTGCCGCCGGATGAATGTCATTTCAGCATATATCAAGGTACCTTTGATTTTGCATATAATTAGCCTGTTCACCGGTCAAAATATCATAAAAGTATACAAAACAAAAAGAGGCACCAGATATTGACGGGATTATTTGTTAATATGCTTATGAAAACGTAACGAGGTGTTTCTTACACTGTCGGAGCTTAAGCGTATATCCGGCAGAAAAACACGAAAGCTGGATTCCAAATGGATACTCTATACATAAATATGCTCGGAACATTTACAATGCGACTACAGAGGGAGGGTGCTGAGGACAAAACGGCAAGTTTGAGCGGCGTGTCGGGTCGTATGCTGTGTTTTCTCGCGTATCTTGCTACTTTCAGCACACGCGAGGTGGCTCAGGATGAACTTCTTGACTTCATCGGTGACGACATCGACAGCGCGGATCCTGTGAGCCTCATCAGAACCCTCCTGCACCGAAGCCGATCTATTTTGGAGGATCTTGGCTTTGAAAACGGAAAAAATATCCTATGCTACTCGCGGAAACGCTACTATTGGTCAAAGGATATTAATTTAAAGGTAGACACACTTGAATTTGAGCGGCTGAACGGTATGTTCTGTAAAAATCCGGCTGAGTTCGTTGAATACGGGCTTGAGGCTCTGAAACTTTACAGCGGGGATTTTCTAAAGGATGTACATGGTAATCTATGGGTAATATCGCGCCAGACGTATTTCCATGCCAGATTTATCGCTCTAAGTCACGATGTCGCGGAGATTCTTGCTAAAATTGGCAGACGCAGAGAGGCTGTCAAGATTCTGAAGGACGCTGTATCAATAGATCCGCTTGCGGAGGATTGCCAGCTTTTGCTCATGAAGCTGCTGCGCGATGGCGGGTTTACGAATATTGCTCTTCAGCATTACAGTAAGGTGCAGAATCTCTATATGGATCAGTACGGCATCGCGCTTTCAGACGATTTTGTCAGCTTCTACCGCGAAACCGTAAACGCCGACCAGCCACGTCAGCTCGATTTGCGTATTATTCGCGGAGATATGGCGGAGGAAAAGGCAAAGGTGAAGGGTGCGCTGTTCTGCGAGTTCAGCGTGTTCGAGGGTGTTTACAGGTTTATGGCGCGGTCAATGAGCCGGCTCGGACTGTCTATAGAACTTGCGCTTATTACGCTTTTTGCGAAAAACGGCGACATTCTCGGCAAGGAACAGTGCGGCACTGTTATGAACGGTCTGCAAAAAGCTATCTCGAATAACCTGCGCTCCGGAGACGCATTCACACGTTTCAGCCGCGACCAGTTTTTGCTGCTGCTGCCGTCTACAAGCTATGAGAACGCTACAGGTGCCATCGGTCGCGCAGTTACCGCCTATAAGCGCACAGCAGCCGGAAGATCAGTCAAGGTGCAGTACAGTATTCTTGAGGCACTGCCAATAGATTTTTCGGAAGATAATGGAAAACAAGTGGTATGAGTAAAAGACTTACAGATGATTTTGGGCAAAAAGTACAAATAATACCACGTTTTAACCGAAATATCGGCTGATTCTGACAATTCAAACTCTTTTTAACTCGAAAAAATTTTTTCAAAAAAGTTTTTGAAAAATCGCTCAGTGCAACGAGTCTGTAATTTTTTTATGGTAAACTGTAAACGTAATAAGGGAAAGGCGGCAGGGGAAACAATAAAGAAAGGGAGTGACGGATATGAGCGGTTTGACGGGCTACCGCAAAGTCGGGCGGAACACCTTGCTGGTCGGAATCAGCTCATATCGGAACCGAAATCCCGAAGGGGTGTTTTACAGCATCAACGGAGAGACAGAGGGTACGGCATTCTCCAGTTTTCCGGAACTGCTCTTTGGAATCGAGAAGCTGATTGACGAAACGGATGGTCCGCAGCGCAGCGAGGAGCCACGCAGCTTTGTCAATGTCGGCAGAAGAAAGTCCGCTGACAGTCACACGACGTTAATCGCAACATTTCGGCTGATGGTACTGTTCAGACAGCACACAACGTGGCAGGGAATGCTTATATGGGAGGATAAAGGCTTGGAGGCGCAGTTCCGCAGCGTGCTTGAGTTTATCCGATTCATGGACAGCGCACTGCTGAGTATTAACGAGGTGCCGTCATGAGAAAGCAAACTGTACCTCAGACGGTACCGAGACTCTCAATGGATGAGATGCAGCAAATGCTGAGTGCTGAACGCAAAAAGGTTCGTCTACTTTATAATATACGAAACGCGTTCTTCACCCTTATGGCTTTTGCTTCGGTCGCGATTCTTGCCGCAACGCTGTGGGTGCCTACTCTGAAGATTTACGGCAGCTCGATGGAACCAACGCTTTACGAGGGTCAGGTTGTTATATGCCTTAAAAACGCGACATTTCAAACAGGCGACATTGTAGCGTTCAGGTTCAATAACACCACGCTTATCAAGCGGGTTATCGCGGGACCAGGGAGCTGGGTCGATATTTCGGAGGACGGAACGGTTACGGTTGACGGAGAGTACATCGATGAGCCGTATCTCGTAGAGAAGTCTCTTGGAGAATGTGACATAGAGCTTCCATATCAGGTTCCGGCGGATAAGTACTTCGTGATGGGCGACCACAGAGCAACATCTGTTGATTCGAGAAGCACATCAATAGGATGTATAGCAACGGAGGATATTTTGGGAAAACTGATTTTCAGAGTTCTGCCGGCAACAGAATTCGGATTTATTGAATGAATTTTCGGAAAGGAGTGTATTCGACATGGCTGTAAACATTAGCACCGCTAAGGTTGAACGAAAGGCTGTGAGTCTTACAAAAAGACGGGATCACAAGATAATTATGAAGCGTATCGCGGCAATATCGAGCTGCATCGCGGTATTTATAGTTACCTACATACTCATCTCGCCTGCACTCACGGTGGAATGGCCGCCAGTCTGCGGTATTGAGGAGCATACTCACACGGAGGAATGTTACGAAACAAGGGAAGTCACGACCGAGACGCTTAGCTGCGAGGTAGAGGGAACAGTAGCGCACACGCACAACGAGTTCTGTTACAACAGTGACGACGAACTGATATGCACCCTTCCCGAACTTGAACCTCACACGCACACGGACGCATGCTACACCTTCGTTGAGGGTCATACTCACACGGATGAGTGCTACGAGACAACCGAGGCTCACGTTCACACGGACGAGTGCTACACAATGAGCGAACCGCAGCTTATTTGCGGACTTGAGGAGTGCGAAGCGGATCCCGGTCACACTCACACAGATGAATGTTATGAGACAACACCGTCAAATCTTGTTTGCGAGATTGCTGAGCATACTCACAGCGAGGAGTGCTACGACGAGGACGGGAACCTCATATGCGAACTTGAGGAACACACACACGACGACAGCTGCTACAGCGGTGAGACTATAACGCTTGTATGCGGCGAGGAAGCGAGAGAGCCGAGCGAGGGTCACACCCACACAGCCGATTGCTACAGCGAAGCTGAACAGGTTCTGACCTGCGGACTTGAAGAGGGTGAGAGCGGAAAGGTTCTCATCTGCGGACTTGAGGAGAGCGAGGGCAGTCAGGAACTTACCTGCGGACTTGAGGAAACTACAGGCGAGCATGAACACACAGCCGACTGCGTATCGACCGCCACAGTCGAGGAACAGGTTCTCATCTGCGGCAAAGAGGAACATACACACACGGATCTGTGCAGA
>CAZKLU010000044.1:0-15170 GCA_964553775.1 uncultured Oscillospiraceae bacterium | reverse complement strand
CTTCTGATGAATAAATCATATTTTCTCCTTTCTTCTGCTTTTGGGGTTGCCCTCATGAGTGTTCGCACTTTTTACATATAAATTATAACAGCAATTCTTTATTATGTCAATAAACAGTTTGAAAATGTTGTACTGTATTTGAAGCTGCGGGGTGATTTTTTGCGATGGTTATTGCTGTATGCCGGATAGCGGCTGTTTTACCAGCGTTTTTTACAGATTCTTATGTGGCGTTCCCCGCGAACTGGCGGCTATAGAGACTGTAGTATTCGCCGCGTTTTGCAAGCAGCTCCTCATGGCTGCCGGATTCTACGATTACCCCGCCGCTGACAACGACTATCATGTCGGCGTTGCGAATGGTGCTGAGCCGGTGCGCGATAATGAGTGACGTGTTGCCGCGCATGAGGTTTTCCAGAGCGACCTGAATCCGCGTTTCAGTGCGCGTATCGACTGAGGAAGTAGCTTCATCAAGTATGAGTATGCGCGGTTTTGCCAGAAACGCTCTCGCGATTGCGAGAAGCTGTCGTTGTCCTTGTGAAAGATTAGCACCCGATTCGGCAAGCACAGCGTTATATTTATCCGGCAGACGTTCGATGAACGTGTCAGCCATAGCTGCGTGAGCGGCGTTTTTGACGCTCTCGAAATCAGCGTCGGGTCTGCCGTAGCGTATATTAGCGTCTATAGTGCCGCTGAACAGTGCCGCGTCCTGAAGCACGACAGCTATGGTGTGGCGCAGTGTTGATTTAGGAATGTCGCGGATGTCGATGCCGTCAATAGTGATTGTGCCGCCGTCAAGCTCGTAAAAGCGCGTGAGAAGGTTCGCGACTGTTGTTTTGCCGGAGCCTGTCGCTCCAACGATTGCGATTTTCTGACCCGCCTTTACTGAGAGGTTCATGCCCTTGAGGACAGGCTCATTCGGCTCGTACCCGAAGCGCATATCAGTAAATTCAATGTCTCCGCGAATCTCTTCCGGCGTGATTGGGTTAGTACCCTCATCAATTTCATCATCGCTGTCAAGAATCTCAAAAATACGCTCCGCTCCGGCGAGTGCTGTGAGAATCGCGGAATACTGGTTGGCTATCATATTTATCGGGTGACTGAACTTTTTTGAATATTGAAGCATTGCCTGAATCCCGCCGACTGTCATATCCGCGCCTGATATAACCATAAATCCCCCGATGGCAGCTATAAGCACATACTGCAAATTGCCAAGGAAGTTCATGATAGGACCCATAATAGACCCCCACACACGGGCGCGTATACTGCAATCCCTGAGCTTGTCAGCTGTTTCGGAGAAACGGTTCAGCGAGTCGTCCTCTTTTCCGTAAGCGACAACTGTTCGGTAGCCGGTGACAGTCTCTTCTACATTGCCGTTGAGTTCACCGAGAAGCTGTTGTTGCTGCTTAAAGTACTTCCGCATAAACGACGCGAGTTTGGTTGAAACGAAAATCGTAATAGGAACTGTAATAACAGCAATAACTGTAAGAAGCGGACTATAGTACAACATCATAATGAGTGCGCCCACAAGTGTAAGGACAGCGGAGAACAATGTTGTGATGGACTGTGATATGGCGTTGGAAATATTCTCGGTGTCGTTTGCTAGACGGCTCATTATGTCTCCGTGACGATGCGTGTCAGTATATCGTATTGGCAGCTTGGAAATTTTCGCGAATATGTCCCCGCGCATATCGTGGACGGTCGTCTGTGACAGCTTAGCCGAAAGCAGCCCCTGAACGTAGGTGAGTGCCGCGTCAACGAGAAATATAACGAGCATAATGAAAAGATTTTTCTTCATTGTGTCAAAATCAACAGTGAGTTTATTGTCAACGTAGGATATAGAATCTATTGCGAGCTGCTGAAACTTAGGTCCCGCGATTTCTATTATCGTAATGACGAGCATCAGCACAAGAAGCGATATTAACACAATACGGCTTTTGCCTATGTACTTGAATAGCCGTATGAGCGTCTTTTTCATGTCATGCGGTTTTTGAACATTGGCGCGACCCGTCATTGGTCCTCCGCGCCCGCCAACGCGGACTATAGTCTGCTGCTCTCTCTTTGGTTCAGCCATTGTTGTGTCCCTCCATTTCAGCCGCGACGATGTACGCGCCGGACTTCATCTGTGAATCGTAAATATCGCGATATGTATCGCTCACTTTCAGAAGCTCTTCGTGAGTACCGCAGTATTTGATAACACCATCATTTTCCAAAACGGCGATTCTGTCAGCCTCCATCACGCTTGCTATACGCTGTGCTATCATGATAACTGTGGTGCCTTTGAGCTTCTCGCGTATAGTTTTGCGGACTTTACCCTCTGTTACGAGGTCAAGCGCGGATGTAGCGTCGTCCAGTATGAGAATATCGGGCTTGCGTACCAACGCCCTTGCAAGGCTCATACGCTGTTTCTGCCCGCCGGAGAGTGACGCGCCCTTTTCGGCAATGAACGTCTTGAAGCCGTCTGTAAAGCTGTTTATAAATTCGCTGGCTTCGGCGTTTTTCGCGGCGGCGGATATTTCGGCGTCTGTAGCGTCTTTTTTGCCCCAGCGTATGTTATTTTCCATAGTGTCGGAGAACAGTTCGCTTTTTTGCATAACGTAACCTATTTTACTTCGCAGTCCCGCAAGCGAGTAATCTTTTACTGAGCGTCCGTCGATAAGCACATCGCCCCCGGTCGTGTCGTAGAATCTCGGCACAAGGGACGCAAGCGAGGACTTTCCGGAGCCTGTTGCTCCTATTATCGCGAGAGTTTCGCCTTTTTTTATATCAAGGTTGATATTTTTAAGTACAGGATTTCCGACTGTTCCCGGATATGAGAAGCTGACATTCTTGAATGATATGGCTGTATCTCCGCTCATATCCGGTGCGTCAGCTTCTCCGCCGTGAAGTGCCGGTTCGGTATCAAGAATTTCGTTTACGCGCTTTGCCGACGCTCCGGCGCGTGAGATCTGTTGGAACATATTTGTAGCCATCATAACGGCGTTCAGAATCTGCGTAATGTATGTTACAGCCGCCATAACGGAGCCTGTAGTCATTCCGGCAGCTTCAATGCTTATGCTGAGACCGCCAATATATATAACAGCGGTTACAGCGACGTTCAGCAATATTGTCAGAACAGGAGATATAACAGCCATGAGTTTGAGAACATCATAATTGACGTTGTATAACGCGGTATTCGCTGTTTCAAAGCGTTCACACTCGTAATTCTCACGGACATAAGCCTTGACTACTCTTGCTCCGCTGACGTTCTCCTGAACGATGGAGTTTATTTTGTCGAGACGCTGCTGTATAACGCCGTACATCGGTATTGCCTTTCTCAGGACGAGAAGCAGCACAACGGCGAGAACAGGTATCGTACACAGTATTACGCACGAAAAACGCAAGTCGAGCGCAATCAGCATAACCGCTCCGCCCAGCAGAAACAGTGGGGCGCGTACAAAACCGCGCATCAGGTATTCAAAGAAATCAACGATTATCGTGACATCGCTTGTCATGCGTGTTATGAGAGAGCCGGTGGTGAATCTGTCGGTCTGCTGTATAGAAAGTGACATAACGTGTGAATAAGCATCGCGGCGAAGGTCACGACCCATGCTCTGTGCCGCCCGTGCCGCAGTATACGCGCAAAGCACACCGAAAAACCCGCCAAACAGCGTTACAACAAGCATAAGTATGCCGAATGTGACTATTATATCCATGCGCGTGAAATCTGTGCCGTGAAAAAACTGAATAATCGCCGCCGCGACAGTGGAGCCTTTTTCAGCGTCGAACACCGATATGCCTGTTATGCCATAGTCAACGATAAATGACATCAGTGTCGGCAGAAGCAAATCGCCTAAGACCTCGCCCATCATGATAAGCGGCGAGAATATGGCGAGAATTTTATACGGTTTGAGATAACGGAACATTCTTTTCATGCGTTTTTCTCGCTTTCATCTTTGATATTTTGAAGTATCTTATCAAGTAGTGCGCTAAATGTTATAAGTTCCTCCTCTGTAAGTGCGGACAGAAGCTCTTCCGCGTCCTGAGCAAAACGCGCTTCTGACTGTTCACTGTGGTACCGCCCCAATTCCGTTACAGACACTACAAGCTCACGTCTGCTCTCTGGATTCTGCCTGCGTTCAACGAAGCCTTCCTCCTCAAGGGAGCAAATTGCTTCCGAAAGTGATTGCGGCCGTATTCCGAGAGCATCGGCGAGCTTAGTCTGCGATATTCCCTCCGGATACTCACAAAGTGTTCTTAATGTCCATCCCTTTGTACGCGAACAGTGTTGTCCGCAAGGACGTTTGCGTCTCATCTTTCGAGCAACGCACAAGAGCTTATGCACTGTCTCCATCTGTAATGTCTCCGCCATAATTTGATAATCTCCTTTTTTGTATTTGTAAGATTTTTGCAAAAACTGAAAAATTTGCGCTTTAACTATAAAAATATGCCTGAGATCTTGAATAACAGGTTCCTGATTGTAAGGTTCCTTATTATAGAGGCTATTATAACGCGGGTAAAGTAATTTGTCAACAGTTTATTTGAGAATTTGCGGAAAAGGAGAAGGCAAAATTGATGCCTGAGACGGTTATTTCACTCCGGCATAGAGACTGTGACACTCTTATATCCCTCGACATATTCTCACCGGTTGGTGTGAACCCGATACACTGCGGCTTGCGAACAGCAATAGTAACCGTTATTTTCCGCTATCTGGCTGCAAAAAATACTTGACATGACCGCAAAGAAGTGTTATAATTTGCATTACACAGGGGAGTCCGCGCACGGGCTGAGAAACGGATTTGTCTTCGTGACCCTTAAACCTGATCCGGGTAATGCCGGCGTAGGAATGTTGTGAGACAGTTTTGCGTCCGGTGTTATCATCGGACGCATTTTCTATATTATTAACCGAAAGGAGTAATTATCATGAAAGCAAGCGTTGCTATCCAATCTCTTCCCGAGGCACCGAACGATGATGAGCTTGTGCGTATCGTTGACGAGGTGATCGGCTACATCAAATCCACAGGTCTGAATTACTATGTTGGTCCGTTCGAGACAGCGATCGAGGGTGATGACTATGATCAGCTTATGGACATTCTCAAGGAGTGCCAGCACGTCGCTATCAGAGCCGGCGCACCGTCAGTTACCGCAAACATAAAAGTAACTTATCGTCCCGAGGGCGAGGTACTCACGATTGAAAAAAAGACAAAGAAGCACCACACTGACAAGTAAGCTGCCGTCTGTATTCGCAATCGCGCTGCTGCTTCTTGTCTGGCAGCTTGTCACAAGTCTCGGAATCATGCCGTCTTATATGCTGCCCTCGCCTGTCAGTGTGCTTCAGGCACTCGTTTCCGACGCGCCAACACTATGGGATAACGCCGTTGTGACGCTGATAGAAGCCTTCTGCGGTCTTGGTGTCGGGATAGTTCTTGGGTTCATATTCGCGGTTTTGATGGACGCTTTTGACATTATAAGAAAAGCGTTCTACCCTGTCCTTGTTATCACGCAGACAATACCGACAGTGGCAATAGCGCCGCTTCTCGTTCTCTGGTTCGGCTATGAAATGACCCCTAAGATAATTCTTATCGTCATAGCGACATTCTTCCCGCTCACCGTTGGTCTATTCGATGGGTTCCGTGAAGCGGACGAGGGAACGATAAACCTCATGCGTGCAATGGGCGCGTCACGGATACAGATATTTCGCTATATCAAGCTGCCATCGGCGATGCCGCGCTTTTTCTCAGGTCTGCGTATAGCGGCGGCATACTCGGTCGTTGGCGCGGTGATTTCCGAGTGGCTCGGCGGCTTTTCGGGACTTGGGGTGTACATGACAAGAGTGAAAAAGGCTTACGCTTTTGATAAGATGTTCGCGGTAATTTTTCTTATTTCGGCGGTGAGTCTCGCGCTTATGGGTATTATCTCGCTCCTTGAGCGTGTTATGATGCCGTATGCACATTTAAATGATGAAAGGAAACAGTAACTATGAAAACGAAACTAACAGCTTTGCTGCTCGCGGTGACGTTGCTTTTGACGATAACAGCCTGCGGCAGTGACACCGCAACGGATGGCGAGATAACTGAGATAACATTCGTTCTCGACTGGACACCGAACACGAATCACACAGGCGTATATGTTGCGGACGCTCTCGGATATTACGAAGAAGCGGGTCTTTCTGTCACAATAGCCCAGCCGCCGGATGATGGCGCGGAGGCATTGGTAGCATCAGGACGCGCACAGTTTGGTGTATCATTTCAGGACACGATGGCACCGGCGATTATCGGAGACAGTGCGCTGCCGATAACGGCAGTAGCCGCGATTTTGCAGCACAACACATCAGGTATAGTTTCACGAGCCGGTGAGGGCATGGACACCCCGAAAGGTCTTGAGGGACACACATACGCGACATGGGATCTGGACGTTGAAAAGGCTACACTGAAGCGTGTTGTTGAAGCGGACGGCGGCGATTTTGACAAGGTAACTCTTGTGCCGTCAACTGTTACCGATGAAGTATCCGCTCTCGAATCCAACTCTGTAGATGCCATCTGGATATTCTACGGCTGGGCGGGTGTTGCCTGCGAGGTTGCGGGTCTGGACATTGACTATTTTGCTTTTGCCGATATAGACCCCGTATTTGATTATTATACGCCGGTTATTATAGCAAATAATGATTTTCTCACGGATAACCCCGATGCGGCAAAGGCGTTTCTGTCCGCTACAGCAAAAGGCTATGAGTACGCCGCTGAGAATCCCGATGACGCTGCTGAAATTCTGATGGATGCTGTGCCGGAGCTTAGCTCCAATGAGGAGCTTGTTATAAAAAGTCAGCAGTATCTTTCTGAAGAATATATAGCGGACGCTGATTCATTCGGAGTGATAGATCCCGCGAGATGGAACGCATTTTACAGCTGGCTGAATGAAAACGGTCTTACCGAGGAAGAGATACCTGAAAATGCCGGATTTACAAACGACTATCTGCCTGCATAAGCTGGAAACCCGAAGTATCTGCGCGGGGTTCGATGGGCAGGATATACTTGAGAATGTGTCGATTTACCTTGACGCGGGGGAGCTTGTGAGCATACTTGGTGTTTCGGGTGTCGGGAAAAGTACGCTGTTCAATATCATATCGGGTCTTCTGAAGCCTCAGTCCGGAAGTGTAATACTGAACGGAGAGGACATCACGGGGAAACCAGGTCATATAGCATATATGCTGCAAAAGGATCTGCTGCTCCCGTACAGGACAATCGAGGACAATGCCGCGCTGCCGCTTTTAATTCGGGGAGTATCGAAGAAAGAAGCCCGCGAGACTGTGAGAAGTAAGCTCCCGGAATTTGGGTTGGAGGGAACCGGCAAGAAATGGCCGTCACAGCTCTCCGGCGGTATGCGCCAGCGGGCGGCACTTTTAAGAACATACCTCTTTTCGGAGGATGTTGCTCTGCTCGATGAGCCATTTTCCGCGCTTGACACGCTGACCAAAACGGCAATACACTCGTGGTATCTTGGCGTGATGGAGAAAATAAATCTCTCAACGTTTTTCATAACCCACGATATAGACGAGGCACTTACTCTTTCTGACAGAGTGTACATTATAAAGGGAAGACCCGGCAAAATCGCGGGTGAGATGGCAATAGATATTCCAAGGAGTGAGCGCGGTGAGGAGTTCCGGCTCTCACAGCGGTTTCTCGATTACAAGAGAAGTCTTACCGCAATGCTGGAATAAAATTAAACAGGAGACTCAAGAGGACGGTACTCGTAAAAAGTAACCTGCGTTTTTTGAAACAGACGTGATTTCAGTCACGCCTGTTTTTCTATTATTAACTCATACATGGGGATAAAGACAGCAAGGTCAGGATCCAAATGACACCTTGTTTTCATGCTGCCAATTTTTGTACTATGAATAATATCACAAAAAATAATTTTCCGTTACCTCAAAAAAGACTTGACAACTTGCGGCAAATATGGTAATATAGAAATTGCTATATAAACCTAACACATGAATAAAGAAACGAGGTGATTTGCTTGTCTATAAAAATTGAGGTCTGGGGTAACTACGCGCTGTTCACTCGGCCGGAGATGAAGACTGAAAGGGTTAGTTATGACATTATCACACCCTCTGCGGCGAGGGGGATAGTGGAGAGCATATTCTGGCATCCGGGGCTGAAGTACGAAATTGATAAAATTTATCTGCTTGCTCCTATTCGCTTTACCAATATCCGGAGAAATGAGGTCAAGTCCACAATTTCAATGTCCAACGTATTAACGGCGGCTAAAAACAGCACCGTTCCCGCTCCAATCTACACATCGCAGGATATTCAGCAACGCGCCGCTATGCTGCTGCGGGATGTACACTATGTCATCGAAGCCCATTTTGACATGACGGAAAAAGCCGCTCCGGGGGATAACTTTAGTAAATTCCGTGATATTCTCCATCGGCGGCTTGAGAAGGGACAATTTTACAGTCAGCCATATTTTGGCTGCCGTGAGTTTCCTGCACATTTCCGCGAGTGGTCTTTTGAGACTGTTCCAACGGAACCGTTGACACAGGATCTGGGCTTTATGCTCTATGACATGGATTATTCCGACAAGTCAAATATTAAGCCCCAATTTTTCCGGGCAAAGCTGGAAAACGGTGTGCTTGACTTGAAGAATGTGAGGTGCTACCAATGATTCTGCAAGCACTGTACCGGCATTTTGAAACATTGGTTGAAAAAAACGAACTTTCGGTTCCCGGATGGGATGATGGCATCAAAGTATCGTTTTCTCTTGACCTTGACAATGACGGGAATATTGTCAATGTGCAAGAACGGAAGAAAGAGCAGCAAAGAGGGAAGAAAACGGTATTTGTACCCGACACTATGAAGGTTCCGGCTCACACCGGCAGAACAGTCGGCATTTCCGCCAACTTTCTCTGCGACAATTCCTCTTATATGCTTGGCGCGGACGCGAAAGGTAAACCGAAAAGGGCAGTCGAGTGCTTTACTGCTTGCGCTGAATTTCACCGTAATATATTGGATGGGGTCGAGTCGCCGACTGCAAGGGCAATTCTGAAATTCTTTGACAAATGGGATCCCGCCGCTGCTTCAACTCATCCAATGCTGGCACAATATTGGAAGGAAATTACTGACGGTGCAAATTTAATCTTCTCATATGATGGCAAGCTGTCTACAGATGATTCCGCAATTTGCGAGGCGTGGCAGCGGTACTATGATGCCGTTGACCCTGACGCGCCACACGGTCAGTGTCTTATCACCGGCGAGGAAGGTGAAATTGCCGAAATCCACCCACCCATCAGGGGGATGAAGGGCGCGCAATCTTCAGGCGCGGCACTTATCTCATTCAATGCTCCGGCTTTCTGCTCATACGGTCACGAACAGAGCCTCAACGCGCCGGTGGGAATAAGAGCGGCGTTCGCATATACCGCTGCTCTGAACCATCTAATTGCCGACCGTGAGCATTGTCGAACTGTGGGAAATACCACCATAGTGTGCTGGGCGGAGCATGGGGACAGCGCGTATCAGGATTTCGGTTTAGCATCACTTTTCGGATCGCCGCCGCAGACGGTGGATGATACAGAGCTGACAGGAATGCTGAAAAATATGACAGAGGGGAAACCTGTTAAGTGGAACGATCGTACATTGGATCCAGGGGAACATTTCTATTTCCTGGGTCTTACACCTAATGCGGCAAGACTGTCCGTCCGCTTTTTCCTCTGTGACACTATGGGAGAGTTTGCCAAGCACATACAGCAGCATTACGAGGACATCGATATCGTAAAACCCGCGTATGATAATTTTCAAAGCATACCGTTGTGGAAGTTGGCAAGCGAGACTGTAAATCAGAAAAGCAAGAACAAGGATTCCTCACCTCAGATGACGGGTGATCTTTTCCGCTCCGTGCTGACAGGCGTACCGTATCCTGCTACACTCATCAATGGCGTACAGCTCCGCATTCGCGCCGAACACGAGGTCACACGCGGTCGCGCCGCAATTATAAAAGGATATTACCGCAGATTTTACCGTGATGAAACAAATGCGAGAGAAAAGGAGGTCTTTACTGTGAAACTCAATGAAAATAGCACATATCAGCCCTATGTTCTTGGACGGCTGTTCTCTGTTTTGGAGGCACTTCAGGAGGAAGCAAATCCGGGCATTAACGCCACCATCAAGGACAAATATTTCAACGCCGCGTCCGCTACACCCGTAAGCGTGTTCCCGCTGCTTATAAAACTTGCTCAGAAGCATCTGCACAAGCTCGAAACAAATAAGGAAATAAAGAAGAAAGGATACTT
Organism: uncultured Oscillospiraceae bacterium; assembly: GCA_964553775.1. Taxonomy (GTDB): domain Bacteria; phylum Bacillota; class Clostridia; order Oscillospirales; family Oscillospiraceae; genus RUG626. The sequence goes on along the minus strand of CAZKLU010000044.1, from coordinate 4,915 downwards.
TGACAAGCAGATTGCGATACTGATGGGCATGATGGATGAATCTTTCCCTGCCCGCATGACACTTCCTGAGCAGGGAGCGTTCCAGATAGGCTACTATCACCAGACACAAAAGCGTTATACAAAAAAGGAGGAATCGAAAAATGCCTGAAATTATCAAAAACCGCTATGAATTTGTTATCCTGTTCGATGTGGAAAACGGCAACCCCAACGGCGACCCAGATGCCGGAAATATGCCGCGAACGGATCCGGAAACAGGGCTTGGAATTGTCACTGATGTGTGTCTGAAGAGGAAAATTCGCAACTACGTTGAGACAGTCAAAGAGGACGAGTCCGGCTATGGCATTTACATCAAGGATGGTGTGCCGCTGAACCGCAGCGATGCAAAGGCGTGTGCCGCTGAAAATGTCGGTGCTGATGAAAAGTCACTGAAAGCCGCTAAAAAGAGTGATCCAGATATTGACCGCAGGCTCCGCGACTATATGTGCCGGAACTTCTACGATATTCGCACATTTGGCGCGGTTATGACGACTTTTGTTAAAGGCAGCCTTAACTGTGGACAGGTTCGCGGACCCGTGCAGATGAGTTTTGCCAGATCTATCGACCCGATACTGCCGCAGGAGGTGACTATCACCCGCGTTGCAATCACAACCGAGGCTGATGCGGAAAACAAGGGAACAGAGATGGGAAGGAAGTACATAGTTCCCTACGCTTTGTATCGTGCTGAGGGCTATGTGTCCGCCAATCTCGCCCGTAAGTCTACCGGATTTTCCGAGGATGATTTGGAGCTGCTGTGGTCTGCTATTCTGAATATGTTTGAATATGACCACAGTGCCGCCCGCGGGAAGATGTCTACAAGGGAGCTTATTGTTTTCAAGCACGACAACGAGCTTGGTCGCGCTCCAGCATACAAGCTCTTTGAAACGGTAGATGTCAAGAGAAAAGAGGGCGTGAGCATTCCGCGCTCTTACAGTGATTATATTGTTTCAGTCTCCGATGATATGCCGGATGGTGTTAGCTGCCATAGAATGGGATGAGTTACGCCGAGGATGACTGGCTTCAAATTTCGGGTATTCAGCATTTTGCTTTCTGCCGACGGCAATGGGCACTTATTCATCTGGAAGGTCAGTGGGCGGAAAATTTTCGCACAACGGATGGGGAACTTATGCACAAAGCTGCCCATGATGCCAATTTTTATGAAAGCCGTGGCGACTGCGTTACAGTACGGGCATTGAAGGTACATTCTTCCGTGCTTGGCATCTCCGGAGAATGTGATGTGGTGGAGTTTCACCGTGTCTCGGAGCAAAATGGGGAGGGGATTCCTCTTAAAGGGAAAAAAGGACTTTGGTATCCTTTTCCCATTGAGTATAAGCGCGGCAAGCCCGGTAATCACACTCCAGCGGATTCATTTCAGCTCTGCGCTCAGGCATTGTGCCTTGAAGAAATGCTGTGTTGTTCTGTTCCTTACGGCGCACTCTACTACGGAGAGACGCGCCATCGGCAGAAGGTTGAACTCACCTCGGAGCTAAAGGAAGAGATCAAGACAATGCTAAAAGAAATGCACACTTTGAGGGAGCGAGGGTACACGCCGAAAGCGAAACCCTCAAAATCCTGCAACGCTTGTTCTCTAAAGGAGCTTTGCCTTCCAAAACTTATCAAGGTGCGTTCTGCCAGCGAGTATATCAGGCAGCATTTGGAGGAAACTGTATGAAACAGCTATTAAACACATTGTTTATTACCTCGGAAGATGTCTATTTATCACTGGAGGGTGAAAATGTATTGCTCAATCGGGAAAAGGAGGTTATAGCACGTTATCCTCTCCACATTCTTCAGGGAATAGTGAGTTTCTCCTACGCCGGTGCGTCTCCTGCTCTGATGGGAGCTTGCGCGAAACGAAATGTGGCATTATCTTTCTGTACTCCGCAGGGAAAGTTTCTTGTTCGTGTCTGCGGGGAGAGCAACGGAAATGTGTTGCTCCGGCGTATGCAGTACAGAGTTGCGGATGATCCGTCTCAAAGCTGCCGTGTGGCTCGGAACTGCATTTTTGGCAAGGTATACAATGCCCGATGGAGCATAGAGCGCACACTGCGGGATCATGGTTCAAGGGTTGATGTTCAGCTTCTTTCTGACGCATCGAAACAGCTCAAGGAAATGCTGCCTGCCATTAGTGAGGAAACAAGCATAAAATCTCTTCGCGGACTTGAGGGAGCCGCAGCGACCGTGTACTTCAATGTCTTTGATGAGATGATTCTTCGAAATAAAGATGTCTTTTCCTTCAAGACTCGTTCCCGCCGACCGCCGTTGGATCCGGTGAATGCGCTGCTTTCCTTTGTATATATGTTGATTGGACATGATTGTGCCTCGGCGTTGGAGGCGGTTGGACTGGATTCGTATGTAGGATTTTTGCATACTGATCGATCAGGGAGAACATCTTTAGCATTGGATCTTATGGAGGAACTGCGTCCCTGTTATGGCGATCGCTTTGTCCTGACGCTGCTCAACAACAGGGTAGTGACACCGGATGATTTCAGAACGCAAGAGAGCGGTGCTGTATATCTTACCGAGGAGGCTCGCAAGACGGTTTTAAGTCAGTGGCAGCAGAAAAAGAGGGAGACAATAACCCACCCATACTTAGGGGACAAACTGCCATGGGGGTTGGTACCGTATGTTCAGGCGTTACTGCTGGCTCGCTATCTGAGAGATGATCTGGATGCCTATCCTTCATTTTTGTGGAAGTGAGGGCGAATTATGCTTGTGCTGATTACATATGATGTGAACACCGAGACTGCGGCAGGCAAGAAGAGACTACGCAAGATTGCAAAGCTATGCGTAAACTATGGGCAGAGGGTGCAAAATTCTGTATTTGAATGTCTGCTGGATGCAGCTCAATGCAGGTCGCTTCAGGCTAAGCTGTGTGCTGAGATGAATCAGGAACTTGACAGCTTACGGTTCTACTATTTAGGTAACGGGTATAAAACAAAAATAGAGCATTTTGGAAAGAACGCGGGGTATGACCCGCAGGAGACACTGATGGTTTAACCAGACTAAGGTGCGAAGCCCATGCTCCCATAAAAGTTTCAAGAGGTTCGCACCGGATTTATTAGCTAATAATGTAAATTTTTGTGTCCTGTGGAGAATGAAAACTATTCACAAGACAAGAAAACAGGTGAATATGACGAAATTAGCTTATCAAGCAGCGAAATTTTTGTCATGTTCGTCGCCCTCCCCACGGAGGGCGTGGATTGAAATACTCCTTGCATAGCGCGAGGGGCGTATCAATCCCGCGTCGCCCTCCCCACGGAGGGCGTGGATTGAAATATCCAGCGTGAAGGTCACAAACCAGCCAAAAGACGGTCGCCCTCCCCACGGAGGGCGTGGATTGAAATCGGTACAGCTTCAGACGTTGGGTCTAAGCTGATTGTCGCCCTCCCCACGGAGGGCGTGGATTGAAATGTTTTGTGATACCACCGCTTTTTGCGGTGGTTTTTGTCGCCCTCCCCACGGAGGGCGTGGATTGAAATGAGCATAGGACAGATAAGCGCAAGCACAGGACGCGGTCGCCCTCCCCACGGAGGGCGTGGATTGAAATATCACCTCACTATCATTTTATCAAAAAAAAAAGTCGCCCTCCCCACGGAGGGCGTGGATTGAAATTCCAGCCTCCTGCCATATAAAGTAGCATCATCATTGTCGCCCTCCCCACGGAGGGCGTGGATTGAAATAGAAACTGGCGGATATAGGCTGCGTGAAAATGTAGTCGCCCTCCCCACGGAGGGCGTGGATTGAAATGGCTGGGCTATATATTGTCATTGTCAGCCTCCTGTCGCCCTCCCCACGGAGGGCGTGGATTGAAATATTACAACTATCTCCTTCCGTCAGATCCGCCTTGACGTCGCCCTCCCCACGGAGGGCGTGGATTGAAATGTATTGCCGCGAGTTAAAATCGCTTTACGGCGCGATTGTCGCCCTCCCCACGGAGGGCGTGGATTGAAATCTCATCACATAGCCTCCTACTCCACATATACCAAAATGGTCGCCCTCCCCACGGAGGGCGTGGATTGAAATATAACATGGCTTATAACAACCGCGACAGACAAATGTCGCCCTCCCCACGGAGGGCGTGGATTGAAATTCAGCATTTTTGTTATAGTGTGCCGGTCAATATGGAACGTCGCCCTCCCCACGGAGGGCGTGGATTGAAATCGATGATCCTGACGCGATAGACAAATTGAGAACCAAGTCGCCCTCCCCACGGAGGGCGTGGATTGAAATTATGAGCTTATGCGGCTCAGTATGGACGGCTTCGTCGCCCTCCCCACGGAGGGCGTGGATTGAAATATCCTTTGCGCTTACCCAGCGCGTGAGCGGGGTATCGTCGCCCTCCCCACGGAGGGCGTGGATTGAAATTAACAGCACCGGCAGCGGAAAGGAGGACTAAATGTCGCCCTCCCCACGGAGGGCGTGGATTGAAATTCTCGTTTTCTGAGATTATTATAAACCACCATCGTCGCCCTCCCCACGGAGGGCGTGGATTGAAATTGATGAGGAAACGTAAAAAACACGATTTTGCGACGTCGCCCTCCCCACGGAGGGCGTGGATTGAAATCGCCCTGTGTCACCGCAAGAGCGTTATCTTCGGTCGCCCTCCCCACGGAGGGCGTGGATTGAAATCTCGTCCGGCTTAACAAGATTTCTCGTCGGACGGTCGCCCTCCCCACGGAGGGCGTGGATTGAAATAGGAGGCGGCTATGGGCTATGCCGCGTCTCTGCTTAGTCGCCCTCCCCACGGAGGGCGTGGATTGAAATGTCAGCCCTCAGAGAGCAGAGTGGGAATGGTCACATTAATCCGCATACGATTAAGAGGTTTGAACTGATTGAAAAGTATGTTGAAGCATGGGCACATAAGTTACTTCAGAAT
>CAZKLU010000043.1:14883-16156 GCA_964553775.1 uncultured Oscillospiraceae bacterium | reverse complement strand
GAACTGGAGCCGATAGACGGCTCAAAGCTCGGTGACAGCTTCAAATTTGTAAAGGAGAACATGGTCTGCACAGTCAGCTCCTACAAAGGCGATGTGTTCGCGGTGGAGCCGCCGAACTTTGTCGAGCTTGAGATTACCGAGACGGATCCGGGCTTCGCGGGCAACACCGCTACGAACACTCTCAAGCCCGCAACGCTGGAGACTGGAGCGACTATAAAAGTACCGCTCTTTTTAAGTGTCGGTGACAGGATAAAGATCGACACCCGCACAGGCGAGTATCTTGAAAGAGCTAAAGGCTGAAGCTGAGTAGCCGCGTTATAGCTTTAAGCGGCAAACAGCGGACAGTGTCCGGCGGACAGCTGCCGATGTAAACTCGCCGCTGCCCTTCGCCTTGCGGAGATTAAGACAGCGGACTGACGCTGCTGTAAAGCTGAAACACGGCACACGCGCAGTGAACCGCAAACCAAAAATCAATCTCGGATCGATTTTCAGTAAATGATCCGCTGATTGGGAATCAGGAATCGATTTCCGAAAATATTTGTTAGGAGGTTATCATGACACCATCAGAACGAGTAGCTTATATCAAGGGATTAATGGAGGGAATGAAGCTCGACACAAATAGCGATACCGGCAAGCTTTTTGCCGCTATTACCGATGTTCTTTCCGATTTGGCAACAGGTCTTGAGGACGCTGAGGAGGATATTACAACACTGTACGATTCCTCGGAGGATGTATTCGACAGTCTTACGGAGCTTGAGGACTATGTTTACGGAGACTGGGAGGACAACACCGGCAACGGAGAAAATGACGGCGAAGAAGAGTATATCGCGGTATGTCCGAACTGTTCCGCTGATGTTCCTGTCTCTCCGGATGATCTTGAGAACGGCTCCGTTGTATGCCCGAACTGCGGCGAGCTTCTGGAGCTTGATTTTGAAGAAGAGGACTACGACTTCGTATATGATGATAATTACGATGACGATGACGATGATGAGGATGATGAGGACGGGGAAAGCGACGACTGAGCAAACAGAATGACTTTGGCTGCCCTCTGGGGCAGCCAAAAGCTTCTCAATAATAAATTGCAAAATTGTTTTTCGGTTTTCGGTTCGCCTCGTTTACTGAACGGTATTTTGTCCATAGCTGTCACGCGCAGCTTTCGCTGCTTCACGGGTTTTTGGGTAAGGCTGTGAAAAAAAGACTTTGATTTTTTGCTCCGCTGGCAAGAATTTTATGAGACATAAGCATTTTTTCTGCTGCCCGATAAAAACCGCGC
>CAZKLU010000043.1:12117-14783 GCA_964553775.1 uncultured Oscillospiraceae bacterium | reverse complement strand
CGTTTCTGCGGTCTGGAGGTGAGATGGTGACAGATATTTCGGTACAGGGAGTACATATAGGTTTTGAAAAAGGCGATGAGGTACTGCGCGGCGTTACGTTTGATATAACCTCCGGCGAACACGTCGGTATAACCGGACGCAACGGCTGCGGCAAGACCACGCTTTTTCGTATTATAACAGGTGAACTTACCCCTGACAGCGGCAGCGTTGTAATCTCTCAGTCTAAGCGTGTCGGCGTTCTGTCACAGATCCCCATCTACCCCCTGGGATTTACGGGCGAGGATGTACTTATTGACGCTCAGAAGCGTGTTATTGATATGGGTGACCGGATGCGCCTGCTTGAAAGCCGGATGTCGAAGGGAGCGTCCGACAGACGCACTCTCTCGGAATACGATGCCGTGTCAGCGGAGTTTACTCGTCTTGGCGGGTATGAGCTGAAACGGTTCCGTGATATGGTGGCAAACGGTCTTGGTATACCTCAGATTCAGCGCGAACAGGCGTTCGATGAGCTTTCCGGCGGGGAACAGACGCGGCTCAATCTCGCGAGACTGCTGCTTGATAATACAGAGATCCTTCTTCTTGACGAGCCTACGAACCACCTTGATATTCACGCTCTGGAGTGGCTTGAAAATTATATCGCGTCATATAAGGGTACCGTACTCACCGTTTCTCATGACAGGCGGTTCCTTGATAATGCCGTGACAAGGATAATCGAGATAGAAAACGGCGTTGCGGAAAATTACAGCGGCGCGTATTCATTTTATATAGAGGAGAAACGCAGACGTTACGAGGAACAGCTCAAGCGTTACGAGAAGGAGCAGGCGAAGATAAAGCAGCTTCAAAAGGCGGCTGACGATCTGCACCTCTGGGCGTTTATGGGCAGTGACAAGCTGCATAAACGGGCGTTCTCAATGGAAAAGCGGATAGCGAAAATGAGTACAACCGAGAAGCCTAAGACTGAAAAGCGCGTAAAGGCGCGGTTCGGGGAGCTTGAATTTAATGCTGACGAGGCTCTGGTGCTGAAGGGTGTCTCAAAATCGTTCGGGGAAAAGAAACTTTTTCAAAATATAGATCTTCTCATGGAGAAATCGGAGCGTATCGCTATAATCGGCGACAACGGCACAGGCAAATCTACACTTCTCAAAATTATCATGGACGAGGAACAGCCAGATTCGGGTCTTGTGCGTATAGGTCCCTCAGTTCGGTGCGCGTATCTGCCTCAGAGCGTATCGTTTGAAGATGAGAACGCTACAGTGGCGGAGACTGTGATGTATGAGGAACATATCACGAGAGCTGACGCTCTTTCACGTCTTGCGGCGTTTCTTTTTCGCGGCGAGACAGTTGATATACCGGTAAATCGTCTCTCCGGCGGCGAGAGGAGCCGTCTTAAGCTGTGTATGCTGATGAAGTCTCGTGTGAATCTTCTGATTCTTGACGAGCCAACGAACCATCTTGACGCTGTATCACGCGAGTGGATCGAAGATGCCCTTGAGGACTACGGTGAGGCACTTTTATTTGTATCTCATGACAGGTACTTTATAAAGAAGCTCGCGACACGGATATGGGAATTTAAGGACGGAAAGATTTATGACTATCGCTGCGGGTATGACAGGTTCCTGGAGCTTTCGGAACGCCGGGCGGCGGAAACACCGATAGAAAAGCCATCAGTAAAGCCGCGTGAGCCGTCACAGCCGCGTGAGAAAAAACGCGGAGGAACATACACACGCGACAAGGAGCTTGCGAAGCTCAATCGTGAGACATCGACATTGGAGACGGCACTGTCGGAGAACAGGACGCTGCAGGAGGAGAACGGCGCGGACTACATTAAACTCATGGAACTGACGGAGGAACAGGAACGTCTGGAGGAGAAGCTCCTGGAGCTTTACGAGAGGATGGAGGAGCTTTCGCGTGAAGAGTAGAATGATAAAGCTTATCGCGGCGGCAGCGCTTATAGTGCTGGGACTTGTGTTCAAGCTGGCGTTCATCGGCTACGGAATGATAGCGTATACCTGCTTTGGATTAGCTCTCTTTCTGCTGTGCCTTGCGGTACTTGACTGTCTGTCAAAGGCGCACGAGACGGCGGCCAGGAGAATACGAAGGGTACTGTACGGCGCGGCAGCGTTCGCAGCCGCGATTTTAACTATAACGATAGTCTGCATATCGACAGGCGCGAAGTCTGAGGGAGACAGTGACGTGGTTATAGTGCTTGGCACCGGAGTAAACGGCACTGTACCGTCCGGCGCGCTTTCGGCGAGACTGCGGACGGCTCTTGAATACTCTGAGGAGAACCCTGACGCTCTGTTCATACTGTCCGGCGGTCAGGGAGACGGCGAGGATATATCGGAGGCGCGGTGTATGTACGATTGGCTGACGGAACGCGGCGTTGATGAGGACAGGCTTTATATGGAGGACAAATCCACGAGGACTGTTGAGAACATAGAGTACTCAAAGGAGCTTATGGAACGCGAGGAAATCCCGCAGGACGGCGGCGTTATGATAATAAGCGAGGGGTACCATCTTTTTCGGGCGAGACTTATCGCTAAGGAAAACGGGTTTGAGGACATAAGCACGAGAGCTGCGGATACCGGACTTGTGATTTTTAACATCGGCTGCTATATAAGAGAAGCTCTCGCTTTGTGGAACCATATCGTTTTCGCCTGACATCC
>CAZKLU010000043.1:0-12017 GCA_964553775.1 uncultured Oscillospiraceae bacterium | reverse complement strand
GCTATATAAGAGAAGCTCTCGCTTTGTGGAACCATATCGTTTTCGCCTGACATCCACAGACCGCGCAACTATGCTGGTTTAATGTTTTGACTGCTTTACCCGCGCTGTGGGCGTGGCTGTTATTGAGGCGGCAGGCGGATTTTGCTTAGCCTGTCGTACCGTTAAATTATGCTGGTTTAATGTTTTGACTGTCTTACCAGTGCTGTGGGTGCAGTTTTTTTACCGAGCCGGTTATTGAGACGGGAAATAACCGCAGGCAAATTTCCGAGTAATATAGGAGGTCACTATGAATATCCGTTACGCCGAGACACGCGACATTCCCGAAATCGGGGAGATTTTGCTTCAGGTCAATGAGGTACACCACGTTGCGCGTCCGGATCTGTTCAAAACGCACTCGCGCAAATATTCAGACGCGGAGCTTGAAGCGATTATCAGCGATCCCGGAAGGTTTATACTTGTCGCGGAGGAGAATGGCAAGATAATGGGCTATGCGTTCTGTATTCTTGAAAACCATGCCGGAAGCTCCAACTTTATGCCGATAAAAACTCTGTACCTTGATGACCTGTGTGTTGACGAAGGCTGCCGTGGACATCATATCGGGACAATGCTTTATATCGCTGTTCTGGAGCTTGCGGAAAGTCTCGGCTGCTATAATGTAACACTCGCTGTGTGGCGGGGAAACGACAGCGCGAGACAATTTTATGACGCTATGGGACTTGACGAGCAGAAAACGGTACTCGAAACAATATTGTAAAGGGGATGAGCCGATTGGGAGTTAAAATTGTACACGCGGCGGACTTTCACCTCGATTCTCCGTTCCGCTCTCTTCCGGAGGACAAATCCAAAGAACGCCGCCGCGAGCAGAGAAAAACTCTCTCGGCTCTTTCAGATATTATCAAAGCCGAAAACGCGGATGTTGTCTTACTCAGCGGCGACCTTTTTGACAGCGGAGTTTCTTACTGGGAGACAGCGGAGGCTCTCAGCGAATTTCTCAGCGGTCTTGACGCTCACGTTTTTATTTCACCCGGCAACCACGATTATTATACATCGCGCTCGCCTTACGCCTTTATGGAGCTGCCGGAGAATGTTCATATATTCAAATCCCCCGTTCCTAAGTGCGTGGAGATTCCTGAACTTGATCTGCGGGTTTGGGGCGCGGGTTATGTCTCTCCCTCCTGTGACGATATTATCTCGCGGTTCCATGTGGAGAAAGAAAGCTCTGTTTTGAATATAATGACACTCCACGCCTCCTTGACCGGGGGCAAGTACTGCCCAATAACGCCGGAGGAGATTGCCGCGACCGGACTTGATTATCTGGCTCTCGGTCATATACATACCTTTTCAGGTATACAAAAAGCCGGAGACACATATTACGCATATCCCGGATGTATCGAGGGAAGGGGCTTTGACGAGACAGGCACTAAGGGCGTTATCGTTGGCACTGTCGATAAAAACGTGTGCGACCTGCGGTTTGTCCCCGTTCCCGGACGGGTTTACAGAACTATTGAGATCGACCTGACGGATTCCGGAACTGTTGACAGATCGGCGGGGCTTGTACATATATCCGATGCCGATGCCGGAAACATACTGCGTATTGTGTTCAAGGGACAGTATGGCGGAAAACTTGATACGGGCAAAATTGCCGCCGCTCTTGAGGGCAAGTGCTACTGGCTCGATGTACGCGACGAGACGAAGCCGAGACGGGAGCTTTGGGCGGGAGCCGGTGAGGACTCTCTGAAGGGGCTGTTTCTGAGCAGGCTCAAAAGCAGATATGACGCGGCTGAGAGCGATGAGGACAGACATATTATCGCGCTGGCGGCACGGTACGGGCTTGCGGCGATCGAGAAGAGAGAGGAGTGGCAGCCGTGAAGATAAAAACCCTTAAAGCCACATTCGGAAGGCTCCGGAACGCGAGATTGGAGCTTGAACCGGGACTCAATATAATAGAAGCTCCGAACGAGAGCGGAAAGAGTACATGGTGCGCCTTTTTAACGGCTATGCTCTATGGCGTTGATACATCGGAGCGCGACAAAGCGGGCTTTCTCGCGGTCAAGACGAAATATAAGCCGTGGTCGGGTGAGGACATGGCGGGAACTATGGAATTCACCCAAAACGGCGACAGGATAACGGTACAGAGAAGCTCCAGAGGAACATCTCCAATGAAGCGTTTTGCCGCGATGAAAGCTGGCTCCGGCAGTCTCATGAGAGAGCTTACGGCTGAAAACATTGGCGAGACACTGACGGGAGTGTCGAGAGATGTGTTTGAGAGAACGGCGTTTATAACGAGAGCGCAGATGCGTGTGTCGAAAAACGCGGAACTTGAAAAGCGTATATCGTCTCTTGTATCGTCAGGCGATGAGCAGACTTCATTTTCGGATGCCGAGAGAGAGCTTTCAAAATGGCAGAGAGGACTGAAATCCGGCAAAACAGGCAGGATCCCGGCTCTTGAAGCGGAGCTTGACAAAAAGCGCGGCGAACTTGAGCTTTTAGAAAGCTCCTCCGAAAAGATAGCCGCGCTTCGCGGGAACCTTGCTCGGTGCCAAAAGCAAATAGAGCTTCTGGAAAATGATCTTGTGTCGATCGATAAACTGGAAAGACGCGACACCGCCCGCAGATTGGTTGAGGCAAAACAAAACGCCGATGAAGCCGAGAAAGGTGTGAGGGAGCTTACAGACGCCCTTACAAGAAACGGTCACTTATTCACCCGTTCCGACATCCAGAATATACGCGACAAATCCGCCGCCGTTGTGCCAATGAAGACTGTCGCGAAGGACGCGGAGAGCGCGTTCCGCCGCTGTGAAAAGGAGCTTCGAGATACCGAGACAAAGAAAAACGCTTCTCCATTAGCCGGACGCACCGAAAATGAGGTTAAAGCCGATATAGAGAGAGCCGCCGCGCTCGAAAAGTCGGTTCTCACCGGAAAACCTCCTCAGATACCGCGCTGGGCGGCGACACTGCTGACTGTTGCCGCGGCTGTGCTGACGTTAATAACATCAGGGCTTCTTGTCCCGTTCTCATCGTGGGTCACAGTTATCGCGCCGTATGTGAAGCTGCGTGTACCCGCGCTTATTCTGTCGATGATTCTTCTTGCTGTCGGGATAGCGATGTTCTTTGTGAAGCTGCCGTACAGGAGCCGTGACGCGGAGGAACTGACTTCCATTTTATCACGCTACAGTGCCGCGTCCTCCGGCAAAATAGCGGCTATGCTCCAATCGTATAAAGCTATATGCCGCGAGACAGAGATAAAGTCCGCGCTTTGTGATTCGGCGCGGGAAAGCTACGAGAACGCCAGGTCAGCGGCGGATGCCGCAAATGATATAGCCGTCCGCGCAATTTCTGATTTTATGCCGGAGATACGAAGCGGAGAGGACGCTTTGGAGGCACTCTCCAACGCTGAAAAGCTGATTGACCGGCTCACGCAGGCGGAATTTGACATGATCTCATACAGAAACGTCTATGAGACGCTCCAAAGCGAATTTACAGGCGACCTTGAGACGGATCTTGATAATGCCTATATTCCCTCACCGCTTCGCGGGAAGGATGAGACAAAAGCCGCGCTCAAACGTCTGAACAGCCAGCTTGCCGAGACGAGAAGCGCGTATGATCTTGCTCTCGGCGCGGAGAGAACTCTCGGCGACCCGCTTGTATTGAGCGGCGAGATAGACGGAATTGAAGAGGAGCTTGCTGAAAGCCGCGAGAAGCTCCACGCTCTGGAGCTTGCTCTTGAGACGCTCAGGGAATCGAGCGAGGAGATCGAGACACGATTTTCACCGCGTCTTGGAGCAAAGGCGGGGGCGTATCTTGAGCGTCTGACAGACGGACGCTACACCTCTCTCATGTTCGACAAGAGCTTCGCGGCTCAGGCACTTGAAAAAGACTCTGCCGTGCCGAGAGATGCCCTGTATCTCTCCGAAGGTACGGCGGATGAGATATATTTTTCTCTGAGACTCGCTATGTGTGAGCTTATGCTGACAGGCTCCGACCCCTGCCCGATAATACTTGATGACGCTCTTGCCAACTTTGATGACAGACGCTGTAAAAAAGCGTTGGAGCTGCTGCGCGAGATCGCGAAAACAAGACAGGTTATACTGTTTACCTGCCGACATCGGGAGCGTGAGATGGCGGAGAAATTATAATCAAAACCGAAAAGCTTTTATCGTCACTTGAATCATTTGAAAATTGGTTTTTATGCCTGAACATTGAAGCACCGTGGCGCGTGAGAGCGGAAATAAGATTCGTACTTGGGTTCAAATCTCCGGTTGACAGAAAAAGCGAAAAATGGTATACTCAGTGGTGCCGCTGTGTCTGTGAGGATATTATAAGCGGCGGATGTGTGCTATTATTAAAGCCGGGAACCCTTCGGCTTTAATTACAAAGAAAGCGGGGTCAGTCTGGAATGTGGGTATCAGACAAATGGAAGGACTATGAGCTTATAGACTGTTCAGACGGGGAACGGCTCGAACGGTGGGGAAAAACTATACTCATACGACCTGACCCGCAGGTTATATGGTCAACCGGAAGGAGCGACCCGCGCTGGAAAACGGCGGCGGCTCATTACTCTCGCTCCTCAAGCGGCGGCGGCTCGTGGGACAGGAAGAACACCCCCGAATCGTGGCAAGTATGTTACAAAAATCTTGTATTTAATGTGAAGCCTATGAACTTCAAGCACATGGGACTTTTTCCGGAGCAGGCGGTGAACTGGGATTACACTGTGTCGAGAATCAGGGCAGCGGGAAGACAGGTGAGACTTCTCAGTCTCTTTGCTTATACGGGAGCCGCAACCGTTGCCGCTCTGTCTGCTGGTGCGAGTGTGTGCCATGTCGATGCCGCGCGAGGAATGGTACGCTGGGCAAAGGATAACGCCGTTTCAAACAATCTTCAGGACGCTCCTGTGAGATGGATAATTGACGACTGCACGGCGTTTGTTAAGCGCGAAATACGGCGCGGTCACAGATATGACGCTATCATTATGGATCCTCCATCCTATGGACGCGGTCCCGGCGGCGAGACATGGAAGCTTGAAAAGCAGCTCTATGGCTTTATAGCACTGTGTGCGGAGCTTCTGTCTGATAATCCGCTGTTTGTTATAATAAACTCATATACGGCAGGTATCGCGCCGGGTGCGCTCGCCTACACCGCGCAGTCCGTTTTCGGCGGCAGGACGCAAAGCGAGGAACTGGGACTGCCGGTAACGTCAACGGGTCTTGCTCTTCCATGCGGCGCGGCTTGCAGAGTTTCCCTGTCACAGTGAGCTGTAGCCGTGTAATGTATAAGTGTTCAATGTGTTGGCGGTTCCGGCGAAAATTATCGTTTAGCCGCGAAGCCGAACCCCCTGAATCTGAGTATTCTATCAAGTGGTCTACTCATCGGCTTACTGAGACAAAAGAAAAGAGCTTTTTATGGATAATATTGCTATAAAATTCAATAACGTGTCATTCTTCTATCCGCCGACCGGAGAGCAGACTGAGGTTCCGGACGCTCTTACTGATGTCACGCTCGATATAAAGAGCGGCAGCTTCGTGGCGGTACTCGGACGCAACGGATCCGGCAAATCCACTCTTGCCAGACACATGAACGCTCTGCTCCTTCCGTGCGGCGGCACGGTGACAGTTTTCGGTATTGACACGCGGGACGAGGAGCGGCTTCTCGATATACGAAAATCTGTCGGCATGGTATTCCAGAACCCGGACAACCAGATCGTGTCGAATGTCGTTGAGGAGGATGTCGCGTTTGCTCCTGAAAATCTCGGTGTTCCGTCTGATGAGATCCGTGTCCGTGTCGATGAGGCACTCAAAACTGTAGGTATGTATGAGTTCAGAGAACACGCTCCCCACCTTCTCTCCGGCGGTCAGAAGCAGAGGATCGCCATAGCCGGTGTTCTCGCGATGCGCCCTGAGTGTATCGTATTCGATGAGCCGACAGCTATGCTTGACCCCGGCGGCAGACGCTCCGTCATGGATATTATTACTTCTCTCCGGGACGAAACGGGTACAACGGTAGTTCTCATCACGCACCACATGGACGAGGCGGCACTCGCGGACAGAGTCGTTGTTATGTCCGGAGGAAAAATTGAGATGGACGGTTCGCCAAGGGAAATATTTACCCAGGTCGAGCGGCTTGAGAGTCTCGGTCTTACGGTTCCGGAGACTATAAAGCTTCTTTCTGAGCTTAATAATGAGGGTATAAGTCTCCCAATCGACGCTCTTACAGTCGATGAGTGCGCGGAAATATTAGCGGACAGGCTCTTGTGCCGTAAAAAAGGATAATCGGGCAAAGCGTAAAATAAACCGCTTTCCGCAGAATTTCCCACGCGGAAAATGAAAGGAAACTATACATTGACACCTTTAATTAAAGTAGAAAATTTATATCATGTCTACTCCAAAGATACGCCGTTCGAGTTCAAGGCACTCAGCGGCGTGAGCTTTGAGCTTAATAAGGGTGAAATTCTCGGAATAATCGGGCATACCGGTTCCGGAAAGTCAACCCTTATTCAGCACCTCAACGCTCTTCTGGTACCTACATCGGGCAAGGTTTATCTTGAGGGGCAGGATATAAATGAGTCAAAGAAAACAAAAAGTCTGGCGCGGAGCCGTGTCGGGCTTGTTTTCCAATATCCGGAGTACCAGCTTTTTGAGGAGACAGTCTACAAGGATATAGCTTTCGGCCCGAAGAATATGGATCTAACAGCGTCCGAAATTGACAAGCGTGTCCGCGAGGCGGCGGGGTTTACAGGACTTGACGAAAATATTCTTGAACGCTCACCGTTCGACCTGTCCGGAGGACAGAAACGCCGCGCCGCGATTGCGGGTGTTATCGCTATGATGCCGCAGGTGCTTGTTCTGGACGAGCCGATGGCGGGTCTTGACCCAGAGGGGTGCGAGGAAATAATGGGCAACCTCATGGAATATCACAATAGAACCGGCGCGGCACTGGTAATCGTAACCCACAGCATGGAGACGGCGGCGCGGTTTTCTCAGCGCATGATAGTGCTGAATAACGGTGAAGTCGCGATGGATGGAACGCCTGAGAACGTTTTTTCGCGTGGCGGGGAGCTTGAGAGCATGGGGCTTGCCGTGCCTGAAATGACAAGGCTGAATGTGAGGCTCCACGCACTCGGTGTTTCTCTTCCGGAGTCGATATATACGTTAGAGCAGATGAAAACGGCTCTTTTGAGGAGGTTCCGTGATGCTTAAAGATATAACGCTGGGACAGTATTTCCCCGGCGACACGATAGTTCACCGCCTTGACCCGCGTACAAAGATAATTTTCATCCTGATGTATATAATCGCGCTCTTCACATCATCCGGAGCGGCGGATTACATCGTTATGACTGTGGTTTTTATCGTGTTTATGAAGCTGTCGAATATTAAGTTTTTATCGCTTCTGCGAGGTGTCCGCCCGCTTATTTTTGTAATCGCGCTTACGGCTATACTGAATATGTTTTATACTGACGGAAGGGTTCTGGCTGAGTTCTGGATATTCAAAATAACGTATGAGGGAATAATCAACGCTCTTTTCATGGCACTCAGAATAACGCTGCTTGTGATGTGTACATCGCTGCTGACATATACAACATCGCCAATCATGCTGACCGGAGGACTTGAAAAGCTCCTTTCGCCTTTGAAGCGTGTAAAGGTTCCGGTACACGAGCTTGCTATGATGATGAGCATGGCACTTCGCCTTATTCCAACGCTTATAGAGGAGACGGAGAAAATAATGAACGCTCAGAAGGCGAGGGGTGCCAGATTCGACACAGGGAATATAATTGAGAAAGCCAGGGCACTGCTGCCGATACTCGTGCCGCTCTTTGTTTCATCGTTCAAACGCGCTGACGAGCTTGCTACCGCAATGGAGAGCCGGTGTTACCACGGAGGCGAGGGAAGGACGCGCCTGCGTGAGCTTCATATGGGAATGGCGGATATTTGTTTTATCATAGCCTCGTGCTGCGTGATGGCGGCTGTTGTCGCGCTGAAGTAGGTATCGCCAAATAAGTGCTTTTTCGGATTCATGAAAAAAAACGGTGCGTCAGGCGAAGATGCTTTATAGCTGTCTGCGTCTGTAAAAGACACTGAGACTGTTTCGTGCCGGCAGAACAATAATTTACATTTAGTTCACTAATTTAATTAAATAAAATATAATTTTAAAACTTATGAAAACTGAAAAGGTTGTATGGTTAATAAATAAGTAGTATAATCCTGATGTGGAAACGGGAGTAGTTGGCGGAGGAGCAATTCCGCAGCTATACTGCGCCAATTATTCTCAATTCACCTTTTTCATTTTATCCTCTTTTCATATGATTGGAGTCGCGAGGCTCCAATCTTTTTTTACGTCAGCTTTTCACATAAGCCTTTAATAAACCGCGTTAGTAAATTCCATTCCGCCCCAACCCTGAAAACTCCCGCAGCGAAGAAGAAAGGGATCATATGAACTTGAAAATTTTGCTGATTCGTCTCTTCGCCGGACATGGAATACATGACTTCTTATTCAAGTACACAAATTATTATCTTGCAAAACGCGCCGCGCCGTGCTATAATAGAAAAAAACACAGGAGGTGTATAAATGAAATCATGCCCTGACGCGATGGCACGGCAGCCGAACGCCGATGTCTTTGACAGGTTCATGTCCCTGCCGGGTCTGCGTGTACTGTTCCCGTTTTACAAAAAACACAAGGAGTTTCTCTTATACGGTCTTTTTGGTGTTCTCACAGTCATTGTAAATATCGCGACGTTTTCCTTTCTCAATATCGCGCTTTCTGTAAACGAGCTTGCGGCGAACGCCGTAGCGTGGGTGTTCTCAGTTTTAATAGCGTTCGCGACAAATAAGAAATGGGTGTTCACATCCTCCGTCGGCGGGTGCCTGTGGCGGCAGATGCTGACATTCTTCGGAGGACGCGCCGCCACGCTTGTTCTGGAGGAGGTTATTCTTGCGGTGTTCGTGACTATGCTGGAGCTTAACAGTATTGCGGTGAAGATCGCCGCTCAGGTTATAGTCATAATACTTAATTACGTTATAAGCAAGCTCCTTGTGTTCAGAGGTGAGAAGAATGGATAAAATCGCGGTTATTATTCCATGCTACAACGAGGAACGCACTATCCGGAAGGTTATTGAGGATTTCAGATGTGTGCTGCCGGATGCTGTGATATATATTTACGACAACAACTCAACCGATGAAACAGCCAAAATAGCCGCTGAAGCCGGAGCGGTCGTGCGTCATGAGTTCCAGCAGGGCAAGGGCAACGTCGTTCGCAGAATGTTTCAGGAGGTCGATGCCGAGTGCTACATCATGGCGGACGGAGACGACACATACCCCGCGGAGGATGCGCGGGAGATGGCGCGTCTTGTTCTGGAAAAGAAGACCGATATGGTTGTCGGGGACAGGCTTTCGTCAACGTACTTTCAGGAAAACAAGCGTCCGTTCCACAATCTCGGCAACTCGCTTGTGCGAAACGCGGTCAACGTCATATTCGGCAGCAATATACGCGATGTTATGACAGGCTACAGGGCGTTCAGCTACAGGTTCGTCAAGACGTTTCCGGTGCTGTCAACCGGTTTCGAGATCGAGACGGAGATGACCATACACGCGATTTCCATGAACCTTTCCGTTGAGAACCATGTCGTGGATTACCGTGACAGACCGGAGGGCAGCGTCTCAAAGCTCAACACGTTCTCGGACGGCACTAAGGTTCTTGTCACAATATTCAACCTTTTCCGCAGCTACAAGCCGCTGCAGTTCTTTTCGCTTTTAGCACTGCTTTTTGCCGCAGTGTCAGCCGCGGTGTTTATTCCTGTTGTTTTCGTTCAGTTTCTGAAAACGGGGCTTGTGGAGCATTTTCCGACTCTGATCGTCTGCGGCTTTATGATGATAACGGCACTGCTGTCGTTTTTCAACGGTATGGTTCTTGACGCGATAAGGCTCCACGAAAGACGTGAATTCGAGTTCAAGCTTATGAGCGTCATGTCAGGGGAGGTTCGGAAATGAAAAAGCGGACAGCAGCAGTTCTCGCGCTTTTCGCTCTCTGGGCAATGCATGTCAATTTCGGTATAATCGGAGGAGCTTCCGTATCGGACGTGGCAATTTTCTTTTCACAGTATGTCGCGCCGGTGAATTTCATGGATATAGCGGCTTTCGCGTGTGCCTTTATGCTCATTACGCATATTACGGAGCGCGACGGCGGTGTTGATGTACCGCTCATGGCTCTGGCGGTCGCTTTTTCGCTTCTCTATACTGTGTCGTTCAGCTTTTATAAGTTCAATAGTCTCAGCTTCTTTAACGCGAACGGTTTACAGGTTATTATAGCTCTCGGCTGCTTATTGGGATATACAATTCTTTTCTATTTCGTCCTGAGACTTTTGTGGTACGCATTTGAGCGCGTAACATCAGAGCTTGAAACGGGGCAAAAACAGCGTTCGCGATTTGAGAAGTTTCTTGACAGGCGGTTTTTTGTTATCAGCTTCGCCTTAATAGCCGTATGCTGGCTCACGTGGACGGCGGCAAATTATCCTGGGACGTTCTGCTACGATTCGATGTTCCAGCTGAGCCAGTATTTTGGCAGACTGGAGCTTACGGCTCATCACCCGCCGCTCGGCACATTTATAATAGGCGCGTTCGCGTCATTCGGAAAGCTTCTGGGCAGCCTGGGTTTCGGGTGTTGGCTCTATACGGTATTCCAGTCGCTTCTTGGGGCGTTTGTTTTTTCCTACGGACTTGAAAAGCTGAGACGCGCCGGTCTGCGGTCGGTTTACTGCTTAGCAGGGACACTCTTTTTCGCTCTGACCGCGCTGTGGGGGTGCTTCGCGCAGTGGATCGAGAAGGATATGCTGTATACCGAAATATTGATACTGTTTGTCATTTGGTTTACGGAGTGCGTCACGAGACGTGAGATTACGATTAAAGACGCGGTGAGACTTGGAGCGTCGGGACTTTTGACGTGTCTTCTGGGAAAGGGCGGCATCTATATAATACTGCCGTCGCTTGCGGTGCTGTTTATATACGTTACCGGCAAATCGAAGCTGAAGCTTGCGGCATCCTCGGCGGTTTTAGCAGCGGTATACTGCGCTGTTACAGGCTTTGTGTACCCGGCACTTCTGGGGATCGAGGACGGCTCCGTTATAGAAGCGCTCAGCGTTCCGGTACAGCAGACGGCAAGATATGTGGCGTATTACGGGGACGAGGTTACGGAGAAGGAGCGTGAGGCGATAGCGGGTGTGCTTGACTATGACAGGATAGCGGAGAAGTACGATCCTCAGAACTCGGACAACATAAAAGGACTTTACACAGGGGATAAGGATAAGCTGGGCGCGTATTTCGCTACATGGATTAAGATGTTTTTCAAGCACCCTGATGTGTATATATCGGCGTTTATCAATAACAACTTTGGCTACCTCGCGCCTGTGGATTCGTATTTAGAGCCGCTTGTAAGTACGCAGTATGGAGAGGAATACGGGTTCCTGCTTGAAAATGGCATATACGACAACAGTATACAGAGTACAGGCAACACGATCAGCAATTTGCTGCGTCAGCTCAGTATGCGCGTACCGCTTGTGAGGTATCTCGACATGACGGGACTTTACACATGGATCATGCTTGTGTGCGTGGTGTTTCTAATGAAAAAACGTGAATGGCACGCGCTTATATCGTTTGTGCCGATACTGCTGATGTTCTGCTTCTGTCTTGTGGGACCTCTGAGCAACTCGACAAGATACGCCCTGCCGATGATCGCCGCCGCGCCAATGATGACAGGATATACGAATATAGCGGGGGATGCTTGCGTGAAACGCAAGCGGGTTGCCACCTAAAGGGGCGGCGGTCTTACTTTCTTTTCTTTCCCCCTTGCAGGGTGAAAGAAAGGAAAGTAACAAAGAAAAGAAAGGCGGGGCTTTAAGAGAAAAAAAGAGAAGTATAGTTCCACGCCAAACCGAGTTACTTTGTCGTCTTACATCGCTTCAGGGGCGGGGGTAGCCAGTCTTGCGAAATTTGTGGTCTAAGTCGTTTAATTGTTTCACGTGAAACATTGATG
>CAZKLU010000042.1:0-16472 GCA_964553775.1 uncultured Oscillospiraceae bacterium | reverse complement strand
CGGCTGAAAGACCCAGAGCGGCATGGAGCTTCGTGTCCCTGTCGCGTGTCTCCCTTGCTAACACAAGGTACCGTTCAAGTCTCACGCGGGTGCGGCGTATATTCTCCGACTGCTCCCTCGCGTCATAGCGTCCGAGATAAAGCCCCAGTTCCCCTATAGTGCGCTCCTCCTCCGCTGAGAGTGTGAGTGCTTCCGAACACCGCAGCGCGCCTGACCATATTGAATAGAATGAGCGCGAGGACAACTCACCCATGCGGTCATAGACACTTCTGAAAAACGCTCTTGCGGGTACCGGAGCATCGCCGCTGAGTTTTTCAAGAACATCGCGCATTGGGGATAGTCTCGAACACAGTTCCGCGTCAAGTATATCAAGGGACGTTATAAAAGCCTCAAGTGTCCGAGCATGGTTTCTCAATCTCAGCACACCGGAAAGTCCCATATACGCCGCCGCCGAAAGCACAAGAGCCGCGCCGATTATTTTTATCATACATCCTCACCTCTTATCACCTCGTATACCCTCTCCCCGCGCCGTTTTCTGATTATAAGATAGCGTTCAAATACACTGTCCGCAAAAAGCTCTCTATAGAGCGGTCTTTCGCGCAGGTCATTCACGTCCGTGCCGTGCGCTGTCGCTAACAGCGAAACACCGCAGTTTCGGACGATCCTTATCGCCCCAATATCCTCCGGAGCGGTGATCTCGTCAGCCGCTATCACCTCCGGATTCATGGAGCGCAGCAGCATCATCATCGCGTCCGCCTTCGGGCAGCAGTCAAGCACATCGGTGTGTGAACCGACGTTCATTCCCGCGGCACCGTCTGACATTGCCGCAACCTCGCCGCGTTCATCCGCAAGCGCGACTCTGCTGCCCGTCTTTTCGCCGGATATGTATGCTATAATATCGCGGAGAAGCGTTGTCTTCCCCGCTCCAGGCGGCGCGATAATAAGTGTTGAGAGAAATTTGCCGTCTCTGATAAGGCTCGGCATTACCGAATCAGCGATACCCCGAACCTCCCGCGAGATACGCAGGGCGGCTGAAGAATACGCTCTGATACCGGAAATGTGACCATCGGTGAGTACCGCGCTGCCGCATAGACCGATTCTGTAGCCGCCGCGAACTGTTATGTAGCCGTTTTTTATCTCATCCCTCACCGACTGAACCGACGCTTCTGTCGCAAGCTCCACGAGCGACTCAAGATCCCTTCGTCTTACACTCTCTCCGCCGAGAGTTATTTCTCCCTCCGGCAGCAGAACAGATGGCGGACGGTCTACGCGCAGACGTATCTCCTCCGCCGTCACGCGGTCATGTCTCGGAAGTGTTCTCGCTCTCTCGCGCAAGCCGTAGGGAAGAAGCATAACAGCGTTGTCGTAGCGGGATATGTTGTACTCCTCGGTTGTCATTGTGTACCTCCTTTGCGGCGTTTCACGGAAAATGCTTATTGATTTCCGTGTCCTTCATTGGTGCCTCTGAAGTAATTCTATTATCGCTTGTCCTCGAATATGCCACACGCGCAAAAATTATCTTCGCGCCAAAGACGCGAAAAACCACGGGAGTATCTCGCTCCCGTGGTTTAATATATTCAGAACCTGCCATCACGGACACTTAATGCCGGTGTCGAGTTTCCCTCGTCCGGCGAAAAGCCCTTTCACATCCGGAATTTCCGCTTATGAAAGCAGTCTCTTACTTTTTCATATCACTCTTACGGCTTCGGCGGAGATCGCTTTGCCTGTATCGGTATCGACCTCAAATATGCAGCCCTCTATTTTGCATGGACCCGCCGCGCTGGAGTACGGTGTTTTCATCTTGCCGAGAAAACGCCCTACCGACTGCTCAGGACGTATGCCGAGAATCGAGTTCACCGCGCCTGTCATACCGAGATCTGTTATGAACGCGCAGCCGTTTTCGAGTATACCGGCATCGTTCGTCTGAACGTGAGTGTGCGTTCCCCATACGGCTGTGACACGCCCGCTCGAGTAGTGCGCGATAGCCGCTTTTTCGCTGGTCGCTTCGGCGTGCATATCGACAAGAACTATTTTTACATCCTTTGGAAGATTTCTGAGCTGTCTGTCAAGCTCAAAGAACGGGTTGTCCGGTCCGAACTCCATCTCGCACCGCCCGATAAGATCTATAACGCACACGCGCCCGAACGATGTCTCATATATGCCGCTCCCCTCACCCGGTGTGAGCGGAGACATATTTGCCGGACGCAGTATATACTTATTTGATTCAAGAAACGGTATTATCGCGAATTTGCCGAACGCATGGTTGCCAAGGGTTATAACATCGGCTCCGGCATCGAATATACGGCTCGCCTGCTTTGGCGTTATACCGATCATCGACGCGTTTTCACCGTTTACTACTGTAAACGATATGTTTTTTAGCTTTTTAATACCGCGCAGCTTGTCGAACAGAAAATCAACGCCGTTATCGCCGACGACATCTCCGACCGCGAGTATATTAACTGTCATTTTTCTTCCTCCATAGAGAAATAAATAGGGTCCACCCATGGCCGCAAATTCCGCTTTTGCGGACGCGCAAATACAGTCTGCGAATATAAAACCGGAATCAGCGCAAACCGGTTCCGTTTGGATCCTGTGTCACACGAATATTCTGACAGCCTTGTTGTGGTTCTTCACCTCAACAGACGTATGCACCCCGCCGTTCTCTCCGTCCCGCGTCCACTGCACGGGAACATCGAACTCGAATTTAGCGTCCCGCGTGTGCAGCAGCGTTATAAATTCGTTATTGAAATCCTGAAGAAGTATGCTCGATACGATAGTACCCAAATCTCCGGGAGCCTTCGGTGCTCTGACAAGCAGTATCTCGAATATTCCGTCATCAAGGGCTACATTATGTTCGGTCAGCTTCACAAATCCCGCGACCGTGGTCGAATTGAGAACGAATCCCAGAAGGAACTCATCGTTAATTATGCCGTTATCATGCGTGATTTTCGCGTGAATGGGGCTGATCTGTGATATTCTGCCGAGTGCCTCGGTGACATACGCAAGGTACCCCCATGTATTTTTCGCAACCTGCGGAGTAGTAAACGGTATATCGGTAAATGTGCCGAACGCCGCGACGTAGCCGAAGTAATCGTCTCCAAGGCTTCCGACATCCACCGTTCGCGGCTCCGTAAGCTCCGGTTCGGCAGCCAGAAGCGCGATAGCGTTCTTAGGATCCTTGGGAATATTGAGCGATGATGCCATATCGTTTGTTGTGCCGAGAGGGATATAGCCGATAGCCGGTCTTTTCTCACGCGGGATCCTCATAAGACCGCCTATAACCTCACTCAGCGTTCCATCCCCGCCGGTACACGCGACCCTCTCAAAGTCGCCGCCGTATTGCTCGACGAACAGCGACGCATCTCTCGGCTTTTCGGTGAGGAACACTCCCACGCCGGTGCCGCCCGCGCAAAGCACCTCCAATATGTCAAGCAAAAATCCCTTTACCCGTCCCTTTCCGGAGACAGGATTTACTATCAGCATTGTTTTCGGTATCAATTTATTAGACTCACTTTCCTTTTTGTGCATGGCAAACGACGAGTTTGCCATTGTCTTCAATGCTCAAAGCCGGAAATCACCAGTTCAGAGTACAAATACATCTCGCAAGGGGTCTATAGTCTATATTATCTTCCGTGTATAACGCGGGTTCTTATCACGCCGCTGCTCTCGCGTATAGCGTTCTCAAGCTCCTCGCCGGGTTCTTCGGAAAATTCTATCATAGTGTAGGCACTGCCGCTTCCCTTTATACTCGCGTTTACAAGGTTCTCGATATTAAGTCCCCTCGCTGAAATCGCGGTGGTGATACGCGCCAGCATATTCGGTATGTTCCAATGGAACACGCAGAGTCTCGGCATTCCGGTTATCGGCAATACAGCCTTGCCGAAGTTTACCGAATTGGTTATATTGCCGTTCTCAACATAGTCAAGAGCCTCACGCGCCGCCATAATAGCGCAGTTTTCCTCGCTCTCGTATGTTGTACCGCCAAGGTGCGGTGTCATTACGACATTTGGTGTGCCGATCAAGGTGTTCGTTGGGAAATCAGTCACATACCGCGCCACCTTGCCCGACTCCAGAGCCGCCTTGATGTCCTCCTCGTTCACTATCTGCTGACGGGCGTAGTTTATTATTCTTACGCCGTCCTTCATATTCGCAATAAATTCCGCGTTTATCATGTCGCGTGTCTCATCATTAAGAGGTACATGGATCGTTATGAAATCGCATTGACCTAAATCCTTCAAGGACGCAACATGCTCTATCGAATTGGATATGAGCCACGCGGACTCAACGGACAGATACGGATCGTACCCGTACACATCCATGCCGAGCTTCTCGCATATATTCGCGACGATCCTGCCGACGTTGCCGACACCTATCACGCCTATCTTCTTGCCAATGTACTCCGGACCCGCGAAACGCTTCTTGACCTTTTCCATAACAACGGAGATGTCACCCGTTGACGTATCGAACTCGCGTATCCAGTCCATCGCGCCGACAATATCGCGGCACGCCATGCCAAGTCCCGTCAGGAACAGCTCCTTAACGCCGTTCGCGTTCCCGCCGGGCGTGTTGAACACGACAACACCGCGTTCCGCTAACTTCTCCAGCGGTATCGTGTTTACGCCAATACCCGCCCTCGCGACGCAGAGAAGATTGTCATTAAAATCGTAATCGTTGAGATTTGTGGCACGGACAAAAATTATATCAGGATCCTCAAGATCATCTCCGAATGTGTAGCGGTCTTTGTCCATCACAGCCTTGCAGGCGGCGGATATGTTATTTATTGTTTTTATTTTATACATATTGATTATGCCTCGTTTAACTCAAAATTTTTCATAAATTCCACGAGCTTTTCCGCGCCCTCCACAGGCATGGCGTTATACATTGAAGCTCTCATCCCTCCGACAAGTCTGTGACCCTTGAGGTTCACCAGACCCTCCTGAGCCGCCGCCTTCACGAACCGTGCGTCGAGCGCGTCATCCCCTGTCCTGAATACAACATTCATACCCGAACGCGACTCAGGCTCCGTGGGGCATTTGAACAGCTTACTGTTATCGAGAAACTCATAGAGCATACCGGCGCGTCTTTTCCTCAGCTCCAGCATAGCGGGAAGACCGCCCTCGCTTTCAATCCACTTCAGCACAAGACCGAGGATATATATATTATAGGTAGGCGGTGTATTATACATGGAGTTTTTATCCATAGTAGTCTTATAACTCATAATTGTCGGGGTACACGGCAGCTCATGACCCGCAAGATCGCGGCGCAATATCACAACCGCAAGTCCTGCCGGAGCAAGGTTCTTCTGCACACCGGCGTATATAAGCGCGAATTTCGACACATCGACAGGCTTCGACATAATATTCGACGAGCAGTCAGCCACGAGCGGTACAGAGCCTGTGTCCGGTACATAGTTCCACTCGGTGCCGAATATCGTGTTGTTCGCGCAGATGTGTACATAGGATGCGTCAGGCGACAATCTGAGGGCGTTCTGGTGCGGAATGTATGTGTGGTTTTTATCCGATGAATCCGCCGCTATATTTACATCGCCGTATTTCAATGCCTCTTTCGCCGCTAATTTCGAGAAGTTTCCGGTCACAACATAATCGGCTTTGCCTGTTACGCCTATAAGGTTCATCGGGAGCGCGGCAAACTGCCCCGTTGCTCCGCCCTGCATAAATAATATGTCATACTCCTCCGGAACCGACAGCACACGGCGAAGGTTCTCCTTCGTCTCATCGAAAATAGACTGGTAAACCGCGCTCCGGTGGCTCATCTCCATAACCGACATACCGCTGCCGCCGTAATTTGTAAGCTCCGACGATGCCCTTTCAAGCACCGGCAGCGGGAGCATTGATGGTCCCGCTGAGAAATTATAAATTCTGTCCTGTTCCAATATGATTCCCTTCAATTCTGCTCTAATAATGTAATTTATACCGGCAAAGATATTGATTTGCCGCTGTTATTATACTCAAGTCCGAAACGCTCTCCGGTCTTGACAGTAAAGCCCCCGATACAGCGCGAAATCCGCCGTGTCCGCGAGGCGGCACATAAATTTATATCTATTATATTATATCTTAAAATCGCCGGTAATTACAATATAATAACTCCCGAAAGTTTGAAGTCTGAAACGCCGGTAATTCGTACATTTGCCAAATTATTATGAAGATTCTCGCCTTTTGCCCGAACCGTGAGGTAGTTTCCCGTGTGTCCCTCCCACACTCCGTCCGAAATCTCCTGTTCAAATAGCGTCGGCAAAACCATCCCGATATGGCGGTTCAAAAACTCAGCCCGCGATTTTGACGCGGTTTCCGACGCAATCAAGGCTCTTTTGTGCTTTACAGATTTTTCTATCTGACCGTCAAGCCTTTCCGCTATAGTTCCGGGGCGCCGAGAATAGGGGAACACATGGACATACGAAAACCCGCATTTTTCCAAAAACTTTAACGTCGTCTCAAATTCCGCGTCCGTCTCGCCGGGGAAACCGACTATGAGATCCGCAGTAATGCCGCAGTCGGGAAAAAAATCGCGCAGAAGCGAAACAGACTCAAAGAAACGCTCCGTTGTATATTTTCGGCGCATACGTCTCAGTGTCTCATCGCAGCCGCTTTGAAGCGAGAGGTGGAAGTGATTGCAGATGTTGTCATATTTTGAAAGTGCGCGGCAGAATTTTTCATCCACTATGCGCGGCTCAAGGGAACCTAAGTGTATACGGCAGCGCGGGGCGGCTTCAGCAATCGCCGCAGTAACATCGGCAAGCGTATGACCGTCATATCTGTAGGACGCTATCTCTATACCCGTTAGCACTATTTCCCTGTAGCCCTCCGCCTGCAATCTTGAAGCTTCGTTTACGGCATCCGGAAGCGGCATGGAACGCACAGGACCGCGTGTATACGGTATGATACAGTACGCGCAGAAGTTCAGACAGCCGTCCTCGATTTTCAATAAAGCCCTTGTGCGCGAGTGTGAGCTGCCCGCCGGAAGAAGTTCAAAGTCACCGCGCTTCATCGCGTTGTCAACTCTCCCGTGCCGTTCAGCGGAGCTATCCGGATCCGTCACGTTCCCTGACTGCGCGACATTGGCACTGTCCATGGAACTATCTGACGCGGCGTGGGATATGCCCGATTTTTTATCAGACACGGCATTTTCAAGTGTCTCGACAAGCTCCCTGTGGTTCCCGCTCCCAAACACAATATCAGCAAGCGGAATGTCATTTCCCTCAAGCTGCGGCCAGCAGCCGCATACGGCTATTACAGCGTCACGGTTTGCGGCGCGAATATGACTAAGTGCCTGACGCGACTTGCGAACCGATTCGGCTGTGACAGCGCAGGTATTGAGTATCACGGCATCGCAGTCAGTCTCGGTATCGGCTATGGTGTGTCCGCGTGAAGTGAGCAGCGACTCCATAGCCTGCGATTCAAACTGGTTCGTTTTGCAGCCGAGAGTACGGATATATATATTCATAGACATTTTTCCTTTTTACTGTGAAATTCTCAAGGAGTCTCAAATTACGGGCATTTTCCGATTTTCATTTGCGGCGGCACCGTTCGTTGTGGGGCTTTTGTTTCCTCAAATCAAGCGCAGTCTGAATAAGCCGCAGTCTCCCTCTCGCGGGTATAATATACTGAAATCGCCAACACTCAGGCTTGCGGGTATAAATGAGAACGCCGCCCACAAGGACGGCGTTTCGCTCCGGCAACAAATCGTGCCGTACCGGAGCGCAATCGGATTTTTGGTTCCGTGTCGAATACATCTGATTATAACGAAAAAGCAATCAAAGCATTACAGCTTACATTTACAATCATTAAGTTTCTATATCACTCCGCTGTGACTATGTACAGTAAGCAAAATTTTTATTTCGCTTAAAATAAGTAACGACCCGTAACGGATCTGAGCCGGTGATCCATAACCGGAACACACGGACACTGCGGCTCATTGTCTCCGCACGGCACATTACTTCTTTCAGCATACAGCGTCCGCGCCGTCTTTTATGAGAACGCGCACTCCTGCTCACTCATCTCGTAGGCTTCGTCCGAACAGGAGCCGAAATCGCCATCGTTATAGTACGGGTCAAGCTCCGGAATATGTTCGCTTGACATAGGAAGGCTGAGTTCTTTTGACGTATCGTTTGATAAGATTTTCATATTTCCACCTCAAATGTTTTATTAAGATTAACCTTTTAATTCCCTGTCTGAGCGCGGCAGGTCTTTCACATACGCGCTCACATTCATATTGTGTCTCGTCCATCGAATAGCCTGTTCCCGTGAATTTGGCAGATCAGTCAGCGGATACCGGAATCCTCGTTTCCGGCTGTACGGCAAGCGTTTTTCCGAAAGATGTCTTATGATTTTTTATGAACCGGAGCTGTACCGGCTGCCGATCCGGACAAAGCCGGAAACTCAGTCATTGTGTTGAACGCATTTGCCGCGTGTTTAAGAACACGGCTTTTTCATTCGCACCCATAGATCGCTCCATAGTTCCTCTAAAATCATATTCCGGCGCAAACGGAACCTTGCTGAAAAACTGTCCGCTCATATATCGGTTTAATAAACACATCCAAGCCTGTATAAAAGCCCGATATATTGAGCATTCGTACACGGCACACGTTTTCGTGGGTGAAACCATCACAGCCCGAACGGTTTGTCTTTCCGGCTGTGCAGATATATTTTACCCGATTGTCCCTCGTTTGTCAACTGTTTTTTCTCGTTAGAATCCACAAACTTTTCGTGAGACTGGCAGCAATTCGTGGGCAGCAGCCGGTACGCCCGATAATCGCCAACCTTATTCCCGCTCTCCGCAAGACGGCGGGGCATTTGCGGCGCAATCGGGGCTGCCGGTTCAGGAACCCGCGGAACATTGTACAGAAATCAATTTCCCGTTTATCTCTATGGCGTTACTGTAACGGATCGGTGACTGTCTCCAGAAGCGGCTATAAGTTGGACAAACATCTCCCGGTCATTGAACAGCAAGGCACCCATGCGACCCGGTACCGAAGACAGCCAGCGTCAGAAAGCAAGCGGCTTCGTGAGCGTGTCCTTTTTGAAAAAAACTGTATATACCTCCAAAAATCTACAAATAATCCCTTGCACTCATTGGAATATTATGGTAGAATACGAACAGGCAATAGGGTTGAGAGGAAATACCACTACACGGAGGCGGATTAAATGGAAGGGAAAGTTGAGATAGTAATAGGAGAAGCGGACGAGGAACTGAGAAACGATATGAAAAAGCGGCTGGAAGCGGAGAGTGGATTTCGGGTAACGGGAGTGTCCGGAGACGGCATTGAGCTGCTGGACATGATGCGGGGCAGAAAGCCTGATGTCGCGCTTTTGGATCTGGTAATGCCGGGGCTTGACGGACTTGGCGTTATGGGAGAGCTTAAAGAGAGCGAAAGACCGCTCTGCATACTTATAGCGGGTTATGTCAATGAGCTGATATTCGCCCGTGCGTCGGGTCTTGGCGCGTCATATATAATACAGAAGCCGTTTGCCTGTGATTATCTCACGAAGCAGATAAAGGAAGTACTCAGCGGCACCGCTGAGATCTCTATGGGTGAACGTGATCTTGAACTTGAGGTCACGGAAATTATACACGAGATAGGTATACCGGCGCACATCAAGGGCTATCAGTATCTGCGCGAGGCAATAGTCCGAGCCGTTGGCGATATGGACATAATAAACGCCATTACGAAGGTACTGTACCCCGAGGTCGCGGAGAAGTTCGGCACCACGCCGTCAAGAGTTGAACGCGCCATACGCCACGCGATAGAAGTCGCGTGGGACAGGGGAGATGTTGAAACTCTCCAGCGGTTTTTTGGGTACACGGTATCCGGCGCGAAAGGCAAGCCGACAAATTCAGAGTTCATAGCGATGATAGCCGACAAGCTGTCATTACAGCGCAAAAATGAGCTGTGCCGCAAATAGGCTGTCTGCCTGTCCGCTCCCAGGGAGCGGATCGCGGTCGTGGTCTTTTCGGCTCCGAGTATACGGGTCATAAATGAAAGCGGGCAAAGATGTTCGAAATTTGAAGTGCCGTCCGAGACTTTCGCGGTCTTTTATAAGCATTTCGCGCATCCTGCTTGCGGCTTTGAGTATTTCCTCGTTAATTTTCCTTGAAACACGGTATTCCTGCGGAAAATTGCCCCGAAATCCGCGCGCACTGAGATCATTGAGCTACTACAGCAAAAACGGAACCACCCTATAGAGCGGTTCCGTTTCATTTTATCTTAAATCACAAACTCACTTGAGTTCTGAGAAATACTTGATCGTGCGAACCATCTGTGAGGTGTATGAGTTCTCGTTATCGTACCACGAAACAACCTGCACCTGATAGGTGTCATCATCGATCTTCGCTACCATTGTCTGCGTGGAATCGAAAAGTGAGCCGTAGGTCATGCCTATAACATCGCTGGAGACTATCTGATCCTCGTTGTAGCCATAGGACTCATTTGTAGCCGCCTTCATAGCCGCGTTGATTGACTCCTTTGTGATGTCCTTGCCCTTGACAACAGCGACAAGAATAGTAGTTGAACCTGTCATAACAGGAACACGCTGCGCGGAGCCGATGAGCTTGCCGTTAAGCTCCGGAATAACAAGACCGATCGCCTTCGCCGCTCCTGTGGAGTTCGGAACGATGTTCTGGGCACCGGCACGGGCGCGTCTGAGGTCACCCTTGCGCTGCGGACCGTCAAGTATCATCTGATCGCCTGTATAGGCGTGAACTGTTGTCATGATTCCGCTCTGGATAGGAGCATAGTCATTGAGTGCCTTTGCCATCGGAGCCAGGCAGTTGGTCGTGCATGAAGCAGCGGAGATAACTGTGTCCTCTGGCTTGAGTGTATTATGGTTGACATTATAAACGATTGTCGGCAGATCGTTTCCCGCAGGAGCGGAAATAACAACTTTTCTCGCGCCAGCCTTGATATGAGCCTCGGACTTTGCCTTTGAGGTATAGAAGCCTGTACACTCAAGAACAACATCCACGCCAAGCTCACCCCACGGGCAATTCTCCGCGTTCGGTTCCTTGTAGATCGTGATGCGGGTGCCATCAACCTCTATATAGTTGTCCTTGCCCTCTCCCTCGTTGTAAGTAACCTTGTGGCTGCGGGCGTAGTTGCCCTGTGCCGTGTCGTACTTGAGAAGATGCGCGAGCATTTTGGAGCTTGTCAGATCGTTGATAGCAACTACCTCGTAGCCCTCCGCGCCGAACATCTGGCGGAACGCGAGACGACCTATGCGCCCGAAACCGTTGATTGCAACCTTTACTGCCATAAATTTTTCCTCCTACAATTATCAAAATTTAAAAATGGAAACCCGTTTTCATTACGCGCCGGTTTTCCCGGCGCACCCGCGCCATGCGATTTCTTTATAAACCGGCGCGGTTCAAGCCTGACCTTTTATTTTATAAATCAACAATTAACTCTACGCAGATTATTATACCCCAATGTATCAAAAAGTAAAGAGAGTTAATGAAAAATTTACGAATTTCACCATAGATTCCGTAAATATCCGTCAAACGGCAATATCTCTCGCTTTCGTTCATTCCATGCGGCACGGAAAATCCGGTTGAAAATTGATTTCCGTGTCTTGACATCTCCGCCCTACTGTGGTATAATCCCGTTGTCAGGAACTGAACATATATGGAAGCACCGCAAAAATCAGCTTTTTGGCGGTTTTGTTGTTTCTGGACGCGGTTCGGAATTTCTCGCGTGTGCGTCACTCGCGTGGATCTGTGCAAAAATCCCTATACCGAACTCTCTTTGCGGTGCGCGATATTATGTATAGTTAGTCTGATATAACTTACTGCCTGCCATAAAATGGCGCGTATAATTTTACAATAAAAGGAGCATATTATGAAAAATGTTTGTGTTGTTACCGGCGGCGGGAGCGGAATGGGTCTTGAGACAGCGAAGATACTCGGCAAAAGTCAGGTTATTGTGCTGACCGGAAGAACAGTATCGAAGCTTGATAACGCCGCTTCGGAGCTTAAATCGCTCGGCGCGGAGGTTGTCACATTTCCCTGTGATACAGGCAAGCGTGACGCTGTGAAGGAGCTTGTGAACTATGCCAAAACGCTTGGAAATATCAAGACAGTCATTCACGCGGCGGGAGTATCGCCCCACATGACTGACGGGGAGAGCATTTTCCGTATCAACGCGCTTGGCACTGTGAATATAGACGAGGAGTTTGCACCCTCCATGCAGTCCGGCGGCGTAATTCTGAATGTGTCGTCGATGGCGGGACATATGCTGCCCGCCGGACAGGAACCGGTTCAGCTTTACAAGCTCTATACTGAGGGTGAAGCGGTGTTCATGGGCGCGGCAAAGCAAATGCTGAGTAATGTTCCCGCTGAGCAGCAGGCGGGGACGGCATACACAATATCAAAGAACTTTGTTATCTGGTACACCGAGAGAGCGGCGGTGAAGTACGGCAAAAACGGAATAAGAGTAGTCAGCATCTCTCCGGGTACATTCTCAACGCCTATGGGCGAGATTGAGGGAGATGACGCCGCCAATTTCGCCAAAAGCGGCGCGCTTGGGAGAGTCGGCGATCCTGTGGAGATAGCGAAAATGATGGCGTTTATGGTGAGTGATGATTGCAGTTACCTCACCGGCGTTGACGTGCTGTATGACGGCGGCGTGATTGCCGCGATGCATTCACGCGCATAAGCTTCCGGCTCTGAGTATAAAGTCTGTCTTAACAGGCACTTAACTCCACTCAGACGGATCTTTTTCCTCTGTTTCAGATTATGAAAGCAGGTTCTGAACCGTGACACACAGGAGAATGTCATGAGAGACTATGAAGTAGAAAATGAAATGTACCGAAGAGCTGCGGAACTTATAGAAAAGCGGTACCCTGCAGGCTGGGGCGGCGCGGGAGTGGTCCACACATCCGCGGGAAATTATTATACAAGCGTATCGATCGAGACAGCCAATGCGTCCGCGACATTATGTATCGAGACCGGCGCGATGCTTGAAGCGCACAAATACAACGAAAGAGTAACGCACTGTATGTGCCTGATTCGTGATGATGAAAAGTCCGGATTCCGTGTGCTATCGCCATGCGGTATTTGTCAGGAAAGGCTTAGATATTGGGGCGAGAATGTTCAGGTAGCTGTTACATCTGATGATGAAAGAATCAGGTTTGTTGAATTGAGAGAATTGCAGCCGTATCATTGGACAAAGGCATACCCCGCATCTGAGCTTGAGCATTGGAAGGAACAGGCATAGCAAGCGGTCGAGCAAGGAAACTGCGGTAAAATATTTGGAAGTCGTTGAAATCGCGCACTATTTTATCCCCTGCGGCAATTTGTCAGAAAGCCCGATTTTGATATTCAAGAGATTATAAAAGGAGAATACGGAAAATGCTATTAAAAGATAAGATAGCCGTTGTTACCGGCGGTACAAGAGGAATCGGTTACGCAATAGTAAGGGAATATCTCAGGGAGGGCGCGAAGGTCGCTCTCTGCGGCTCCAAGCCGGAAACGGCTGAAAAAGCGGTTGAAAAGCTGAAAGCCGAAAATGCCGAGTGGGATGTTATCGGTATATCGCCGGATCTCACAAGCTATGAAAGTGTCGCGGCGGCGTTTGGAACCGTTGTTGAGAAATACGGCAGGATAGACATACTCGTGAACAACGCCGGAGTCTCCGCGAGGGAGCCGTTCACATCATACACCGAGGAGATGTTTGATAAGGTGATGGATCTCAACGTCAAGGGAGTATATAATTGCAGCCGCGCAGTCGTAGAGGGCATGAAAGCTCAGGGCAGCGGTGTAATACTCAACACCAGCAGCATGGTCAGCAAATACGCGCAGCCATCAGGAATCGCGTACCCCACAAGCAAGTTTGCGGTGAACGGTTTCACACTGTCACTTGCCAGAGAGCTTGCTCCGTCAGGGATCCGTGTAAACGCCGTGGCACCCGGAATAACGAAAACCGACATGGTGGCATCACTTCCCGATGCCATGATCCAGCCGCTTATCAATTCTGTTCCGCTCCGCAGAATAGGCGAACCAGAGGATATAGCGAATGCTTTTGTGTTCCTTGCGAGCGATAAAGCGAGCTACATCTCCGGCGAGGTTCTGCACGTTGACGGTCTGGCAAGAGCATAAAAACACAAAAAGCACCCGATGTGATATACATTGGGTGCTTTTTCATGTTCAAAGGCAAAAATATTTTCAGCTATGAGTAAATACGCAAGAGACTTCGAGCGTTGATATATCCTCAGACTCAGAGATTTATAACTCGCAGCGTTTACATAGACAAAGCCATTTCAGCGGCTTCATGCGTGGAAAACCGGTGAAGCTGTGTCTGAGATCGTGTAACGGCTCCAAAATCTCCGGCGGCAGCTCCCTATCTTCTTATCTTCTCCGTCAGGCTGTCAATAAGTCCCGCGTATTTGATAAGATCCTTATTTGCCATACCCTCACAGCCGATGGCGATCCTGCGCAGTCTCTCAACTGAATCAAGCAGCCTTGAGAATGCGTCGTTTGCCCTCGCTCTCGCGGCGGATACGCCGGTTTTTGTCTCCTTCTTAATTCTTACGCCCTCGGTTATACGCACAAACTCACCCGCCGCAAGGTCGTACACCGTACCTGAATACGGGGCGTAAGCGTTCAGCCCCTTCTCCTCGCGAAGGCATTTCGCGAAATCCTCAGCGGACTGCTCAGAGCCATGGTTCACAAATATTTGCCGCGGCTTATTGGTGAAATACGACAGCCATTTGAGAAGTCCGTTTTTGTCGGCGTGACCGCTCACGCCGGGTAAAAGCGCGATTTCAGCGTTTACCGCGACTTCATCTCCAAACAGCTTGATGCTTTTCGCTCCGTCATATATTATTCTTCCGGTCGTTCCCTCCGCCTGATAACCGGCAAAAAGTATGAGACACTCAGGTCGCCAGAGATTATATTTGAGGTGGTGACGTATGCGCCCCGCCTCGCACATTCCGCTTGCCGAAATAATGACTTTTGGCGTTGTGTCAAAGTTCAGCTTCTTCGATTCCTCAGTCGATACGTTGAGGTGCAGACCATCGAATACAAGCGGGTTGATCCCCTGCGCCATGACTGCCTTAAAATCGTCGTCAAGATATGTCGTGTCGCATTGCATGAATATTCCGGTAGCCTCATTCGCGAGAGGACTGTCAACATATACAGGGAAGCTGCCGTGTCCGGTGACAAGGTTCTTCTCTTTTATCTCACGGATAAAGTACAGTATCTCCTGAGTTCTGCCGACAGCGAACGAGGGAATAATAACATTTCCACCCCTGTCAAGAGTTTTCTGAATGAATCCCGCGAGAGTGTCTATATGCTCTATATTCTCACTGTGCAGACGCGCACCGTAAGTTGACTCGATCATTATGTAGTCCGCTTCCTCGACAGGCATTGGGTCGCAGATAATAGGCTGGTCGATATTGCCAACATCACCGGAAAATACAATTTTCTTTTCAACACCGTCCTCATTCAGCCACACCTCTATACACGCGCTGCCGAGAAGATGTCCTATGTC
The DNA here is from genome assembly GCA_964553775.1 of uncultured Oscillospiraceae bacterium. GTDB lineage: Bacteria > Bacillota > Clostridia > Oscillospirales > Oscillospiraceae > RUG626. Next base: position 973 of record CAZKLU010000042.1, on the reverse strand, counting down.
TGTAAATCGGATCGTGACGTTCTCGTTGATTCTGATGTGTCTGTTATATTCGCACGGGCGCAGACGCTTGATGATCCGCTCCGCGTCCTCCATGTCGTATAGCGGCTCTATAAGCGCACCGCCCGCCCGTTGAGCTTTGCGGTTCTTGTAATCAGCTTCAGTAATCTGAATGTTCGCGCAGTCACGCAGCATGATCTCGCACAGATTGCAGGTTGCCTCCGTAGCGTAAACCGCGCCCTTAAAGCCGCGTTTAGATAAAAGCGGCAGATTGCCGGAATGGTCAATATGCGCGTGGGTGAGGAACACGCAGTCGATTTCATCCGGTGAAACAGGCAGATCGATATTTTCAAATGTGCAAACGCCCTGACGCATACCAAAGTCTATGAGCATTTTGTGTCTGCCAGCTTCAAGCAGAGTACAGCTTCCTGTAACATCGTGAGCCGCGCCTATGAATGTCAGTCTCACAGCGAATACCTCCTTGTTATTTATTATTTTTGACGAAGATTCGCGTATTTGCGGGGGTGTTTTATATGACTATTATACACAAAGCGGTGATATTTGTCAAGTACACTATTTGAAGCGTGAAAATTTATTTTCAGCCGGTTCCCACGCCGTGAAACTATGTTAATACTAAGAGCTTTTCATGTCCGAGAGCGCGTTTCTCTGAAAGGCAAGCGTATTGCCGCCATTCGGCGGGCTCAACCCGCTGACAAGCCTGAAGTCAGCAGTCTATTTTACAAAAACATTTTAAAAACACGAGAAGGTATAATAAAAGCATAGAAAACTGCAAGAAACGGGGCTTTGATATGCTTTTAGAGGGAACGAACAGGCAAAGAAAATTGGAAACGGTTTATAATATAAGATTTGGCACCGAAAGATCATATTTTTAAGAAAAATAGACAAGTACATAGATTTTTTATTCATAAACGAAATATGTATGCCGTATTACTGCGAAAAGAACGACAGACCTGCA